>NZ_BAAJXA010000002.1:0-417546 GCF_057537855.1 Streptomyces diversicolor
CAACTCAGGCGGTTCATTGCTGTGATCGCGGCCCGGGCGCCGTTCGGGCTGGAGCGGGGCAGAGACACGAGTACAAGCCCGGCCGCGTGCGGTGAGCGGAGCGGTCCGCCTTGATCCAGTAGACAAGGCCGTAACTCAGCCGTAGCGGGCTCAGACCCACTTCACCTCTGAGCGGATGCGCGAGGAGGCGGCCGGCTTCGGCAGGGGTGTACGGAGGCTTTGCTTCGGGGACGCCGGCCGACGTCCGTCAACGTCGGCAGCAGTCAGCGCGGCCGTTGCCTCTTCCTCGCTCGCCCCCGCCAGGGCCTCCGCCACCCGATCGACTGCCCCGCTCGCCTCAGTGCGCGTGGCCGCTCGAAGTCGGCGTCGGGCCTGCGTTCTTCACCGTCAGAGGCAGCAGCTTCTTGCCGGTTGGGCCGATTTGGATGCTGGTGTCCATCTGCGGGCACACCCCGCAGTCGAAGCAGGGGGTCCAGCGGCAGTCTTCTACCTCTGTTTCGTCCAGGGCGTCCTGCCAGTCCTCCCAGAGCCAGTCCTTGTCGAGGCCCGAGTCCAGGTGGTCCCAGGGCAGGACTTCCTCGTAGGTGCGCTCGCGGGTGGTGTACCAGTCGACGTCGACGCCGAAGGGGGCCAGGGCCTTGTCGGCACAGGCCATCCAGCGGTCGTAGGAGAAGTGCTCGCGCCAGCCGTCGAAGCGGCCGCCGTCCTCGTAGACCGCGCGGATCACCGCGCCGATGCGGCGGTCGCCGCGGGAGAGCAGGCCCTCGACGATGCCGGGCTTGCCGTCGTGGTAGCGGAAGCCGATCGAGCGGCCGTACTTCTTGTCGCCGCGGATCTTGTCCCGCAGCTTCTCCAGGCGGGCGTCCGTCTCCTCGGCCGACAGCTGCGGGGCCCACTGGAAGGGCGTGTGCGGCTTGGGGACGAAGCCGCCGATCGAGACCGTGCAGCGGATGTCGTTGGAGCCGGAGACCTCGCGGCCCTTCTGGATGACATGGGTCGCCATGTCGGCGATCTGGAGGACGTCCTCGTCGGTCTCGGTCGGCAGGCCGCACATGAAGTACAGCTTCACCTGGCGCCAGCCGTTGCCGTAGGCGGTCGCCACCGTGCGGATCAGGTCCTCCTCCGAGACCATCTTGTTGATGACCTTGCGGATGCGTTCCGAGCCGCCCTCCGGGGCGAAGGTCAGGCCGGAGCGGCGGCCGTTGCGGGTCAGCTCGTTGGCCAGGTCGATGTTGAAGGCGTCCACGCGCGTGGAGGGCAGGGACAGACCGATCTTGTCGTCCTCGTAGCGGTCGGCCAGGCCCTTGGCGATGTCGCCGATCTCCGAGTGGTCGGCCGACGACAGCGACAGCAGGCCGACCTCCTCGAAGCCCGTCGCCGTCAGGCCCTTGTCGACCATCTCGCCGATGCCGGTGATGGAGCGCTCGCGCACCGGGCGGGTGATCATGCCGGCCTGGCAGAAGCGGCAGCCGCGCGTGCAGCCGCGGAAGATCTCCACGGACATGCGTTCGTGGACCGTCTCCGCGAGCGGCACCAGCGGCTGCTTGGGGTAGGGCCACTCGTCGAGGTCCATCACCGTGTGCTTGGAGACGCGCCACGGGACGCCGGACTTGTTGGGGACCACTCGGGCGATCCGGCCGTCGGGGAGGTATTCGACGTCGTAGAACGCCGGGACGTACACCCCGCCCGTCTTCGCGAGCCGGAACAGGACCTCCTCGCGGCCGCCGGGGCGGCCCTCGGCCTTCCACTCGCGGATGATCCGGGTCAGGTCGAGCACGGCCTGTTCGCCGTCGCCGATCACGGCCGCGTCGATGAAGTCGGCGATCGGCTCCGGGTTGAAGGCCGCGTGGCCGCCGGCCAGCACGATCGGGTCGTCGGTGGTGCGCTCGCGCGACTCCAGCGGGATCCCGGCCAGTTCCAGGGCCGTGAGCATGTTCGTGTAGCCCAGCTCCGTGGAGAAGGACAGGCCGAACACGTCGAAGGCGCGGACCGGGCGGTGACTGTCCACCGTGAACTGCGGCACGCCGTGCTCACGCATCAGCGCCTCCAGGTCCGGCCAGACGCTGTAGGTGCGCTCGGCGAGGACGCCGTCCTGCTCGTTGAGTACTTCGTAGAGGATCATGACGCCCTGGTTGGGCAGGCCGACCTCGTAGGCGTCCGGGTACATGAGCGCCCAGCGGACATCGCAGGAGTCCCACGGCTTGACCGTGGAATTGAGCTCTCCGCCGACGTACTGGATCGGCTTCTGCACATGCGGGAGCAGGGCTTCGAGCTGTGGGAAGACGGATTCCGCGGCCTCGGCGGCTTCGGCAGGCATCTCGCGAACCTTCGTGAGCTGAAAGGGGTGACCACCAAGCCTAACCCGCTCGGCGGCCTTGCCCGCACGCTCAGCCGGGCGCCCGGGAGGCGGCCTGCTGCCAGGCGTCGGGCAGCTCGGCCTCCACCGCCGCCGCCCGCTGCTCCTCGCGCCCGTACAGCACCCCGTAGGTGAACGTGTTCTCCCCGGCCGCGTGGGCGACGGCGGACAGCTCACGCAGCGCCTGGCGGGCCATGACGCTGTCCTGGTGGTCGCCGAGCAGGGTCTGCAGGGACTTCATGGCCTGGGCGAGGTCGGCGGCCGGGTCGCCGAGCACCGGAGTGGCGGCCTCCGCGGCGTACCGGGTCCGCTTGGACTTCTTGCGGGCCTCGTGGATCGCCACGTCGCGTTCGCGGCTGGGCGGGAGGTCGATCGCCTGCTGGATCAGCGCCGAGACCTTGGCGTACTCCGTGCGCAGGGCCTTGGCGATCACTTTTTTCGGCTTGTCGGCCGCGGCCGGGAGCAGCGGGGGGTCGGTGACCAGGGCGTCGAGGGTGTCGAGCAGGGTCAGATAGCGCCGGGAGTCCAGGACGCCGGCGAGCCGGCGGCGCGATCCGCCGCGGCGGGTCCTCGCCCAGGTGCGCAGCCGGGCGCGGACGGGTCCTGCGACGAGGGTGCGGGGCAGTTCGGCGAGGGCCGCGGTGACGCGTTCGGTGAGTACTTCGCGGTCGCGGTCCACGCCGAGTTCGGCGGCGAGCCACTTCAGCTCGTCGCCGATGGGGTCGGTGACGGTGCGGTCGAGGACCTTGCCGTAGCAGCGCAGGGCGCTGCGCATCCGGCGGGTGGCGACGCGCATGCGGTGCACGGAGTCGTACGCGTCGCGTCGTACGGCCGGGTCGAGTTCGATGATCGCGTCGCGCTGGGCGCGGACGTAGGCGAGGACGTGGTCGCCCGCGGTGACGGGTTCGGCGGGTGTCTCCGGGCGTTCGGGGCGGTCCGTGCCGTCCGGCGGTGCGGTGTCGGCGAGGGCGCGGGCCAGCTTGGACGGGGACGCGGAGGGTTGTACGCCCGCCTTGCGCAGCCGCTTGTCCACCTTGTCGAGGAGGCCGGGGGCGGTTCCTTCGGCGAGTTCCACCTCGATCTCGGTCCACTGGGCGGTGCCGCCGTGGCCGGTGAGCCGTTCGGCGGTGACGGTGTCCACGCTGACCTCGGCGAGGAGTGTGCCGTCGGCGTCGACGAGGTGGCGCAGGTCGCGGGCGGTGCGCAGCCGGACGACGGGGATCAGTGCGGCGTCGCGGGTCCGGGAGCGGGTGAGGGATACGAGGGTGCCGGGGACGCGGTCGGAGAGCGGGGCGTGGATCTCGTCGCGGACGCCGGGGGCGACCGGGAGTTTGAGGTGCCAGCCGGCGTCGGTGCCGCCGGTGCGGCGGCGCAGGGTGACGGCGTGCGCGGCCAGGCGCTCGTCGGCGGTGTCGTAGTAGGTGGCGTCGAGTTGTACGACGCCCCGGTCCAGGACGTCCGCCACTGCGGTGACGCCGGTCAGGTCGGGCAGACCGCTCTCGTCGGCTTCGTACTTGCGCTCGATCTCGCGCTTCGCTTCCGCCATGGACCGAATCTAGTGGCAGCAGGGCCGGTACGGCAGGGTCAGGCCCGGGTGAAGGGCGGGAAGACTTCCGCTGTCACCCGGGTGAACCCGGCCGGCCGGTCTCAGGCGGACATGGGGCGCTGCACCCGGATCGACTGGAGCAGCCCCACCGCCACCCATACCGCGAACATCGACGTGCCGCCGTAGGAGACGAACGGCAGGGGCAGTCCGGTCACCGGCATGATGCCGAGGGTCATGCCGATGTTCTCGAACGCCTGGAAGGCGAACCAGGCGACGATCCCGGCGGCGACGATGGTGCCGTACAGCTCGGTCGTCTCGCGGGCGATCCGGCAGGCCCGCCACAGGACCACGCCGAGCAGGACGATGATCAGGCCGGCGCCGACGAATCCCAGTTCCTCGCCGGCGACCGTGAAGACGAAGTCGGTCTGCTGTTCCGGTACGAACTGGCCGGTGGTCTGTGAGCCGTGGAACAGCCCGGCGCCGGTCAGCCCGCCCGACCCGATGGCGATCCGGGCCTGGTTGGTGTTGTAGCCGACGCCGGACGGGTCGAGGCTCGGGTTGGCGAAGGCGGCGAACCGGTTGATCTGGTAGTCGTCCAGGATGTGCAGCTGCCATACGGCGATCGCGCCGAAGGCGCCCGCCGCGATCAGGCCGAAGATCCAGCGGTTGGACGCGCCGGAGGCGAGCAGCACGCCCAGGACGATGATGATCATGACCATGACCGAGCCGAGGTCGGGCATGAGCAGTACGACCAGGATCGGTACGGCGGCCAGCCCCAGGGCCTGGAGGACGGTGCGGTGGTCGGGGTACTTCTTGTCGCCGGCGTCGACCCGGGCGGCGAGCAGCATGGCCATGCCGAGGATGATCGTGACCTTCACGAACTCGGACGGCTGGAGCGAGAAGCCGCCGCCGAGCACGATCCACGAGTGGGCGCCGTTGACGGTGGAGCCGACCGGGGTGAGCACCAGCAGCACGCCGAGGAGCGAGAGGCCGTACAGGATCGGTACGGCGTTGCGCAGGGCGCGGTGGCCGAGCCAGACGGTGCCGATCATCAGGCCGAACCCGATGCCGGTGTTCATGAGGTGGCGGATGAGGAAGTAGTACGGGTCGCCCTGGTTGATCTCGGTGCGGTTGCGGGTCGCGGAGTAGACCAGCAGGGAGCCGAGCAGGGACAGGGCGAGGGCGGCGAGCAGTATCGGCCAGTCGAGGCGGCGGGCCAGTGAGTCGCGGGCGAAGAGGCGGGTCCAGCCGGCCCTGTCGGGCCCGTACCCGGAGACGGAGAAGCTGTTCGCGCCGGTCATGTGAGCACCCTCCGGCTGCCCCGGCGGCGTGGCCGCCGTCTGCGGGTGTTGCTGTTGCCCGTGCCGGGCGAGGTGGTCGCCGCGGGCGGTGTGCCGTCGGTGGACGCCGACGGCGACGGGGAGGTCAGCACGTCCTTGACCGGGTCGTCGGAGATCTTCGGGGAGGTGATCGTGCCGTCCGTGCGGACCTTGGGCAGGCCCTTCTGCGGGGTGGGCAGCAGCGCCTTCTTGTTGTCGATGGAGCCGTCCGCCTGGACGCCGTACAGCGCGTTGTAGATGTTGCGCACGGCTTCACCGGAGGCCCCGGAACCGGTACCGGCCTGGGCGATGGTCATGATGACCGTGTAGTCCTTGGAGTACGTGGCGAGCCAGGACGTGGTCTGTTTGCCGTAGACCTCGGCGGTGCCGGTCTTGGCGTGCAGCGGGATCTTGTTCTGCGGCCAGCCGCCGAACTTCCAGGCGGCGGTGCCGCGGGTGACCACGCCGGCGAGGGCGTCGTCCATGCCCTTGAGCGCGGCCTGGTTGATCGGCAGTTTGCCGTGCGCCTTGGGCTTGATCTCCTGGACGGTCTTGCCGTCGGCGCTGATGACCGCCTTGCCCAGGGTGGGCGTGTACATGGTGCCGCCGTTGGCGAGGGCGCCGTAGATCACGGCCTCCTGGATCGGGGTGACGAGGGTGTCGCCCTGCCCGATGGAGTAGTTGATCTCGTCACCGGCGCGCATCTGGTTGCCTTCGAGGCAGTTCTCGTAGGCGATCTTCTCGACGTAGGAGCCGTCCTTCTTGCCGCTCTTGCACCAGGCGTCCTTGTTGGCCTCCCAGTACGCCTGCTTCCACTGGCGGTCGGGGACGCGGCCGGTGACCTCGTTGGGCAGGTCGATGCCGGTCTCCTTGCCGAGGCCGAACTGGTGGGCGGCCTTGAAGAAGTAGTCCTTGGCCTGGCCCTTCTTCGGGTTGATGCCGCCGTCCTTCTTCCACTCGTTGTGGGCGAGGCCGTAGAAGACGGTGTCGCAGGACACCTCAAGGGCCCGGCCGAGCGAGATGGGTCCGAAGTTCTCGCCCTCGAAGTTCTTGAAGACCTGGTTGCCGACCGAGTAGGAGCTGGTGCAGGGGTAGCCGCCGTTCCAGGTGTAGCCGGCCTCGACGGCGGCGGCCGTGGAGACCACCTTGAATGTCGAACCGGGCGCGGACTGACCCTGTATGGCCCGGTTGAGCAGCGGGTAGTCGGAGTTCTTCCCGGTGAGGGCCTGGTAGTCCTTGGCGGAGATGCCGCCGACCCAGACGTTCGGGTCGTAGGTCGGCGCGGAGGCCATGGCGACGACCCGGCCGGTCCTCGCCTCCATGACGACGACGGCACCGGAGTCCGCCTTGTAGTTGGTCCCGGTGATCTTGTCGAACTGCTGGCGGGCCGTCTTCATCGCCTTGTCCAGCTCGAACTCGGCGACGCGCTGCACCCGGGAGTCGATGCTGGTGACCAGGTTGGCACCGGGTTCGGCGGCGTCGGACTCGGCCTTGCCGATGACACGGCCGAGGTTGTCGACCTCGTAGCGGGTGACGCCTGCCTTGCCGCGCAGCTCCTTGTCGTACTGGCGCTCCAGACCGCTGCGGCCGACCATGTCGGAGCGCAGATACGGCGAGTCGCTGTCCTTGGCCTGCTGGATCTCGTCGTCGGTGACCGGCGAGAGGTAGCCGAGCACCTGGGCGGTGTTGGCCTTGCCGGGGCCCGGGTAGCGGCGTACGGCCTCCGGCTCGGCGGTGATGCCGGGGAAGTCCTCGGAGCGCTCGCGGATCTGCAGGGCCTGTTTGGGGGTGGCCTCGTCGGTGATGGGGATCGGCTGGTACGGCGAGCCGTTCCAGCACGGCTGCGGGGTCTTGGCGTCGCACAGCCGGACCTTCAGCATGACCTCCTCGGGGGACATGCCGAGGACGTCGGCCAGCTTGGTGAGGACCGCCTTGCCGTCGTCCTTCTGCTTGAGCAGTTCGGTACGGGAGGCGGAGACCACGAGGCGGGTCTCGTTGTCGGCGAGCGGCACGCCGCGCGCGTCCAGGATGGCGCCGCGCACGGCGGGCGCGACGACCTGCTGGACGTGGTTGCCGGACGCCTCCTTCTGGTAGGCGGCGCCCTCGCGGATCTGGAGGTACCACAGCCGGCCGCCGAGGGTGCCGAGCAGGGAGAGGACGAGGATCTGGATGACGACGAGCCGGATCTGAACCCGTGGGGTCCGCCCGGTCTCCGGGATGTTAGTCATGGGCGAAGCCCATTCCTTCAAGGGTGGTGGTGGGAGACGGGTGGGCGTTGGTCACTGTGGTTGCCGCCCCCTCTCAGTGGATGCCTGTGTCATATCCGATGAAGCTGTGCACGTCCGTCGTGAACTGCCGTGGTCTCACAGCCGCTTGACCCCCTTGATACGGCCGACGCGCGTGCTGCGGATGCGGGCCTTGGCCTTCAGACCGCCGAGGCCGCCGCGCTGGCCGCCGATGCGCAGCCCCGTGCCGGAGGAGAGCCAGCCGGAGGAGATGTCCGTGCCCTTGGCCGCCGCACCGCTCTCGGCGAGCGGGTCGTTCTCGGCGCGGCGGGCCAGGGCCATGATCCCGGGCACCACGAACGGCGCCAGCAGCAGGTCGTACAGGGCGGCGGTGAACAGCAGTCCGCCGAGGCCGACATGGCGGGCGGCGGTGTCGCCGACGAGGGCGCCGACGCCCGCGTACAGCAGGGTGGAGCCGATCGCGGCGGCGACCACCACGAGCATGGAACCGGTGGCCGACTTGAGCCGGCCGTAGTCGGGTTTGGCGAGCCCGGCGAGATAGCCGATGACGCACAGCACCAGGGCGTAGCGGCCGGCGGCGTGGTCGGCGGGCGGCGCGAGGTCGGCGAGCAGGCCCGCGCCGAAGCCGACGAGGGCGCCGCCGACATGGCCGTACACCAGGGCCAGGCCGAGGACGGTGAGCAGCAGCAGATCGGGGACGGCGCCCGGCAGGTGCAGGCGGGCGAGGACGCTCACCTGGAGCACCAGGGCGACGACGACCAGGGCGGTGGAGAGCAGGATCCGGTTGACGCGCATGGGGGATTCAGCTCCTACTGCTGCTGATCGGTCGTGTCGGTCTGCGGCTGATCGGTGCCGCCGTTCTGCGGCTGATCGGTGCTGCTGTCCCGCTGCCGGCCGGTGCTGTCGTTCTGCTGCTGGTCGCCGCCGTTGTTCTGCTGACGGTCGGTGCCGTTGTTCTGCTGCCGGTCGCCGGTGCCGGCCGCGTTCGCGGACGGGGTCACCGTGACGGTCACCGTCGGGGTCGGGGTCGGCTTGGGTTTGGCCGGGAGCACCTGGTCACGCGGGTCCTTCTTGGGGGCCTGGACGACGACGCCGACGATGTCGAGCTTGGTGAAGCCGACGTACGGCGTGACGGACAGGATCCGGGTCAGACCGCCGCCGGAGGGGTCGACACGGGAGACGACGCCGACGGGCACGCCGGGCACGAAGGGCCGGTCGGCCTGCGAGCCGAAGGTGACGAGCCGGTCGCCCTTCTTCACCTCCGCCTTGCCGTTGAGGAGTTCGACGCGCAGCGGGCGGTCGCCCTGCCCGGAGGCGAAGCCGAGTTCGTCGCTGCCCTCCAGGCGGGTGCCGACGGTGAAGTCGGGGTCGCTGGCGAGCAGCACCGTGGCGGTGTCGGGTCCGACGGTGGTGACCCGCCCCACGAGTCCGTCGCCGTTGAGGACGGTCATGTCGCGCTTGATGCCGTCGCCTGCGCCGACGTCGATGGTGATGGTCCAGGAGAAGCCCTGGGCCGCTCCTATGGCGATGACCTGGGCGCCCTTGATGCCGTACTGGCCCTCACCCGCGATCTTCAGCATCTTGTCGAGCTGATTGAGGCGGCTGCGGTTGCGGTCGTCGCTGCCGAGCTTCGCCTTGAGGGCCGCGTTCTCCTTCTCCAGCCGGGCGAGCCGGTCATGGCGTTCACCGGAGTCGCGGATCGCGGAGACCGCGTTGCCGACGGGATCGACCGCCGAGGACACCCCGTTCTCGATCGGACCGAAGACCGCTGCCGCGGCCTGCCGGGCACCGTCGACCGGGGAGTTCTGGCCGCCGCGGATATCCACCGTGATCAGCGCGAACGCGATGGCGATCAGCAGCACCAGGAGCAGCCGGCTCTCTTTCGTGTCCCTCACGTGCGGCGGCCGTGCCCTTCCTATAGGAATTCGGGTGGCCCCCTCGGAGCGCGAACCCTAAGCGCACACCCTGGGGGCCCAATTGCGGGAGCTTATGCCTCTATATCAACGATCCGCCGTACGAGAGGGGATCATCTCGTACGGCGGAATCGAAGAGTTGTGTCATCTGCGCGGCTGAGCGTCCAGAACCTGCTGAAGCGCCTCGAACTCCTCGACGCACTTGCCGGAGCCCAACGCCACGCTGTCCAGCGGGTCCTCGGCGATGTGGATCGGCATGCCGGTCTCCCGGCGCAGCCGCTCGTCGAGGCCGCGCAGCAGGGCGCCGCCGCCGGTCAGCACGATGCCGCGGTCCATGATGTCGCCGGACAGCTCCGGCGGACACTTGTCGAGGGTCGTCTTGACCGCGTCGACGATCGCGTTGACGGGCTCCTCGATCGCCTTGCGCACCTCGGCGGCGGAGATGACGACCGTCTTGGGCAGCCCGGACACGAGGTCCCGGCCGCGGATTTCGGTGTGCTCGTCGGAGTCGAGGTCGTACGCCGAACCGATCGTGATCTTGATCTGCTCGGCCGTCCGCTCACCGAGGAGGAGGGAGTACTCCTTCTTGATGTGCTGGATGATCGCGTTGTCCAGTTCGTCGCCCGCGACGCGGATGGACTGGGCGGTGACGATGCCGCCGAGCGAGATGACCGCGACCTCCGTGGTACCGCCGCCGATGTCCACCACCATGTTGCCCGTGGCCTCGTGGACCGGCAGCCCGGAGCCGATGGCGGCGGCCATGGGCTCCTCGATGATGTGCACCTGGCGGGCGCCGGCCTGGGACGACGCCTCGATGACGGCGCGGCGCTCGACGCCGGTGATACCGGAGGGCACGCAGACGACGACACGCGGCCGGGCGAGATACCGCCGCTTGTGGATCTTCAGGATGAAGTAGCGGAGCATCCGCTCGGTGATCTCGAAGTCGGCGATGACACCGTCCTTCAGCGGGCGCACGGCCACGATGTTGCCCGGCGTCCGTCCGATCATCTTCTTCGCTTCGGCACCGACCGCGAGGATGCCACCGGTGTTGGTGTTGATCGCGACCACGGACGGCTCGTTGAGTACGATCCCGCGACCCCTGACGTACACCAGCGTGTTGGCGGTCCCGAGGTCGACAGCCATGTCACGGCCGATGAACGACATTGAGTTCCCCATCAGGATTCGTCTGGCCTTCCTGGGAGCTTTTGAGGGCTTTTCAGGTCGGCGAAGTGGGTGCGGTGACGTGAAGGCTTCCATGGTAGACGCGCCTGCACGAACACTGCGCGAGGGTCTTCGCCATTGTCATCATGCGCGCAGCCGCCTCGCTTGTGGAGACGGGCCAACGGGGGCACTCGTTCCCCCGATCGCCACGCATATGCCGAGCGGCGGCCGATAAGGTACGCCAACCACAGCTCAGGCGCCCGCTGCCGCTGACGCGCCCTCAGAAATTTCCGCAGAACTTCCCCGAACGACGGACACCACAACCCATCTGGCCGAACCCGGACGCCCCGGCTACGGCGGCAGCCCCGGCTACGGCGGCAGCGGGGGGCGGGGCTGCCGGGGCGGGTGCGGCACCGTCGTGGCTGAGCGCGCCGTTCCCCGCGCCCCCCTGCGGGGCGCCGACCCCGCCCGGAGTCGATCCGGCAGCGGGGCAGCGGGGGACGTGATTCGAGTGCGGCACCGTCGTGGCTTAGCGCGCAGTTCCCCGCGCCCCCTGCGGGGCGCCGGCCCAGCCCGGGGTCGATCCGGCAACGGGGCAGCGGGGGGCGGGTGCAGCGCCGTCGTGGCTTAGCGCGCCGTTCCCCGCGCCCCCTGGGGGCGCGGGGTCGTGGGGTTAGGCGTGGCTGGGGAAGAAGAGTTTGATTTCGCGGGCTGCCGATTCCTCGGAGTCCGACGCGTGGATCAGGTTCTCGCGGACGATCACGCCGTAGTCGCCGCGGATCGAACCGGGCGCCGCGGCGATCGGGTCGGTCGGGCCCGCCAGGGCACGCAGCCCCTCGATCACCCGCTCGCCCTCGACGATCAGCGCCACCACGGGACCGGACGCCATGAACTCGACCAGCGGCTCGTAGAAGGGCTTGCCCTTGTGCTCGCCGTAGTGCTGCTCCAGCGTGTCCTCGTCAAGCGTGCGCAGCTCAAGCGCGGTGATCCGCCAGCCGGCCTTCCGTTCGATACGGCTGATGATCTCGCCGGTCAAGCCACGCCGGACGGCGTCGGGCTTGAGGAGGACGAGGGTGCGCTGAGTCACGAGAGGGCTCCTTCGTGCGGACATGTGCGGTGGGACGAGGTTACAGGGCGTGTCCGGCACCTCATTACGCAGCGTCAGCTCCCGAGGCCCCGGCCCGCGCGGCCTGCGCGGCGAACCTCGCCTTCGCCTCGTCGATCTTCCGCCCGAAGTGCACGGACGCCCACCACAGCGCCGCGAACATCACGCCGAGGAAGAACATCGTCGGCACGACGAACCCGGAGGCGATCAGCGCGATCTGCAACGCCCAGCCCAGCGCCACGCCCCCACGCCGTGTCACCGCACCGCACAGCAGCACGCACAGGAACATCGCGATACCGCTGACCGTCCACACCGTCGACGTCGTCAGATCCGGGTCCTTCATCGCGACCAGCCCGGCGAAGCCGATGATGAAGACCTCGCCGATCAAGGTCGAGGAGCACAGCGTACGCATCGGTCTCTCAGCCCTTTCCGAGCAGCAGTCGGGCCTCACCCACGGTGATGACCGAGCCCGTGACCAGCACGCCGCCGCCCGCGAACTCGCCCTCTTCCTCGGCCAGGGTGATCGCGGCCTCCAGGGCGTCCGGCAGCCGCGGCTCCACCTGGACCCGCTCCTCCCCGAACACCTCCACGGCGATCGCCGCCAGCTCGTCCGCGTCCATCGCACGGTGACTGGAGTTCTGGGTGACGACGACCTCGGCGAAGATCGGCTCGAATGCCTCCAGCAGCCCGCGTACGTTCTTGTCGCCGCTCGCGCCCACCACGCCGATCAGCCGGCTGAAGTCGAAAGCCTCCGCGACCGCCTCGGCCGTGGCCCGCGCGCCCGCCGGGTTGTGCGCCGCGTCCAGGACGACGGTCGGCGAGCGCCGTACCACCTCCAGGCGGCCCGGCGAGGACACGGCCGCGAAGGCCCTGCGGACGGTGTCGATGTCCAGCGGCTCGGCGCGCTGCGCGCCGACGCCGAAGAACGCCTCCACCGCGGCCAGCGCCACGGCCGCGTTGTGCGCCTGGTAGGCGCCGTGCAGCGGGAGGTACACCTCCGGGTACTCGCCGCCGAGCCCGCGCAGCGTCAGCAACTGGCCGCCGACCGCGACCTGCCGCGCCAGCACCCCGAACTCCAGGCCCTCACGGGCCACCGTCGCGTCGACCTCCACGGCCTTCTTCAGCAGCACCTGCGCCGCGTCCACCGGCTGCTGCGCCATGATCACGGTCGCGCCCTGCTTGATGATCCCGGCCTTCTCGCCGGCGATCTCCGCGTGGGTGACGCCGAGCCGGTCGGTGTGGTCCAGGTCGATGGGCGTGACCACGGCGACGTCCGCGTCGATCACGTTCGTCGCGTCCCAGCTGCCGCCCATGCCCACCTCGACGACGGCCACGTCGGCCGGCGCGTCCGCGAAGGCGGCGTACGCCATGCCGGTCAGCACCTCGAAGAAGGAGAGCCGGTACTCCTGCTGGGCGTCGACCATCTCGATGTACGGCTTGATGTCCCGGTACGTCTCGATGAACCGCTCGGCGGAGATCGGGGCGCCGTCCAGGCTGATCCGCTCGGTGATCGACTGGACGTGCGGCGAGGTGTAGCGGCCGGTACGCAGCTCGAAGGCGCCGAGCAGGGCCTCGATCATGCGGGCCGTGGACGTCTTGCCGTTGGTGCCCGTGATGTGGATCGACGGGTACGCCCGCTGCGGCTCCCCCAGCACGTCGACGAGCGCCGCGATGCGGGTGACGGAGGGTTCCAGCTTGGTCTCGCCCCAGCGGGTGGCCAGCTCCGCCTCGACCTCGCGCAGGGCCTTGTCGACCTCGGGGTCGGTCGGCCGGGCGGGTGCGTCGGCCTGGGCCGGGCCGCCCTGGGTGCGCAGGGTGCGGCTGCCGGCCTCGATCACCGCGAGGTCGGGGTCGCGGGAGGTCTCGGCTTCGATGATCTCGTCGAAGCCGTCGAGGGGGGCGGAGTGGTCGTTCTCTTGCGGGGCGTCGCTCACGGGGTCAAGTCTACGGACGCGCTGCGCTGGCTTCGGCGGTTGGGGTTGGCTGGGGGTTCGCTTGTGAGTGCGGGGTGCCTGCGGCGCCGGTGCGGGGTGGCTGGGGCTTCGCTTGTGGGTGCGGGTGCGTTGTGGCTTGTCGCGCAGTTCCCCGCGCCCCTTCGATGCGGTGCCCGTCATCTGGCGGGTGCAGCGCCGTCGTGGCTTGTCGCGCAGTTCCCCGCGCCCCTACCGGGCGCGTTTGTGGCCCCGGTGGCTGCGATTGAACGGCGCCTGCCGGTACGGGGCGGGGCGGCATCGTTTGTGGGTGCGGGTGGGGTGTGGCTTGGCGCGCAGTTCCCCGCGCCCCTTTCGCTTTCGGGCGCGGGGGACTGTGGGTGGGGGGTTAGGTCGGGGGGAGGTTGGTCAGTTGGGATTGGATGCGGGTGATGTCCTCGTCGGCCTTGGTCAGGCGGGTGCGGATTTTTTGGATCACCTGGTCGGGGGCCTTGGCCAGGAACGCCTCGTTGGCCAGCTTGGCCTGGGCCTGCTGGCGTTCCTTCTCCGCGGCGGCCAGGTCCTTGGCGAGCCGCTTGCGCTCCGCGGCCACGTCGATCGTGCCGGACAGGTCCAGCGCGACCTCGGCGCCGGAGACCGGCAGGGTCGCCGTGGCCGTGAAGGAGTCGCCCTCCGGCTGGAGCCGCAGTAGCTGGCGGATGGCCGCCTCGTGGGGCGCCAGCGCCGTGCCGTCCAGGGTGAGGCGGGCCGGGACCCGCTGGCCCGGCTGGAGGCCCTGGTCGGCGCGGAACCGGCGGACCTCCGTGATCACGGACCGCAGGGTCTCGATCTCCCGCTCCGCGTCCGCGTCCCGGAAGGCGCTGTCCGTGGGCCAGTCGGCGATGACGACCGACTCGCCGCCGGTGAGGGTCGTCCACAGGGTCTCGGTGACGAAGGGGACGACCGGGTGCAGCAGCCTGAGGGTGACGTCCAGGACCTCGCCGAGGACGCGCTTGCTGACCTCGGCCGCCTCGCCGCCCGCCTGGAAGGTGGTCTTGGACAACTCGACGTACCAGTCGAAGACCTCGTCCCAGGCGAAGTGGAACAGCGCGTCGGAGAGCTTCGCGAACTGGAAGTCGTCGTAGTAGGCGTCGACTTCGGCGACGACCGAGTTCAGGCGGGAGAGGATCCAGCGGTCCGTCGCGGACATCCGCGACGCGTCCGGCAGCGGGCCCTCGACCGTGGCGCCGTTCATCAGCGCGAAACGGGTCGCGTTCCAGATCTTGTTGGCGAAGTTGCGCGAGCCCTGGACCCAGTCCTCGCCGATCGGCACGTCGACGCCGGGGTTGGCGCCGCGCGCCAGGGTGAAGCGGAGCGCGTCGGAGCCGTACTTGTCCATCCAGTCCAGCGGGTTGACCGCGTTGCCGAAGGACTTCGACATCTTCTTGCCGAACTGGTCGCGGACCATGCCGTGCAGGGCGATGGTGTGGAACGGCGGGATGCCGTCCATCGCGTACAGGCCGAACATCATCATCCGGGCGACCCAGAAGAAAAGGATGTCGTAGCCGGTGACCAGGACGGAGTTCGGGTAGAACTTCGCGAGCGATTCGGTCTGCTCGGGCCAGCCCAGCGTGGAGAACGGCCACAGACCGGAGGAGAACCAGGTGTCGAGGACGTCGGTGTCCTGCGTCCAGCCCGCACCGGTGGGCGGCTGCTCGTCGGGGCCGACGCAGACGACCTCGCCGTCCGGGCCGTACCAGACCGGGATGCGGTGACCCCACCACAGCTGCCGCGAGATGCACCAGTCGTGGAGGTTGTCGACCCAGTCGAAGTACCGCTTCTCCATCTCCTGCGGGTGGATGGTGACCTTGCCCTCGCGGACCGCGTCACCGGCGGCCTTCGCCAGCGGGCCGACCTTGACCCACCACTGCATGGACAGGCGCGGCTCGATGGTGGTCTTGCAGCGCGAGCAGTGGCCGACGCTGTGCACGTACGGCCGCTTCTCGGCGACGATCCGGCCGTCGGCACGCAGGGCGCCGACGATGGCGGAGCGGGCCTCAAGGCGGTCCAGGCCCTGGAAGGGGCCGGGGGCCGTGATGACGGCGTGCTCGTCCATGACGGTGATGGCGGGCAGGTCGTGCCGCTGGCCGATCTCGAAGTCGTTCGGGTCGTGGGCCGGGGTGACCTTGACGGCGCCGGTGCCGAACTCGGGGTCGACGTGCTCGTCGGCGACGACGGGGATGGAGCGGTCGGTGAGCGGCAGCTTGATGAGCTTGCCGACCAGGTGGCGGTAGCGCTCGTCGTCGGGGTGGACGGCGACCGCGGTGTCGCCGAGCATGGTCTCGGCCCGGGTCGTGGCGACGACGATGGTGTCGTCCCCGTCGCCGTACTTCATGGAGACCAGTTCGCCGTCGTCGTCCTGGTACTCGACCTCGATGTCGGAGATCGCGGTCAGGCACCTCGGACACCAGTTGATGATGCGCTCGGCGCGATAGATCAGCTCGTCGTCGTAGAGCCGCTTGAAGATGGTCTGGACGGCCTGCGACAGGCCCTCGTCCATCGTGAAGCGCTCACGGGTCCAGGCGACGCCGTCGCCCAGGCGCCGCATCTGGCCGCTGATCTGCCCGCCGGACTCGGCCTTCCACTGCCAGACGCGCTCGACGAACGCCTCGCGGCCCAGGTCGTGCCGGGACTTGCCCTCCTTCGCCAGCTCCCGCTCGACGACGTTCTGGGTGGCGATGCCGGCGTGGTCCATGCCGGGCTGCCACAGCGTCTCGTGGCCCTGCATGCGCTTGCGGCGCGTGAGGGCGTCGATGAGGGTGTGCTCGAAGGCGTGCCCGAGGTGCAGGCTGCCGGTGACGTTCGGCGGCGGGATGACGATGGTGTACGGAGGCTTGTCGCTCTTCGCGTCGGCCTCGAAGTAACCGCGCTCTACCCAGCGCTCGTACAGCGGCCCCTCTACGTCGGCCGGCGCGTACTGGGTCGGCAGTTCGGTGTCGGGCGCTGGTGGCTGCTGCTGAGCGTTCTCGGTCACGGGGGTCAGTTTAGAGGTGTCACGACCCAGTCCCGAAACGCGTTTGTTCTGTAACGGTGCGGCCCCCGATGCGGTGTGCTTCCTGCTGCTGCGCGAGGATGTGAGGAACGCATAAGCATCTGGAGGGGAACCCAGAAATGAGTCACAACCAGCCGGGCCCGTACGGCGGGCAGCCCCAGCAGCCCGGGCCGTACGGTCAGCCGGGCCCCTACGGCCAGCCGCCGCAGGCACCCCAGCCCGGCTACGGGTACCCCCAGCAGCCGCCCGTGCCGCAGCAGCAGCCGCCGGTGCCGCCGCAGCAGCCGCAGCCCGGTTACGGCTATCCCCAGCAGAACCCTCCGGCTCCGCCCGGCTACGGCTATCCGCAGCAGGGCGGGGTTCCCCCGCAGCAGAACCCGTACGGCCAGCAGCCCTACGGACAGCAGCCGTACGGACAGCAGCCGTACGGCGCCCCGCAGCCCCCGGCCGCCGGCGGCGGCAAGAAGAAGACGGGCCTGGTCATCGGCGCGGTGGCCGTGGTGGCGGCCATCGCGGTCGGCGCCTACTTCGTGCTCGGCGGGGGCGGCGGCAGCGGCTCGGACATCGCCGACGACGGCCCGCACAAGCTGACCACTCCGGACACGGTGCTCACCGAGTACAAGAAGTCCGAGAGCGACAGCAACAGCATGTCGAAGAGCGACCTGAAGGACGCCGAGTCGTGGGGCGTCAAGGACGCCAAGGACGTCAGCGCCTCCTACACGGTGGAGGACAAGAGCAACCCGCTGGGCGGCAAGGTCATCTCCTTCGGTGGTGTCTACGGTTCGATCGACGACCCGGAGCAGGCCGTGGACGGGCTCTTCGCGGCCATGCAGAAGGAGTCCAAGGACGAGAACGTCACCTTCGAGGGAAGTCCCAAGGAGTACCAGCCCAGTTCGCTTGATGGCGCGATCCTCAAGTGCCAGGGCGCGAGCATCGACAACTCAGCCAACGCCTCGTCGGGCATGGCGAAGAAGATGAACGTGACGTACTGCGTGTGGGGCGACCACAGCACCGTCGGCTTCGTGATGCCCATGGAGTACTCGGACATCGCCGCCGGCAAGGCCACCGACCCGGCGGCGGCGGCCGAGACGACGGCCAAGTTCCGCAAGGAAGTGCGCGTCAAGATCTGACGCCGCCGCCTCCCGGCCACCCGGCACAGGAAAGCCCCGGTCCTTCGCGGCCGGGGCTCTGCGCTGGGTGGGCTCGGGCTTCGGGCTACGCCGTCTTCTGTTCGCCCGGGCCGCGCCCGCGGGCGTCGCGGGGGATCAGGGTCGGGTTGACGTTCGACAGGACGACGTCGGCCGTGATGACGACGCGGGCCACGTCCTTGCGGGACGGCACCTCGTACATCACCGCCTGAAGGACCTCTTCCATGATGGCGCGCAGGCCACGGGCGCCGGTCTGCCGCAGGATCGCCTGGTCGGCGATGGCCTCCAGCGCCTCACGTTCGAAGTCCAGTTCCACACCGTCGAGTTCGAACAGCCGCTGGTACTGCTTCACCAGGGCGTTACGCGGCTCGACGAGGATCTGCAGCAGCGCCTTGCGGTCGAGGTTGTGGACCGAGGTGATCACCGGGAGACGGCCGATGAACTCGGGGATCATGCCGAACTTGACCAGGTCCTCCGGCATGACGTCCTCGAAGACGTCCTTGGACTCCAGCTCGCGCTTGGAGCGGATCGTCGCGCCGAAACCGATGCCCTTGGCGCCGGCCCGGGCCTCGATGATCTTCTCCAGGCCGGCGAAGGCACCGCCCACGATGAACAGCACGTTCGTCGTGTCGATCTGGATGAACTCCTGGTGCGGATGCTTGCGGCCGCCCTGCGGCGGCACCGAGGCGGTGGTGCCCTCCAGGATCTTCAGCAGGGCCTGCTGGACGCCCTCGCCCGAGACATCACGGGTGATCGAGGGGTTTTCACTCTTGCGCGCGACCTTGTCGATCTCGTCGATGTAGATGATCCCGGTCTCGGCCTTCTTGACGTCGTAGTCCGCCGCCTGGATCAGCTTGAGCAGGATGTTCTCGACGTCCTCGCCGACGTAGCCCGCCTCCGTGAGCGCCGTGGCGTCGGCGATCGCGAAGGGGACGTTCAGCATGCGCGCGAGGGTCTGCGCGAGCAGGGTCTTGCCGGAGCCCGTGGGGCCCAGCAGGAGAATGTTGGACTTCGCCAACTCGATGGCGTCGTCACGGCCTTGAGCGCCGCCGTTCTCGCCCGCCTGGACCCGTTTGTAGTGGTTGTACACCGCGACGGACAGGGCCTTCTTCGCGGCCTCCTGGCCGACCACATAGCCCTCAAGGAACTCATAGATCTCGCGGGGCTTCGGCAGTTCCTCCCAGCGCACCTCGCTGGTCTCCGCCAGCTCCTCCTCGATGATCTCGTTACAGAGGTCGATGCACTCGTCGCAGATGTACACACCGGGCCCTGCGATGAGCTTCTTGACCTGCTTCTGGCTCTTGCCGCAGAACGAGCACTTGAGCAGATCGCCGCCGTCACCGATGCGTGCCACGGTGTGCTTCCCCTTCGCCTGGGAGCCGCCTGGACGTCACGGGCCCAACGACTCCTGGTGCTGCCTTATGTCCGACGGTACCTTGCCGAGCCCCCCGTTCGGGCCCCCCTTGGCACGGTTCACTTTGACGTGCACCGCGCCAAGGGCGGCGAAGGAGGTCCCCTTCGCGCTCAACGCACGGGGGAGACCCGCACTCCGTGTCAGCGGACGCTCTCGTTGTTCATCTTGCGGGTGGAGATGATCTGGTCCACCAGGCCGTACTGGAGTGCTTCCTCCGCCGTGAGGATCTTGTCGCGCTCGATGTCCTCGCGCACCTTCTCGATCGGCTGGTTGGAGTGCTTGGCCAGCATCTCCTCCAGCTGCGAACGCATCCGCGTGAACTCGTTCGCGATGATCTCCAGGTCGGAGAGCTGACCGCGGCCGGTGCTGCCGGCGGGCTGGTGGATCAGCACGCGCGAGTTCGGCAGCGCCATGCGCTTGCCCGGCGTACCCGCGGCGAGCAGGATGGCGGCCGCGGAGGCGGCCTGGCCCATGCACACCGTCTGGATGTCGGGCTTCACGAACTGCATCGTGTCGTAGATCGCCGTCAGGGCGGTCATGTCGCCACCGGGGCTGTTGATGTAGATCGAGATGTCCCGGTCCGGGTCCATCGACTCCAGGCACAGCAGCTGCGCCATGACGTCGTTGGCGGAGGCGTCGTCGATCTGGACGCCGAGGAAGATCACGCGCTCCTCGAAGAGCTTCGCGTACGGGTCGTACTCGCGGATGCCCTGGGAGGTGCGCTCCACGAAGCGCGGGATGACATAGCGGCTGTCGGGCCGGGGCCCGTCGTACTGGCCGCTGGCGGCGCCGGGGAAGTTGTTCATGAGGTTCACCGTCCTGGTGGCGTTCTGGGGGCTGGAGACTCGGCGGTGCGGGGCGTGGCCGGGCCGGTCAGGCACCGGTGCCGCCGCCTCCCGGAACACCGGAGGCATGCGTGATGATCTCGTCGATGAGACCGTACTCCTTCGCTTCCTCCGGGGTGAACCAGCGGTCGCGGTCACCGTCGCGGATGATCGTCTCCACGGTCTGGCCGGAGTGCAGCGCGGTCAGCTCGGACATGCGCTTCTTGGTGCGCATCAGGTACTCGGCCTGGATCTTGATGTCCGAGACCGTGCCGCCGAGGCCCGCGGAGCCCTGGTGCATCATGATGTCGGCGTGGGGCAGCGCGAAGCGCTTGCCGGCGGCACCGCCGGTCAGCAGGAACTGGCCCATCGACGCCGCCATGCCCATGGCGATCGTGACCACGTCGTTCGGGATGTACTGCATGGTGTCGTAGATCGCCATGCCGGCCGTCACCGAACCGCCGGGGCTGTTGATGTAGAGGTAGACGTCCTTCGTCGGATCGGCGGCGAGGAGCAGCAACTGCGCGGTGATCTTGTTCGCGATGTCGTCGTCGACCTGCTGGCCGAGGAAGATGATCCGCTCGCCGAGCAGCCGGTTGTAGACCTGGTCGCCGAGGCCGCCACCGATGGAAGGCTCGCCGGCGGCGGAGGGCATCAGATTCGTCACGTATCCACCTGCTCGTCTTACGACGGCGCCGGGCCGTCTCACGTGTTCCTGCGTATTCCTGCGTAATCCTGCCGGGGGCTTCGGGGGACTTCCCTGCCCTCGTATTCATGGACCCTAACGCGCGGGTCCCTTCGGGGAATCCCGTGGACGGGGGTGTTCGCCTCGGGCGTAGCGGGTGGCTCCGCCGGTTGGGCCGTGTGTCTGCGCCGCTGTGGATCGGGCGGGGGGTCTGTGCGGGTGCGTTGTGGCTGGGCGCGCCCGCGCGGCGGAGCCGCATATCGATACGGCCCCGCGCCCCTGGGTGGGCTGCCGCTGGGGGGCTCCAAGGTTGCCGGGGATGTGGCCTGTGCGCCGTGGGGGGGGCGGTGGGGGGTGTGTGCGGGTGCATTGTGGCTTGGCGCGCAGTTCCCCGCGCCCCTGGGTGGGAGCCGCGGAGGGGGCTGCAAGGTTGCCGGGGGTGGGGCTTGGCTCGCCCGCGCGGCGGAGCCGCATATCGATACGGCCCCGCGCCCCTGGGGAGTCCAGAGGCACCGGAGGGGCCCCTGGGGGTTCCCAGGGGCCCCTGGGGGGCTGTGACCGGGGTCAGGACTTCGGGGTTTCCTCGGTGGGGGCGGACTGCTCCGTGGTGGGCTCGTCCTCGTCCTCGTCCTCGTCGTCCAGGTCGACGATCTCGCCGTTGGTGTCCTTCACCGTGGCGGCCTCGACCACGACGGCCAGTGCCTTGCCGCGGGCGACCTCGCCGACCAGCAGCGGCACCTGGCCGCCCTCGACCACGGCCTGGGCGAACTGGTCGGGGGACATGCCGGAGGACGCCGCACGCCGCATGAGGTGCTCGGTCAGCTCCTCCTGGTTGACGTTGAGCTTCTCCGACTTGACCAGCTCGTCGAGCACGAACTGGGTCTTGATGCCCTTGACCGCGGCCTCATGCGTCTCGGTCTCGAACTCCTCGGCGGTCTTGCCCTGGAGCTCCAGGTACTTGTCGAGGCTGAGACCCATCTGGGCGAGCTGGTGGTGCTCCAGGTTGTGCTTGCGGGTGTTGATCTCGTCTTCGAGCAGCTTCTCGGGGACCGGGACCTCGACCAGCTCAAGCAGCTTGTCCAGCACCCGCTCCTGCGCCTGCGTGGCCTGGTCGTACTGCTTCATGTTCGCGAGGCGCTTGCGGCTGTCGGCCCGCAGCTCCTCCAGGGTGTCGAACTCAGAGGCGAGCTGCGCGAAGTCGTCATCCAGCGCGGGCAGTTCCCGGGCGGCGACCTGGGTGACCTTGACGGTGACCTCGGCCGGCCGGCCCGCCGCGGAGCCGCCCTTCAGCTCCGAGGTGAAGGTGGCCTCGCCGCCCGCCTGGAGGCCCGTGACGGCCTCGTCGATGCCGTCCAGCAGCTCACCGGAGCCGATGGTGTAGGAGACGCCCTGCGCGACGCCGTCCTCCAGGACCTCGCCGTCGACCTTGGCCTCCAGATCGACGGTGACGACATCGCCGTCCTCGGCGGCACGCTCGACCGGCGTGGTGGACGCGAAGCGCTCACGCAGCTGCTCGACCGACTTGTCGATGTCCTCGTCGGTGACCTCGATGGCGTCGACCTCGACCTCGATGCCGGAGTAGTCCGGGATCTCCAGGGCCGGGCGGACGTCGACCTCGGCGGTGAAGTTCAGCGTCTCGCCGTCCTTCAGCTCCGTGATGTCGACCTCGGGCTGGCCCAGCGGGTTCAGCTCGGCCTCGTTGACCGCGTCCGTGTAGAACTTGGGGAGCGCGTCGTTGACGGCCTCCTCCAGCACGGCGCCACGGCCGAACCGCTGGTCGATGATGCGGGCCGGGATCTTGCCCTTGCGGAAGCCCTTCACCGTGACCTGCTGGTTGATCTTCTTGTACGCCGCGTCGAGGCTGTCCTTGAGCTCCTCGAAGGGCACCTCGACAGTGAGCCGAACCCGGGTCGGGTTCAGGGTCTCCACGGCGCTCTTCACGGTTCGGTCTCCTTGTGGCTGACTTCTTGGGTTCTGCCGGAGCCAGACAGGTCCGGCGGATTTCGCCGCCCGGAGGAGTTCGTAGGCCGAGTGGGCCGGGACACACGGGCGCGCAGCTTGCATAGTAACCGCAGCGGGTCAGCGCCCCAAAAGGCGATCACGAGTCGCCACTCGGTCGGTGGTCGGGGTGGCGGGATTTGAACCCACGGCCTTCCGCTCCCAAAGCGGACGCGCTACCAAGCTGCGCCACACCCCGTCTGGTGCGACACGTAGGGTACATGCCCGAACCGGATGCGTCCGCAGGTTTACCGGCAGTCGCCGCCGCGGCATACCCGCAGCCCAACACGTTGGCCTACGAGGTCCGCGACCCGCTACGATGCCTCCTGTGCCGCGGTCGCCCGATCAGCGGCACACCATGTGCGGGCGTAGCTCAATGGTAGAGCCCTAGTCTTCCAAACTAGCTACGCGGGTTCGATTCCCGTCGCCCGCTCTGAACGGCGCAGGGCCAGGTCAGAGGATCAATCCTCCGCCTGGCCCTGATCGTTTCCGGGGGCTCCGATCAGCCTTCCGTGTCCCCCGCGTGCCCCTTCGGCTTTCGATCTTGCTTCTTCTTCGCCTTCCGGGTCTTCTTCCGTCCCTTGTTGACGAGTCCGCTCACGGCGTCGGCGATCAACCGATCGCGTTCCGCACTGGCGTGCTGGTAGATCAGTGCAGCGCGAGCGGTGCTGTGGCCCATGCGCGCCATCAGCTCCCGCGTGCTGGCCCCGGTCGACGCGGCGAGAGTGTTGCCGGTGTGCCGAAGATCATGGAAATGCAGACCCTTGATCCCGGCGTCGGTGCACGCCGTGCGCCACAGCCGGTTGAAGTGGTTCCGGCGGGGAGTCGCACCCTTGGCACCGACGAAGACTCGGCCGTCCGCACCGGGTTCCGCGTACCGCTTCAGGTGCTCGCGGATGTCCGGGACGATCACGGCCGGGATGGAGACTGTGCGCTTGCCAGCCGCACTCTTGGGCGCCTTGATCTCGCGTTGCCCATTGTTCAGCTCTGCGACCGCGCGACGGACGCGGACGGCACCGTGGTCAAGGTCGACGTCCCGGCGGTGCAGGCCGATCAGTTCGCCCCAGCGAAGACCCAGGAATCCCGCCATGAGCACGAGCGCCCGATAGCGGGGCTGGATCGCGTCGGCCACGTCGTAGACCTCCTGCACAGTGGCGGTCGGACGTTCCGGGGTGTGCACGGTACTGGCCCTCTTGATCGTGCACGGGTTGCGCCTGATCATCTGATCGGCGACCGCCGTGCCGAGGATCGCACGAAGCAGGGCGTACGCCTTTGCAACGGTCGTCGCACCGGTGCCGGACGACAGCTTGTCGGCGCGCCAGCGACGCACGAGCGGAGGCGAGATCTCGGCGACGTTGACCGTGCCGAAGGTGGGTTCGAGGTGATGACGCAGGAGCGAACCGTACAACTGCCGCGTGGTGGCGGTCAGTTCGCGTTCCTTGATCCAGGCAGCGGCGTACGGGCCGAAGGGCACCTTCCCGGCGTCCGGGTCGTGCCAGTCGCCGCGCCGCATCTCCGACTGCTTGTCGGCGAGCCAGTCATCCGCGTCCTTCTTCGTCCGGAACGTCTCGGGAGCGGGCCGAAGCCGCCCGTCAGGGCCGACGTACCGGGCCTGATAACGGCCGGACGGGAGCTTGCGAACCCGACCGAACTGTCGACGCTTACCGGCCATCAGGCAGCCACCCCCCGGCGGGCCGAGAAGCAGCGACGCGGCTCAACGGTGTTGGCGGCGATGAAGTCGCGTACGGCGCTCTCGGGGATGCGGACGTGCCGACCGACCTTCACATACGTGATCCGCCGCTCTTCGATCAGTCGCCGGGGGAACCGCACGGTCGTGCCGAGCAGTTCGGCCACCTGATCAACGCTGAGGTACCGGTCATTCATGGACGTGCGCTCCTTCCAGGTCGAGCAGGGCGGGTAGTTCCTGGCGGGCGGTTTCGCGGTTGTGCTGGATGTCGCGGCGGATGTTGGCGGCGAGCCAGGATTCGCCGGGGGTGTGGCCGTGTCCGGCGTAGGTCCAGTGAGCGAGGGTGAGCGTGGTGGCCTCTTCGTCGTCGGGGTCGGGCAGGCCGAGAGCTGCGCGTTGCTGGGCGGCGCGGTAGTCGGCGCGGACCTGCCGAAGGGCGCCCAGGGTGGTGGAGTAGCGGCGGGACTTGGTGGAGAAGTGGCCCCGGAAGCCGAGCATGTGAGCCCAGTCCCGCAACTTCCGCTCGGGGTAGAGCGAGTGCAGGTCAAGGCACGCCTCGATCAGCCGGCGGGGGTGCTCGGCGATGCCGAGCAGGGTCAGGGCTTCCTTGTTGCCGATCCGGCGGTCGACGGTGCCGGTGGTTTCGGCTGCTTTGGTTGCGTACTTGGCGACGTAGGAGGCCACGGCCTGTTCGGTGATCTCCTCGCCGTGGCCGAAGGCGCCAATCGGCTGTACGTCGAGCTGTGTGCCCCAGCGCAGCACGCGGGCGGGCTGGTCTCCCGCGGGCGGTACGTCGACAGCGACGCGGGCAGCGGCAGCGCGGATCGAGTCGGTGAGGACGTCGAGGGTGGCCCAGGCCGGCGGCGGGCTGTCGGGTCCGTCGGGTCCGTCGGGTCCGTCGAAGCGGATCACGGCATGGAAGTGCACGGCGCCGCGCTTCTGGTACTCGGCGACCTTGCCGAAGGCGACGCGGGACTGTTCACGGGCGTCCTTCTGCGTGAGGCCGGCCCGGCGGGCGATCTCGCGGCGCAGGTAGATCGTGAAGTAGCGCCACAGGTCGGAGGCGTGGTTGTTCCACAGCACGGCGCCCGCGTAGTCGTACGACTCGGGGTCGAGCGGGGTGCCGAGTTCGGGCGCGTCCTCAGCGTGACGGGCGCCGCAACGGCACGGCCGGTTGCCGGGGCGGTTGTGGACGGGACCGAAGGAAGGCGCGGTGAGCGTGGCGAAGACGCGGGGGTGATCCCGGATGGTGTGCGGGGTGCCCTTGGCGGGGTCGCCGACGAGTCCGGCGCGGATCAGGTGGTAGGTGTCGCCGGCGTAGGTCCAGGCGCAGGACGGGCAGCGCGAGGCTCGGCGGTTGCCGCAGGCGATACGGAGGCGTCCGCCGGGTTCGGTGTCGGTCGAGTAGGAGTGCAGCACGTAGCCGGTGGCCGCGTCGCGGGTGGCGGTGGAGCCTTGCAGGTGGATCGGGTCGGAGCAGCCGCCGGTACGGCGGATCTGGTCTTGGATGCGGTCGAGGTCCGAAGACCCGGCCAGCCTCAGCACGTCGGCGAGGGTGGCCGGGTCCAGGCCCGCCATGGTGGCGGTGTCGGTCACGCGGCGACCTCCAGGGCGGCGGGGAGCAGGGGGCGCAGGGCGGCGGAGGCGAGCAGCGGCGGAACGGCGTTGCCGATCTGCTCGAACTGCTTGGTCTTGGTGCCCTGGAAGGGGTAGCCGACGGGGAAGGTCTGGAGGGCGGCGGCTTCCTGCACGGTGATGCGGACGGATTCCGGACCGGCGGAGCCGTCCTTTTCCCACGACACGTCGTTGCTGACCTTGGCGAACAGCAGGGTTGCGGCGGGTTCGTCGGCGCGGCGGACGGTGGCGTTGCGGCGGTTGCTGTGCCGCAAGACCCACTGGCTGCCTGCCTTTGCCGTAAACGTAGGTGCGGGCGCGCCGTGCGGGTCGGTGGTCTGCCGACTGCCGTCGGACATCTGATTGCGGTTGGTGTGCAGCACCCACGCGCCGCGCCGTTGGGCGTCGAGGAGCGCCTTACGGGCCGAGGTGGGGAAGGGCTCCGGTCCGCCGCTCTTGCCGCCGCCGGCGGTGACGGTGGGGACGGGGCGGTCGGTGGCGCCCCAGCCGAGGGCTTCGGCCATGGTGACCCACGGCGCCAGGGCAGGGCCGAACAGGGTGTCGGGTCCGGGGTTCTTGGCGTGGGTGGGCTCGGGCGGCGCGGCGGCGCGGGTGGCGCACGCAGACGGGTCGATCTCGATACCGACATCCCGCAGTCCGAGGGCGCGCAGCCCCTCCGACCAGCCGCCGGGACCGGCGAAGAGGTCCAGCACGGGGAGCGCGGTGGTCATCACTTGCCTCCCTTGGTGTGGGCGGGACCGTGGTTGTTCTCCCAGCGCTCGACCAGGGCCTTGACGCCGTCCACGCCGGTGGCCTGGTTGGTTGCGCCGCAGCTTCCGCAGACGTAGTCGGCGAAGGGTTCGGAGTTTCGGGAGTGCAGGCCGATGCGGATGCCGGGGAACTCATGGGTCGGGGTGAGGTCAGTCACGGCGGTCACCGCCCGGCGCGGGCGAGGCCGGCGGGGGTGGAGTGGCCGATGCCCTTGCAGGTCGGGCAGGTGACGCGGAGGATGGCGCGGGTGCCGTCGGCGTGGCGGGTGCCGGTGGTGATGGCGGCGGTGGCGAAGCCGTCGCAGTCGCGGCAGACGCGCGGGTTCCGGGTGTGCTGAGGCATGATGAGTGAGCCCTTTCGGGTCCGTTGGATCAGGAATGGGTGGAGCCGTCCGGGGCGGCGGATACTTGGCGGTAGAGGCCGCCCCGGAGGGTGTTACTTGTGCCGGCGGCTCTTGGAGCGGACCGGGCGGGCAGGCAGGGACTTGTGCGGCGAGCGGGAGCGCCGGCGGGTGGCCGCGCGGGGTAACTCCCCGCTCTTCCTGGCGCGGTTGATCGTGTAGCTCAGTCCGCCGGTGGCCGACAGGACCGAGACGGCCGCGCCGGCGACAACCTGAGCGACGAACGCGATCACCAGCAGCACGGCCACCGATCCGGCGATGATCAGCAGGGTCAGGGCGATCGGGCCCTTGTAGGAGCGCGGGGCCTGCTGGACGATCACGACCTTGTGCAGGTCGGTGCCGGGCGGGATCTGGCGGTAGATGTCGGCGGGGATGTGGCCGGCGCGGAGCTGGGCGTCGGGCAACTGCACGGGACGGCCCTCCAGGTCAGGGGGTGCAGTGGTGGGTGCGGGCGGCGAGTTCGGCGGCGGAACGGTCGCGGTGCTCGGTGGAGAAGCCGCAGCCGGGGGCGGTGCAGGCGGCGGTGTGCCGGGTCTGGCCACGGCCGTTGTTGAACGTGCCGACCCGCACGGGACCGATGCGGATCACGTCGTAGAAGCGGTTGGGGCGCATGGTCAGCCCTCCTGCCGGATGCTGCGGCCGGGGAAGTCGGCCAGGATGCGGGCGGCTTCCTGGGGGTCCGAGGTGCGGTCGGCGGCTTCCTCGGCCAGCATCCGGGCCAGGGTGGGGCGACCGGAGTCGGTCATCTCACGGGCCGCGTCGAGGTAGTCGGACGGGTGGTCGAACTTGCGCATGGTGGAACCTCCTTGTCTGTCAGGCGAGTTGGGCGACGATGGCGCTGGCCAGGTCGTCCGGGACACCGAGGCGAGCGCGCAGGGTGGCCGCGTCGATCTCGACCCCGGTGCGGGCGCGGTGTTCGGTGGCGACCTTGCGGGCGTGGTCGATCAGGGCCGGGGGCACGCTCGGGACGGCCGGTGCGGGCAGTGCCGGGGCCGGGGCGGGTTCGGTGATCTCGGGTGCCGGTTCGGGCGGCTCGGGGCGGTCGACCACGAGCGTGGGTTCCGGCGTGGGTGCGGGCTCCGGGGCGGGCTCGGGTTCGGGGGTGTGGGGCTGGTGGGCGAGGAGGGTGCCGCCGAGGAAGGCCAGTGCGGGCCAGCCGGCGACGACGATGCGCAGCCAGGCCGGGACGTGCTCCAGGTCGAGGAGTCCGGCGGTTGCGATGTTGGCGCCCAGCGAGGCGACCAGGGCGATCAGGAACCAGAACCAGGCCAGTCCGGACCGTTCGGTGCGCAGCCGGCGCCACACGGCGACAAGGAGCAGGTCGACGGAGACCGGGTAGGCCCATGCCTTCCATCCGGTCTGCCCGGCGGCTTCGGCAAGGTCGTGCAGGTGGGCGAAGGACAGCGCACCGGCGATCACAGCCTGGACCAGGACGGCATCCGGGCGGATGGAGCGGGACACAGGTCTTCACCTCCTTCAGGGGATCGGGCCGGGGTGGGGCGGCGGGTTCGGTGTCCGGCCGCCGGGCCCCCGAGCGGGTTCAGTCGTCGGCGGGGATCTCGCCGGCGCCCAGGCAGCCCAGGCAGATCCCGGTCTGGTCGCCGGCGTGGCGGCGCTTGCGGCCCACCCGCACGGCACGGGAGACCTCACCGGTGCCGTGACAGGCCGGGCACTGCTTGACGGTCGGCTTGCTGGTCTTGCGGGTGCGTGCCATGAGCGATCTCCGTCCGGTTTTCGGCATGGCTCGGGTAGGGAACCGGCGTGAGGCGGTCACGCCGACCGGGATTCGGGGTGCTACTCGTCGGCGGGCTGCGGCTGCACGAGCGGCGGCACGTCGGGCATCGGCGGGATATTGATCTGTCCCACGGGCCGGAACGGGGCGAGGAACGGCAGAGCGGGGGTGAGGCGGGCGAACTGACGGCAGACGGCCGCCGCTTCGTCCGGGCTGGTCTCGGGGGTCCGGATACGGGACCAGCCACCGGAAGTGTCACCGGCCACCGCGACTCCGGGGCGGTTCGGGGCGATCCCGGTCACGGACATCACCGCGTCCGGGGCGATGTCACCCAAGCCCATCTCGGCCGTCTGCTTGTCGTTGACGCGATGCACCACACGGCCGGTGAGCTGAGCCCGCAGCGCGGTCGCGCCCCGGCCCAGATCGGAACCGAAACGCTGCCCGCACACCTCCAGATAGATCCCGATCGCGCGGGCCATCTGCCCGAGCCGCACCAGTTGCATGACCGTCTGGTCGCGGGCCGGTTCGTCCTTCTTCGAGGTCACCAGGAACAGTTCCGCCACCTCGTCCACCAGGACGATCAGCGGCACCGGCCGGACCTGATCCGGCAGCTCCCACAGGTCCGAGACCCCGTAGAGGGCGAGCAGATCGAAACGGTCCTCCATCTCACCGACCAGCGCGTCTATGAGACGGCCGGCGGACTCCGGATCGGTGACCAGAGCCGACAGCCGGGGCGCGTACCGGCCCTGTTCGACACCGCGCTTGCAGTCGATACCGATCAGCCCGACCGGGAGCTGAGCGAGCCCCTTGATCAGGTTGCGCTGATACATGGACTTGCCCGACTGGTTCGCGCCCAGCGTCAGGGCGTGCGGGATCTTGCGGTAGTCCCGCTCGAACACCGTGCCGTCCTCCCGCAGCGCGACCGGAACCACCAGGTCACGAGGCTGAGCCGTGCGCGGCAGGCGGACCCGGCGCAGCACGTCGTACCCGGTCATCCGCAGCTCGACATACCCCGGCTTGGTCTCGGCCACGGCCACCGAGCGCACCCCCCAGGCGTGGCGCAGGCGCTCGGAGGACGCGGCAATGTCGGCGGGCTCCAGGCCGGCGGGGAGCCGCAGGGACACCCGCAGACCGACCGACGTGGGATGGACACGGCGGACCTTCGGCGGCACCGGCCGCACCTCGGCACGGGCCAGGTTGCGTTTGACGAAGGCACGGAAGCCGGACGGCTGCACCGTCAGCCCGCACACCTCCATCGTGTCCCGGTAGGTCCAGGTGAACCGGCCCCACGTGGCCGGGAGCCCCACCAGCGACCAGTACACGCGCGGCGCCCGGTACTTCGCGTAACCGAGCCCACCCGCGCCGGCCGCAGCGGTCCCGGCCTCCAGCCAGGTCACCAGGTCCGCCATGGTCAGGCCCCCGCCGTGATCGCAACCGCGCGGAAGCTGATCCCGTGCCGCTTCTGACCGTTGAACTCGTTCTCCCAGTCCCGCGCCTTCAGCCCGACCACCCGCACCGGCATGCCCGGCGTCAGGTTCTCGGGAAGACCCGTCTCCGGGATCGCGACCTGGTACAGGTTGCCCTCACCCTCGTCCGACACCAGCAGGCCCACCGTGTGCAGCGGCGCGCGGGTGTCCTTGTCGATGGCGATCTCACCGGTCTGCTTGTTGACCATCTTCGGCACGGGCGCAGTCGCCACGAACACCACAGCGGTCGAAAGGTCGATCTTGAAGGACGGCATGAAAGGCACACTCCTCAGAGAGGTGAGAACGGGAGTGGAGTTTGACCTCCCTAGGGAGATTGAAGCGCAACCTCCCTAGGGAGGTCAAGCGATCCACAACGGCAAGCGCCCCCGGAAACGCCAAAAAGGCCCACCGAAGTGGGCCTTTCTGTCTCGCTGTGAAGTTTCTGACGCTGCGTCAACTGCCAAAGGTGTAGCGCAGCGCGTAGGCGCCGGCGTCAAGCAGCATCTGATTGACCTCAACCGGCCTCCCGTCCGAGGTGTATGCCGTTCGACAGATCTCGATCACGGGTGTGCCAGGAAGGATGGCCAAGCCTGATACCTCTTCAGAGCTGGGCATGCGTGCACGCAGGTCCTCACTGAAGCGGACCGGCTCAGCACCCAGCTCGGCCAAGCGCTTATAGGTGCCGCCCGGCCCTGAATCCGGCTCGGTGATGCGTGAGCCGTGCACCAGGTCGGCAGGGAGGTACGAGACGGCTTTCTGTACCGGCTCACCGTCAACCAGGAACCGACGACTACGCACGACTACGCGAGCGCCTTCGTCAAGATCCAGGATGCGAGCCACCCATCGCGGCGCGTCCTCTTCGAACACCTCAAGATCGGTCACGGTCATCGGGCGCTCACCGACGTCAGCCGACCAGATCGACTTTCCAGCCGCCCACTGATCGCGGGAGAGGCGCTTAGTGGCATCCCGCAAGATCGGCTTAAACTCCCGCACGTAGGTACCGGAGCCGGGGCGTGAGACCGCCACCCCCTCTGCTACCAGCAACTTCAACGCACCACTTGCTGTCATCTTGGCTACGCCGTAGTCCCTGACGAGCGCGGGTTCCCCAGGTAGCCGGGCACCGGGCCCAAACTCACCGTCGTTGATCCGTGCCCGCAGGTCGTCGGCGATCTGCCGCGCGTCGGGCATAGATCAGCCTCCAGTTCCCTAGGGTGGTTCCAGGCTAGTGGGTACCCACTAATCGCGCGAACCCAGCCCACGGAGCCGGGGCCGGGTTGTTACAGGTTTCTCTACCTCATCAAGCCCGCCCTTCCGGGCGGGGCAGCCATGCCCCCCGTTCCGCAGCCTGTGGAGGCCGGCCGACCTCAGCCGTGGCGCACTTGGAATGACAGGACTCCACAGCTCGCCCCCAGGAAACCGCAGTGCCACCGCGCTTGAGCGCCCGCAGCGCGCAGCCTCAGCACCTTGGTGCATGGGCCTACGACGTCACCGGCCCCAAGCGGAGGCTCTTGGCCTTCGGCCATCCGGCTGCGCTGTCCCAACGGCACCGGCCGCCGCCGCGTAGATCACACCCCACCGGCCCGCACTGCGGGCCGGCGCGGGCTCGGGACTCGGGGCTTCGCTCCTGCCTTCGGCCCGCGCCGCCCCGGCCCCGGCCCCGCGCCACTCTCGATGCCCCAGGGTGATCACGCCTCACGCTCTGGCCACCTCGGGCCGATGCACCGGACCGAGCCTGATTCCCGCCACGGCCCACATCACCAGGCCCAACCCAGGGCAAGGCGCAGCCCCACGGTCAACAGCACCTGATTCGTGCGAACCCTCAGAGACGCTTTGATCCAAAAGCAGGTGCGCCACGGCTGAGGTCGGCCGGCCTCCACAGGCTGCGGCTGGGAGTGTCTTCATGCCCTAAATGGGACCCAAGTCAGAACCAGCCTCCGGCGGGGGCGCTCAGGCTCCAGGATGGCGGGGGGCGCCGTTCGCGAGTGCCGGCGAGCAGTGGCGTGCGTGGGGTGCTCCCATCCCGTCCGCCGTCGACCCAGGCAGAGCCGAGCAGACGCGGCCCATGGCGTCCAGGTCGTTCGTACAGTGGCGCGCTCCACCTGGACGCCATGAACCACGCCCGCTCCACGGTGTGTGGGCCGACGGCAGACGGGATGGGAGCTGGGGAGAGTGGTGGGTTGAGCAATCTCCGCACGAGGAGCACGAGCAGCCTCAACTGCGGTACGGTGTCCCGTACTTGCCATAGGCAACGCCAAAAGACCGTGCGCGAAGTTCCTGCCACGGACATCGCACGGTCATGGCACTTCAGACCCAAGGTCTCTAATCAACTAAGGAGGTATCGTGCCCGACCGGGACGACCCCCACCCTAGCGCATCTGAAGATGCGTTGACTCTACCCACAAGAGCATTGCCGTGCAATGCCTTTCACGGGACGGTGGATGGCGAGGGGGCAGCGCACCAGTCCCGCAGCCCGTGGAAGCATCCGGTGAGCTGGGCAGCGCTGCTCGGCGCTATAGCCAGTCTTGTGACCGCGCTAGGCGCGCTGATCAAGTAGCCACGACGTGCCCCTTGCGTGCCCGAACGTGAGGGGCAACACGGCAGCCAACGGGGAGTAACGGGGAACGGCACCCTGAAGCCCAGGTCAGAGACTTGGCAGGTCAGAGGGTATCCGCGTACGCGATCTTCCAAACTAGCTACGCGGGTTCGATTCCCGTCGCCCGCTCTGTATGGCTGAGGCCCAGGTGAGAGGCGGTTTTCCCTCTCTCTGGGCCTCAGCTCGCTCCGGGGCCTGATCAGGTGGGGAGAGAGATGCGCGGGGTGGGGACAGCCGCGGCCGTGATCGTGGCGGCCGTGGTGCTGGCGGCTTGCGGCGGCGAGGGTCGCTCGGGCGCGACAGCGGAGGGCGGGGGTAGTTCGGCCGTGGTGGCGGGCCAGGGCACGATGACTCCCGATGCGGTGCAGGACGACATCCGGGCGGCCGTCGCCGCCGGGGGTTTCCGCCCACCGCGCTTCGTCGCCGCTGAGGAACTGCTCGGTCCCTGCACGGCGGGTGCCGTGGTGCGGGCCGGCGCCAAGCCGGATCCGGAGGCCGTCGCCAAGGTCGTCGCCGGGCTGAAGAGTCGCGGCTGGCACGAGGAGAGGCGGCGCTCGTTCGCCACCATCAACGCTTGGGGGCTGGTGAAGGAGGGGTGGATGCTGAGCTTCGTCGCCGGGCGGGTCTCGGAGAAGACCGTCTCCTTCGGACCGGCGGCCGAACGCCAGGGCCGAGCCGAACCGTTCGAGGGGCTGACGTTCCGAGGAGCGGGCGCATGCGACGACCCTTCCGCCACCGCGTCGCCCTGATCTTCGGCGTGGCGCCGCACGGTTCGGTTCGCGTCGCCCGCCCTGTGCGGCTCAAGGCCGGGTCGGGGGGTCCCTCGGCCTGACCCTGGGTGTTTCCGCCGGGGGCAGCGTGATTACCGCGGGTCAGCCGACGCGGTCCCGGCGCTGCTCCGCGGAGCCGAGGCAGCCGTGGCCGATCACCTTGGTGCCGCCGGCGGTGCCGCCGCCTCCATGGCCGTGCCCCGTCGCCGATCCGCGGGGTCGCCCAGGCGATCTCGAACCCTCGAACGTGCGCACGCCCATGGCACTCTCGGTCCTTCGGTCCTTCGGCCCTGGGCAACCGAAGAACACCGGATGACGCCGATCCGTCCGCGCCTCCGCTCCAGGACAGCTCCCGCCCGGTTCACCCTTGGGAAGAGTGAATGGCCGGGCGCGGGGTACCCCTCGGCCGCCGCGGGGTGCCCTGGCGGAAGACAACCCCTCGATCAGAAGCTGATCGAGTTGATCGTGTCGGCTATCGAGTTGAGGAAGCGCTGGATGGACGGGGCCATGCCGGTCGAGGCCAGGAAGAAGCCGAAGAGTATGGCGACGATGGCGGGACCGGCCTTGATGTTCCCCCCTCGGATCAACACCACCAGGATGATCGCCAACATCAGCACCACGGACAGTGAAATGGCCACACTGATCACACCCTCGGTCGGTCCGCTCTCCCGGCCCGGGGATGCTGCCCCGCACCCCCGCCAGAACCATCGTGCCACCAACAGGGCCGGGCTATGCGACGCGTGACGCATCGTCGGCCACACCCGCGCCCCGCGAAGCGGCCCGCACAGCAATTCGAGGGTGCACCCGCACGAGCCTCAACCGGTAATTACAGAAGCCGGTTTCACGGCCCACACATCGCGTTCGCAGGTAATTCGAATTGCCGCCGCCCATCGGTACGGAGACGGTCCTATGCACTAATGAGTCCGGATGAATCGGTACATTGAGGGCGATCTACTGCCGTCGATGTGCTCATCATCACGCGTCCGGGAGGGGCGAGTTCAGCAAATCCGCGGTACCCGAAGCCGTTAAACAGGAAACCGCAGGGGAGTTTTACGAGAACCCACGGACAACGCTAGGGTGCCTCAGATGTTTGATGCCGTCTCGTCCCCCGGCCAGAACCGAAGGTCCCTCCCGCCGGCGCAGTCGCCGCGGGACGCGGTACCCGACGCACGTACCCCGCAGGCCAGACCGGGCAAGCAGCGCGACGCCTTCTTCGACAACGCCAAGTACCTGGCGATCGTCCTTGTCGCCGTCGGGCACGCCTGGGAGCCGCTGAAGGGCGACAGCCGGGTGCTCCAGGGCGCGTACATGGTCGTGTACGCCTTCCACATGCCGGCGTTCATCATCATCTCCGGCTACTTCTCACGCAGTTTCGACATGCGGCCGGACCGGCTCAAGCGCCTGCTGACCGGCGTCGCCCTGCCGTACATCGTCTTCGAGACGGCGTACCCGCTCTTCAAGCGGTACGTCGACCACTCCCCCGACCAGGAGATCAGCCTGCTGGATCCCTGGTACCTCACCTGGTTCCTGTGCGCGCTGTTCATCTGGCGGCTGACGACGCCGATCTGGAAGGCGATCCGCCGGCCGCTGCCCGTGGCGTTCGCCATCGCGATGCTGGCGACCGTCTCGCCGAGCATCGGCGACGACCTCGATCTGCAGCGCGTCCTGCAGTTCCTGCCGTACTTCGTGCTCGGGCTGTGCATGAAGCCGGAGCACTTCCAGCTGGTGCGCCGCCGCTCGGTACGGATCGCCGCGGTGCCGGTGTTCGCGGCGGCGCTCGCCTTCGGCTGGTGGGCGGTGCCGCGGATGAACGCCGCGTGGTTCTATCACCGGGACTCGGCACAGGAGCTGGGCGTGCCGTGGTGGTGCGGGCCGCTGATGGTGCTCGCCATGTTCGGCTGCTCGCTGCTGCTGACCGCCTGCTTCTTCGCGTTGGTGCCGGGCCGCAAGACGTGGTTCACGGCGCTTGGTGCGGGCACGTTGTACGGCTATCTGCTGCACGGCTTCGTGGTGAAGTTCGCCGACTACCAGGGCTGGATGGACCATGGCTGGTTGCATCGGCCGGTCGGGGAGGTTCTGGTGAGCGTGCTTGCGGGGGGTGCGGTCACGTTGCTCTGCACTCGGCCCGTGCAGCGGGTGTTCCGCTTCGCGGTGGAGCCGAGGATGGACTGGGCGTTTAGGGGGGAGTCGGGGGCGGCCCTCCGGGAGGGTGGGGCGCAGGAGCGGGGGCGGGACAAGGTCCCGGTGTAGGTCCGTGCGCGGCGGCGTCGGGGGGTGCGGGGTGTTTGGCGGGTGCGGGTGCGTCGTGGCTGCTCGCGCCCGCGCGGCGGAGCCGCATACCGATACAGCCCCGCGCCCCTTACGGGGCGTTGCTTGCTGCTCGGCCAGTCGTTGAGGCGCCGTCGGTCGAGTCAGTGGTGTAACGGGGCTGTGGGGCCCTCTCGGCAGATCAGGAGCAGGGCCCGGTCGTCGTTGACGTCCTTGGCCACCGCTTCGATGAGGTGCCAGGCCGCGCCGCGGAAGCCGCCGGCCACATAGCGGTCGGCCTCGCCGGTGAGGCGGTCCATGCCCTCGACGATGTCCCGGTCCGAGGTCTCCACCAGACCGTCCGTGAACAGCATCAGCACGTCCCCCGGACGGAGCGAGCCCTTCACGGGGTCGAACTGGGCGCCGTCGTACACACCGAGCAGCGGCCCCTCGGCGGCCTTCTCCTCCCAGCGCCCGCTGCCCGCGCTCAGCTGGAGCCCCGGCGGATGGCCCGCCGAGTACAGCTCGTAGTCGCCGGAGTCGAGGTCCAGGACCAGATGGATCGAGGTGGCGAAGCCCTCGTCCCAGTCCTGGCGGAGCAGATAGCCGTTGGCGGCCGGCAGGAAGGCATGCGGGGGCAGCGAGCCCAGCAGGCCGCCGAACGCGCCGGACAGCAGCAGGGCCCGCGACCCCGCGTCCATGCCCTTGCCGGACACGTCCGTGAGGACGACCTCCAGGGTGCGCCCGCCGTTCGTGCGGGCCGCGACGACGAAGTCGCCGGAGAAGGACTGGCCGCCGGCGGGCCGCAGCGCCATCTCCCGGTGCCAGCCCTGCGGCAGCTTCGGCAGCTTGCTCTGCACGCGGATCCGCTCGCGCAGGTCGAACAGCATCGTGCCGCCGCGCCGCCAGGGCACCCCGACCCGGCTGCGGAACTGTGCGGTGAGCAGCCCGAAGAAACCGCAGGCCGCGACCACGAGGACGACGCCGGGCGTGACCCGGGACGGGCCCTCGGTGTACGGGCCGAGCCGGACCGACTCCACGATCAGCGCCGTGGCCGCCGCCGCGTACAGCCCGAGCAGGCTCGCCGGGCGCAGCAGCAGCCCGCCCGCGACGATCGGGAGCACCAGGGCGCCCGGGGCGAACCACACCGAGTTGGCGAGCGTCATGGCCGCGAGCACCGGGACGGTCAGCAGCAGGCCGGCCAGCGCGATCCAGTCGGAGCCGTCGCCGCGGAAGTAGTCCACGGCGCTTCGGCGCAGGCCGACGCGGGCCCGGTGCCACTGCATCCGCCACCGTGCCGTGAAGGTCTCGGCCTTCCCGCGCCGCTCTCGTCCTGCTGCCATCAGTTCGGGACCCTATCCATCGGACCGGCCCCATGGCACGGGAGGTCCCACTTGTCCCCCGTCCGAGGCCCGACTTCACAGTGAACTTCATGGAACGCCGTCCCGCTGCCGCCTGGGGGAAATTCATTCGCTCGTCCCGCAATGCACTGATACGCATGGTGCATGGCGACTGACCTTGCACAGGACGACCGCGGGATCGAGCTGCGGGCCGCGCGGCGCGACGAGCTGGACGAGTGGTACGACAACCTGATCCGGGCCTTCGGCGGCGTGCCCGAAGCGGCCGAGGAGCGCCAGCTGTACCTGGAGCTGATCGAGCCGGAGCGCACGGTCGGCGCCCGGGACGGTGGCGCGTGGGTGGGAACGGCCGGGGCGTTCGACTTCCGGCTGACCGTGCCCGGCGGGGCGCCGGTGCGGGCCGCGGGCGTCACCATGGTCAGCGTGGCCGCCACCCACCGGCGGCGCGGGGTGCTCACGTCGATGATGCGGCGCCAGCTGGACGACGTACGGTCCTGGGGGTGGCCGCTCGCGGTGCTGACGGCGTCGGAGCCGGCCATCTACGGACGGTTCGGGTACGGCGCGGCGACCTTCCAGGCCCACGCGGAGATCGACACCGGCCGGGTGCGGCTCGCGGTGCCGCCCGGCACCGACGACGTACGGCTGAGGTACGCCGCGCCGGCCGACGTGCTCGACGCGTGCGAGGCGCTGTACGCACGGCAGGTGCCGCTGCGCCCCGGGATGGTGGCGCGGCTGCCGAAGTGGGAGCGGGTCGCGCTGCTCGACCCGGAGAGCGAACGCAACGGTGCGTCGCCGTTGCAGTGCGTCGTGGCCGAGCGGGACGGGGAACTGGTCGGTTACGCGCGCTTCCGGGTCAGGCCGGACTGGGACCATGCCGGAGCCAAGGGCACGGTGGTGCTGGAGGACCTGGATGCGGTGGACCCGGCGGCGCGGGCGGCGGTGTGGCGGTTCCTGTTCGACATCGACCTGACCTCGACGCTGCTGGCGCGGGGGCGGCCGGTGGACGAGGCGTGGCAGCACCAGGTGTCGGACATCCGGCGCTGCCAGGTGCGGCTGCGGGACTCGCTGTATGTGCGGCTGGTGGATCTGGGGGCGGCGCTGGAGGCGCGGACGTATCAGGCGCCGGTGGACGTGGTGTTCGCGGTCGAGGACGCCTTCTGCCCCTGGAACGCGGGGCGTTGGCGGCTGACCGGGGACGCGAAGGGAGCGTCGTGCTCGCGCACCGAGGAGCCGGCCGAGCTGGCGCTGTCCGTGCGGGAGTTGGGGGCCGCGTATCTGGGTGGTGTGCCGCTCACGTCGCTGGCGGCGGCCGGGCGGGTACAGGAGCTGCGCCAGGGCGCGCTCACGGAGGCGTCAGTGGCCTTCGGCTCCCCGACAGCCCCCTGGCTCCCCCACGGCTTCTGAACCCCACCCCAACGACAGGTCCCCCGAGCCACGACCTCACCTCGGGGGCCACGGGCCCGGTTCGGGGGGTCCGGGCCCGTCTCGGGACCTGCGCCTCCGACTCGGGGGCTCCGGGCCTACGGGCCCAGCTCGAACGCTCCGGGCCCGCCTCGGGACTCCGGGTCCGGCCCACGAGTCGCGCATCACACCCCCGAGCCACAGGGTCCGGGTCCACGAGGCACGGGTTGCGCCCAGGACCGGCGGTCCCGCGCAGGGGCCCGCAGCTTCGGCCCGCTGGCCGCAGCCGGGGCGACACGCAGGGCCCGCCCACGTGGCGCAGGGGCGTATTACGGGTGGGTGGGTTGGCAGGTGGGGCACCAGAAGAGGTTGCGGGACGACAGGGGGGCGGTGTGGACGGGGGTGGCGCAGATGTGGCAGGGCTGGTCGGCCCGGCGGTAGACGTACACCTCGCCGCCGTGGTCGTCGACGCGCGGCGGGCGACCCATCGCCTCGGGGGTGTGCTCGGGGCGCACGGTGTCGATGCGGTTGTGCCGGACGCCCTCGCGCATCAGCGCCACGAGGTCGGCCCAGATCGCGTCCCACTCGGCGGGGGTGAGGTCCCGCCCCGCGCGGTACGGGTCGATGCCGTGCCGGAACAGGACCTCGGCGCGATAGACGTTGCCGACGCCCGCGATGACCTTCTGGTCCATGAGGAGCGCGGCGATCGCCGTACGGCTGCGCCGGATGCGGGCGTACGCGGCGCCCGGGTCGGCGCCGTCGCGCAGCGGGTCGGGGCCGAGGCGCGCGTGGATCGCCCGCTTCTCGGCGTCGGTGATCAGGGCGCAGGTGGTGGGGCCGCGCAGATCGACGTACGAGGTGGCGTCGGCGAGGCGCAGCCGGACCGTGTCGGTGGGCGGCGGCGCGGGCGCGTCGCCGAAGCCGACCTTGCCGAAGAGGCCCAGATGGATGTGGACCCAGTCGGCGCCGCGGAAGCCCAGGAAGAGGTGCTTTCCGTGGGCTTCCGTACGGGTCAGCTCCGCCCCGTCGAGCAGGGCGGCGGCGTCCGAGAACTTGCCCTGGGGGCTGGTCACGCGCACGGGCAGGCCCTGGAAGCGGCCGGCGTAGTCCTGCGCCAGCCGGTGGATCGTGTGCCCCTCCGGCACGGTGCGGCGTCCTCTCCCTCGCCCCGGGCCGCGCCCGGGCCGGCTCAGTCCTGCTGGGGGTGGTGGGCCGGGACCGGGGGCAGGGCGCCCGTCGTCTCGTAGTCGGACAGCATGTCGATGCGGCGGATGTGCCGCTCGTCGCCGGAGAACGGGGTGGTCAGGAAGGTCTCGACGAACTTCGTCGCGTCCTCCCGCGAGTGCATGCGCGCGCCGACGGCCACGACGTTGGCGTTGTTGTGCTGCCGGCCCAGGGAGGCGGTCTCCTCGCTCCAGGCGAGGGCCGCGCGTACGCCCTTGACCTTGTTCGCGGCGATCTGCTCGCCGTTCCCGGAGCCGCCGATCACGATGCCGAGGGCGTCGGGGTCCGCGGCCGTCCGCTGCGCGGCGCGGAGGCAGAAGGGCGGGTAGTCGTCCTGGGCGTCGTAGATGTGGGGGCCGCAGTCGACGGGGTCGTGACCCGCCTTCTTGAGCCATTCGACGAGGTGGTTCTTGAGTTCGTAGCCCGCATGGTCCGAGCCGAGATACACGCGCATGGCAAGCAGTGTGGCATGGGGCCGGACGGGCGGCAGCTTCGGGTTCCTGCTCGGAGAACTGTGAGTGACGCCATGGAACCCCAAGGCAATCCCGAGTAACAATCCGGAATCAATGGTTCCGGAAACCGTTCACCCCGGATTCACTGGACCGGCTCCCAACCCCCCACACGGGACCCCACGCCCGGCGCGAAGGAATTCCCCCCATGACGTCACAGCCGACCCGCCCCGCGGCCGGAGAGACCGGTACCGGGCTCCAGGCAGGGCTCAAGAACCGCCATCTGTCGATGATCGCCATCGGCGGTGTCATCGGAGCCGGCCTGTTCGTCGGATCCAGTTCCGGTATCGCCGCGGCGGGACCCGGCATCCTCCTGTCGTACGCCCTCGTCGGCACGCTCGTCGTCCTCGTGATGCGGATGCTCGGCGAGATGTCCGCGGCCCATCCCGCCTCCGGCTCCTTCTCCGCGCACGCGGACCGGGCGCTCGGCCGCTGGGCCGGGTTCTCCATCGGCTGGCTGTACTGGTTCTTCTGGGTCGTCGTGCTGGCCGTGGAGGCCACCGCGGGGGCCAAGATCCTTCAGGGGTGGATCCCCGCCGTTCCGCAGTGGGGCTGGGCGCTGATCGTGATGGTCGTGCTCACCGCGACCAATCTCGTATCGGTCGGCTCCTACGGCGAGTTCGAGTTCTGGTTCGCCGGGATCAAGGTCGTGGCGATCGGCGCGTTCATCGTGATCGGCCTGCTGGCCGTCCTCGGCGTGCTGCCCGGCGTGGACAGCGGCCGGGCGGGGTTCGGCAATCTCACCGACCACGGCGGCTTTCTGCCCAACGGGCCCGGCGCGATCCTCACCGGGGTGCTACTCGTGGTCTTCTCCTTCATGGGCAGCGAGATCGCGACGCTGGCCGCGGGTGAGTCGGAGGACCCGCGGCGGGCCGTCACCAAGTCCACCAACAGCATCATCTGGCGCATCGGGGTGTTCTACCTCGGCTCGATCCTCGTCGTCGTCTGCCTGCTGCCGTGGAACGACCCCACGGTCGAGGAGCAGGGCTCGTACGTCGCGGCGCTCGGCTCCCTCGGTATCCCGCACGCCGGTCAGATCATGAACTTCATCGTGCTGACCTCGGTGCTGTCGTGCCTCAACTCCGGCCTGTACACGGCGTCCCGGATGGCGTTCTCGCTGGGCGAGCGCGGTGACGCGCCGAAGGCGTTCGCACGGACCACGTCCCGCGGTGTGCCCATGGCGGCGATCGTCGCGTCGGTGCTGTTCGGCTTCGTCGCCGTCTTCTTCAACTACCGGTTCCCGGACTCGGTCTTCCTGTTCCTGGTCAACTCCAGCGGTGCGGTGGCCCTGTTCGTCTGGCTGGTGATCTGCTTCTCGCAGTTGCGGATGCGGAAGATCATCCAGCGCGAGGCGCCGGAGAGGCTGGTCGTGAAGATGTGGCTGTACCCGTATCTGACCTGGGCCGCCGCCGCGTTGATCGTGTTCGTGCTCGGCTACATGCTCACCGACACCGAGGGCGAGAGCAGCGGCCGGACGACCGTGCTGCTGTCGCTGCTGGTCGCGGCGGTCGTGGTGGTCGTCGCGGTGGTGCGGCAGCGGGCCGCGGGCCGCCGCCGCGCCGCGACCGCCGCACCCGGAGCGGACGAGGTGCCGGCCGGCTGACCCCGAGCGGACAAGGTGCCGGCCGGCCGACCCGGGCACCGGCCCGCCCGGGCGACACCGGGACACGGGGACGACGGTCAGCGCAGCCGTCAGCCCTTGCCGACGAGCACCGTCGGAGTCAGCGCCTACCGGCAAGCACCGTCAGAGTCAGCCCTTGCCGACGAGCACCGTCGGAGTCAGCGCCTGTCGGCGAGCGCCGTCGGAGTCAGCGCCTACCGACGAGCACCGTCACGGTCAGCGCCCACCGACGAGCACCGTCAGAGTCAGCGCGTCTCGAAGAGCGCCGTCGGGATCAGCGCCTACCGACGAGCACCGTCACGGTCAGCGCCCACCGACGAGCACCGTCAGAGTCAGCGCGTCTCGAAGAGCGCCGTCGGGATCAGCGCCTACCGGCAAGCACCCTCGGAGTCAGCGCCCACCGACGAGCACCGTCAGAGTCAGCGCGTCTCGAAGAGCACCGTCGGGATCAGCGCCCACCGGCAAGCACCGTCGGAGTCAGCACCTGCCGACGAGCGCCGTCACGGTCAGCGCCCACCGACGAGCGCCGTCGGAGTCAGCCCGTGTCGAAGAGCGCCGTCGCGGTCGCCTGCCGACGAGCGCCATCTGGATCAGCGCCTGCCGGCAAGCACCGTCGGAGTCAGCGCCTACTGGCAAGCATCGTCGGAGTCAGCGCCTGTCGGCAAGCACCGTCGGAGTCAGCGCTTGTCGGCGAGCTTCCAGGCGGTGGGCAGGGCGCCCATGGCCAGGGCCGCCTTCAGGGCGTCGCCGAGCAGGAACGGGGTGAGCCCGGCGGCGACGGCGGCCGAGGCGGACATCCCGGTGGCGAGGGCGAGGTAGGGGACGCCGATGGCGTAGATGATCGCCTCGCCGAGGATCATCGTGCCCGCGGTGCGCAGCACCGAGCGGTCGGCGCCGCGGCGGGCCAGCGCGCCCACGGCGGCGGCGGCCAGCAGCATGCCGAAGACGTATCCGAGGGACGGGGCGGCCGTGCCCGAGGCGCCCTGCGCGAACCACGGCACGCCGGCGATGCCGGCGATCGCGTACAGGGCGAGGGAGAGGAAGCCACGGCCGGCGCCGAGCGTGGTGCCGACGAGCAGGGCGGCGAAGGTCTGGCCGGTCACCGGGACCGGGGAGCCGGGCACGGGCACCGACAGCTGGGCCGCGAGGCCGGTGAGCGCGGCTCCGCCGAGCACGAGGGCGACGTCACGCACGCGGGAGGAGGGCAGGAGGTCGGCGAGGACGGCGCCGGAACGGGCGCCGGCGGTGGCGGTGCTCATGGGGACTCCGCAGGTGTGGGCGGCCGGGGACACCGCGACGCTATACCGCCTGGTCGGGCCGTTCACCGTCAGCGCTCGACAAAGGCGGGTCCCGCACGCTGGTCGGCTCCATACAAAGCGTGCGGGTTACACCCGGTACGACGTGAGAACGGTCACTGAGGGCGCGATGCCTGGCTCACGCCGGCGCCCCCGCCGGCGTACGGCCCCGTTCGTCCGCCCGGTTCGTCGGCCTCGTTCGCACCCCACGGAGCCTTTTTGTTGCTAGCGTGTAGTTGCAAGCTCTTCGCAATAAGAGCTGCGGGGGTGCCGACGGCGCTCCCCCTGACGTCCTGCCTCGTGATCGTCTTCTCACCCTTCACGCGGCGGGCGGAACAAGGGACCGGCCCCGCGCGGACGTGACGCGCGGGGCCGGTCCTGTTCGCGTACCGGATCGGGGGATTGACCCCCGCCCGGCCGCCGTCGGACCCTCGGGAGACACCTCACGGGCCCCGAGGGTGGGGAGCAGACATGGAGTTCAAGCGGTGCCCGAGCTGCGGTGGGCCGCTCCAGGCGTTCCGACCGCTCACCGAGGAGGAGAAGGCGTTCGTGCGGAAGGAGAAACCGGACTTCGCGCCCGGTGCCTACATCCGCTGCGCCCGGGACGGCTGCCGCCGTTACCAGCGCAGCTTCAACTGGCAGGACGGCGGCTACTTCCCCGCTCCGGAGCCGGAATGACTCACAGGTTGCTGAAGTCGGGGCCCTTGGTGCGGGTCCGCTTGATCTCGTAGAAGCCGGGCACGGAGGCGACGGCGAGGGTGCCGTCCCACAGCCGAAGCGCCTCCTCGCCCTTGGGGGCGGGGGTCACCACGGGGCCGAAGAAGGCGATCTCCTCGCCGTCGGGACCGGGTACGGCGATGACCGGGGTGCCCACCTCCTGGCCGACCTTGTCGATGCCCTCCTTGTGGGAGGCGCGCAGCTCGGTGTCGTAGGTGTCCTTGTCGGCGTACTCGATCAGGTCGGCGGGCAGGCCCGCGTCGGCGAGGGCGGCGACGATGCCGGCGCGGTCGGCCCCCAGGCCCTCGTTGTGGAAGCGGGTGCCGAGGGCGGTGTACAGCCTGCCGACGGCCTCGTCGCCATGCAGTTGCCCGGTGGCGATCGCCACCCGGACCGGGCCCCACGCCTTGCCGCCGGGACGCATGTTCTCGACGTATTTCTCGGGCAGTTCGTCCAGCCTGTTCTCGTTCAGCACGGCCAGGCTCATCACATGCCAGCGCACCTCTATGTCCCGGACCTTCGCCACCTCCAGCACCCAGCGGGAGGTCATCCAGGCCCACGGGCACAGCGGGTCGAACCAGAAGTCGACGGGGGTCTTCTCTGCCATGTCACTCCTTGGGAGAACGCCTTTAGCCGGGCAACGCGCCGGTCCGTCGCGTCATTCCCCTGCTGACCCCTGTCAGGGGCTCATGGCAGGATCGGTCCTGTTCGGCACCGGCCGAACCCCGCCCCACCGCACCAACGAGGGAGTGCCGCCCGTGCCCGGTGAGAATCTGTCCCGCGACGAGGCCCGGGAGCGGGCCGCCCTGCTGTCCGTCGACGGGTACGAGGTGTCCCTGGACGTGCGGTCGGCCGTCGGCGACGGGGCCGGGGACGGTGCGCCGCGCACCTTCCGCTCGGTCACCACGATCCGCTTCCGCTGCAACGAGCCCGGCGCGTCCAGCTTCGCGGACCTGATCGCGCCGAGCGTGACCGCGCTCTCGCTCAACGGCAGGGACCTCGACCCCAGCGAGGTCTTCGACGGCTCCCGGATCGTGCTGGAGGAGCTGGCCGCGGAGAACGAGCTGGTGGTGGACGCGCAGTGCGCCTACTCCCGTACCGGCGAGGGCCTGCACCGCTTCGTCGACCCGGAGGACGGCGAGGTGTACCTGTACACCCAGTACGAGCCGGCCGACTCCCGCCGCGTCTTCGCCACCTTCGAGCAGCCCGACCTCAAGGCCCCGTTCCGCTTCGAGGTGCGGGCGCCGAAGGACTGGACGGTGTGGAGCAACGGGGCCGGTGAACGCGCCGACGGCGTCTGGCGGTTCGCCGAGACCAAGCCCATCTCGACGTACATCACCTGCGTGGTGGCGGGCCCCTACCACCATGTGACCGACTCCTACGAGCGGACCTTCGAGGACGGTACGCGGCTGGAGATCCCGCTGGGCGCGATGTGCCGCAAGGGCCTCGCCCCGCACTTCGACGCGGACGACGTCTTCCTGGTCACCAAGCAGGGCCTGGACTTCTTCCACGACCACTTCGACTTCCCGTACCCGTTCGGGAAGTACGACCAGGCGTTCGTGCCCGAGTACAACCTGGGCGCGATGGAGAACCCGGGCCTGGTGACCTTCCGCGAGGAGTACATCTTCCGCGGCAAGGTGACGCAGGCGTCCTACGAGGCGCGGGCCAACGTCATCCTGCACGAGATGGCGCACATGTGGTTCGGCGACCTGGTCACCATGGAGTGGTGGGACGACCTGTGGCTCAAGGAGTCGTTCGCGGACTTCATGGGCACGTTCGCGAACGTCGGCGCAACCCGTTTCAGCAACGCCTGGATCACCTTCGCCAACCGCCGCAAGGCATGGGCGTACCGGGCCGACCAGCTGCCCTCCACGCATCCGGTCACGGCGGACATCCGCGATCTCCAGGACGCCAAGCTCAACTTCGACGGCATCACGTACGCCAAGGGCGCCTCGGTGCTCAAGCAGCTCGTCGCGTACGTCGGCGAGGACGCCTTCCTTGAGGGGGCCCGGCGCTACTTCAAGCGGAACGCGTACGGCAACACCCGGCTCGGTGATCTGCTGTCGGTGCTGGAGGAGACCAGCGGCCGGGACATGGCGGCCTGGGCCGGGTCCTGGCTGCAGACGGCCGGGGTGAACACGCTGACCCCGCAGGTGCTGCTGGACGCCGAGGGCCGGGTCGGCGAACTGGCCGTGCTCCAGGAGGCACCGGAGTCTCATCCCCGGCTGCGTCCGCACCGGGTGGCGGTGGGCCTGTACCGCCGTACCCCGGCCGGGGCCCTGGAGCGGTACGCGCGCGTGGAGACGGACGTCGACGGCCCGCGCACCGTCGTGGCGGAGCTGGCCGGTGCCGCCGCCCCTGAGCTGGTGCTGGCCAACGACGACGATCTGACGTACTGCAAGACGCGGCTCGACGCCACGTCGCTGGCCACGCTCCGGGACCATCTGGGCGCGCTGACGGACCCGCTGGCCCGCGCCCAGTGCTGGTCGGCGCTGTGGAACCTGACCCGGGACGCGCTGCTGCCGGCCCGGGACTTCGTCGGGCTGGTGCTGCGCTTCGCGGGCCGCGAGAGCGAGATCGGCGTGGTGCAGATGCTGCACGCGTGGACGAACTCGGCGCTGGTCCACTACGCGGCGCCGCGGTGGCGGGCGACGGGCGAGCGGCTGGTCGCCGACGGCGCCCTCGCCGAGCTGCGGCGGGCCGAGCCGGGCAGCGAGCACCAGTTGGCCTGGGCGCGGTTCTTCGCGTCGGTGGCGTCGAGCGAGGCGGACCTCGGGCTGCTGCGTGAGCTGCTGGAGGGCATCACGAAGATCGACGGTCTGGAGGTGGACCAGGAGCTGCGCTGGGCGTTCCTGGAGCCGCTGGCCGCCCACGGGGTGGCCGACGAGGCCGTGCTCGCGGCGGAGCTGGCCCGCGACGACACGGCGTCCGGCAAGCGGCACCAGGTCCGCTGTCTGGCCGCCCGGCCCTCGGCCGCGGTCAAGGCGCAGGCGTGGGCGCAGGTGGTGGAGTCCCAGGCGCTGTCCAACGCGCTGGTCGAGGCGACCATCGCGGGGTTCGCGCAGCCCTCGCAGCGGGAGTTGACGGCGCCGTACACGCAGAAGTACTTCGCGGCGATCGAGCGGGTGTGGCGGGAGCGGTCGATCCAGATCGGCATGGACGTGGTCAGGGGCCTGTTCCCGGCCTACCAGGACTCGCCGGGGACGCTGGCGGCGGCGGACGAGTGGCTGGAGTCCCACCGTCAGGCGGCTCCCGCGCTGCGCAGGCTGGTGCTGGAGGCGCGGGACGATCTGGCGCGGGCGCTGCGCGGGCAGGCCCGCGACGCCGACGCCTCTGGCCAATGATCGGCCCGTCCGTGACCGTTACGGAATTCGGTCAATAGCAGCCGTAACCCCTGGACCGCACCCGAACGGACCAGGGGTTTTCGGTGTCTACTCGGCATCCGAACAACCGTCCTTTAGTGCTGTCTTGTCCGTATTTGTCGACGAGCGTGTAACAGCGGTTACAGGGACGACCGGTGGCGGGAAATTGGAGATCATGACCCACAACACCCCGCTTTCCCCCCGCCCCCTGCACCACCTCAGCGACATCCACCGCCGGGTGCTGACCGCGGCACAGCTGCGCAAGCACGGCGTCTGTGCGGCCGAGCTGACCGAGCGCTGCCGCCCCGGCGGCCCCTGGCGGCAACTGCTGCCGGGCGTGGTCCTGCTGCGCTCCGGACCACCCACGAGCGAGGAGCGCCTGCACGCGACGCTGCTGTACGCGGCCCGCGTCCCGGGTACCGGCGTGCCGGAGCAGCCCAGCCCCGAAGGGCCGCACGGCCCCGTGTACGCCGAGGCGATGATCACCGGGCTGGCCGCGCTGACCCTGCACGGCTTCTCCTCGACGCCGGCGCTGCCGGCCCTGGACCGCATCGACGTGCTGGTCCCGCGCGCGCGGCGGCTGCGCTCCACGGACGCGGTGCGCATCGTGCGCACGCCGGTCATGCCCGTCCCGCAGCAGGTGACGGGAGTGCCGGTGGCGCCGGTGCCGCGGGCCGTGGCGGACGCGGTCGCGGACCTGACGGAGGCGCACGAGGTGCGTCCGCTGCTGTCCGAGGCGGTCCGGGCCGGCCACTGCGAGCCGGCCGCCGTGGTCCGCGAGCTGCACCAGGCCAGGCTGCTCGCCCGGCCGCACGTGGTGGACGCGGTGGACTCGCTGCTGGCCGAGGGCAGGGCCCTCGCCGAGGACCGCCTGTACCGGATGGTGCGGGAGTACGGCCTGCCGGACCCGGTGTGGAACGTGGACCTGCGGCTGCCCGGCGGCCCGCACCTCGGCGGCCTGGACGCCTACTGGCCCGACGAGGCGGTGGCGGTGGAGCTGGACACCCGGGCCACGCGCCAGGACGAGGACGCGCTCTGGTCGGAGTACGCGCGCAAGCGTGAGCATCTGGAGCGGCTCGGCATCACGGTCGTGCACATCTCCCCGCGGAAGCTGAGGGAGTCGCTGGAGCAGCAGGCGGCGGTGGTCCGCACCGCACTGATGGCATCCGGCGACCGCCCCCCGGCCGCGCACGTCCTCGTCCTGCCCCGGTGATCGGAGCGAGTGCAGCCCGCTGCGGTCCGGCAGCGCCCCCGAAGGGGCGCGGGGAACTGCGCGACCAGCCACCATGCTGCCGCAGCCGACCGACGGCACCTCACGACAGCGTTGAAACGGTGGCTGACAGACGGTGGCTAACAGAATTCCCCCTCCAGCACGGCGTCCATGTCACCGGACCAGTCCCCGTTGAAGTTGACCGCCAGCGCGTGCCGGCCGTCGGCCGTCGTCACCGCCGAGGAACTGGAGCCGTGGATGCCCCCGTCGTGCCCCCAGACGTGGACGCCGCAGGACAGGGTGCGGTCCATGAGGCCCAGACCGTAGCCCGCGTTCGGGATGTCGCCGGCCGCGACCGTGGTCTTCATCTCCTTCAGCTGCCGCGCGGGCAGCAGGTCGCCGCCGAGCAGGGCCCGGTAGAACCGGATCAGGTCGGCCGAGTCGGAGACCATCTCGCCCGCGGAGGACGCGATGGACGGGTTCAGCCACGTGACGTCGTAGGTGGGGCCCGTCGCGGTCTGCTCGAACTTCGAGTAGGCGCGGCTGCTCGGCCGCGGCAGGGTGACCCGGGTGCCCGGCACCGAGGTGCCCGTGAGCTTCAGCGGGCGGATGATCCGCCGGCCGATCTCCTCGGCGTAGGAGCGGCCCGTCACCCGCTCGATCACCATGCCCGCCAGGACGTAGTTGGTGTTCGAATAGGTCCAGGACGTGCCCGGCGCGAAGTCCGGCCGGTGGCGCATGGCGATCGCCACCAGCTCGTGCGGGGTCAGGGTGTCGTAACGGTGCCGGAGGAAGCCGTCCTTGAGGAAGTAGGCGCGGCCGAAGGCTTCGTCGGCCGTGTAGTTGTAGATGCCGCTGGTGTGGTTCAGGAGCATGCGCAGGGTGATCGCGCGGCCGTCGTGGCCGTGACCGCGCACCAGGCCGGGCAGCCAGGTGTCCACCGGGTCGTCCAGCGACACCCGGCCCTCGGCCTCCAGTTGGAGCAGGACGGTGGCGACGAAGGTCTTGGTGATGCTGCCGACGCGGTAGCGGTCGGCGGCGGAGCGCGGGGCGCCGGTGCGCGTGTCGCCGACGCCGGCCGTCGCCGACCAGGTGCCTCGGGTGTCCCGGGCCCCCGCGGTGACGCCGGGCACGCCGTCGGCGACCGCGGCCTCGATGGCCCGTCGGGTGGCCGCGTGGCCGTCGGCTCCCCGGGCGGGCCCGGCCGCCAGCGCCGGTCCCGCGAGCGCCGACGACAGCACCACGACCGTCGCTCCCACCACTGCCGTACGTACGGACATGTCGTTCCCCCTACCTGCTGGGCTCGTTGAGCTGAGTCGCGGGGAGGGACACCGAGGCGGTGGCGGAGGTTGCCTCGCCGTGGGCCGGTTGAGCGTGTTCCGGCCCTTGTGGCTCAGCCCTTCTTCAGCACCAGCTCCGTGTTGCGGTCGGCCGCGGAGCCCGCGAGCGTCCTGTTGGCGCCGGGGGCGTTGAAGGACAGTTCACGATAGAGGGCGGCCAGGCCGGTCTGGGACAGGTCCGCGTGGTCGGCACGGTGCGGTGCGGCGGACTCGACGAGCGTGGTGAACAGCGACAGCGTGCCGTCCTTGTTGTCCACCAGCTCGATCACCCGGGCGAGTTGAGGATGGTCGACGTGCGAGGCGGTGGAGATCTCCCAGAAGGAGCGGCGGCCCGCGGCGGCGTGCGGGGTGATGGCGTTGCGGTGGATGTGCCCGTTCACCCAGGCCAGCACGCCCGCGTGGCGGGCGAGGACGGAGAGGACCGCGGCGCCGTCGTGCCGGCGCTCGCCGGGGCGGGCCGGATCGGGGCGGGAGTTGTCCATCGACTTGCTGGTGTGATGGCTGAAGACGATCGCGTACGCGTCCGCGTTGTCCCGCAGGGTCTTGTCCAGCCAGTTCAACTGGGCGGTGCCGATGGAGCCTTCGTAGTGGCCGCCCGGGTCCGTGGTGTCCAGGCTGATGCCGATCACGTCGTCGGTGATGCGGAACGTGTAGTACTGGGTGCCGGCGTCCACGTTGGCCGACGAGTACCCGTGGCCGGCCGGCCCGGACCCGGTGTACGCCGGGTCGAGATGGGCCTTGAGGTAGTCGGCCGGGGTGTAGGGGGCCCGCTGCTCGTCGGGCGTGATGGACCGCAGGTCGCGGGCGTGCGCCTTGAGCAGGTCCCGGAAGCCCGCGCCCTGCGGGTCGGTGGCGTTCTTGATGGTGTCCTGGAGTTTCTTCGCCTCGGCCGCGTCCAGGCTCATCAGCTTCTTGCCGCCGACCGCGTACTCGGTGAGATAGGGGTCGCCGTGGGAGCCGTAGCAGCCGAGCGGCAGGGAGTCGTGGTTGCCGACCGTGGAGTACCAGGGCAGGTTCAGGCCGGGGCTGCGTACCTCGCGGACCGCGGCCGCCAGATAGCCCTCAAGCCGCGGGAATCCGAACGCCTTGTCCCGGTCGCGGAGCACCGAGTCGGGCTGCCAGAACATCTTGAGGCCGCTGTTCTGGACGCCTTCGTAGTGCCGCGGGTCACCGGAGTTGGGGGTGATGGTGCCGCCGCTCATGACCTTCATGAACCACTCCAGTTCGGAGCGGGCGTTGTTGTCGGTGTTGTCGCCGGTGGTCATGACGCAGTGCAGCGGCGACCCGGTGACCGGCGCGCCGCGCAGCGCGTTGACCCGCTCGATGAGCGAGACGGCCCCCGGCACGGTCAGCGCCTCGTGCGGGCGCCAGGCGTGCGGGTCGGTGGAGCGCAGGAACTCAAGCCGCAGCGGGTGCTGGACGTCCATCAGATGCAGATCGGTGAGCTGGACGAACGCGGCGAGCGGGGTACGGCGGCCCGCGCGGCCGGACTTGGGCGCGGCGAGTTCGTCGCGCACCACCCGCGGCCAGCCGGGCCCGTCACCGAGCCGCCGGTAGCCGGAGCCGTCCCGCGGGGCGGCGACGGAGTCCACGGTGGTGCCCCTGGTGTAGGGGGCGAGCGGCGGCGCGGGTGCCTTCCGGGAGGAGACGAGGGGCGCCTCGGATGCGGTGGCGGCCTGGCTGTCGGTGGGGCGCAGGGCGTAGCCGACGCCCGCGGACAGGGACACCGCTCCGACGGCGGCGAGGACGGTACGGCGGTTGACCGCCACGGAGGTGGCGACAGAGCGTGTGCGCGACATGGCGCGGTCTCCCCGAGTGCGAACGCGTCGGCAGTGGTCGCGGGTGATCGCCCTTGCGAACATCCCGCTCGCTCTGGATCGTTGGCACCGGGGGTGACCTGCGCGTGAACGAGGCGGCAACGTGCGGCGCCGATCACCGTACGTGGATCACGGCGTACGGTGCGCGGTCATGTGGCGGACCGCGGGCGGCCGGGGGCCGGTCACTCCGGGTTCATCTGCGGGGGTAGGGGACGGCCGCCGGGCGCCGTCTGGGGCCGTCCCGCGGCCGGGCGTTCGCGCCACAGCCGCAGCGCGGCGTCGATGAGCGGCACCCGGTTCAGTCCGGCCACCGCGGACAGGTCCTGCCAGGCGGCCAGGTCGGTGGAGCCGTCGACCTCGTTGCGCAGTTCGCCCCCGGTGATCCGGCCCTCGTAGACGAGCCGTACGCCGTGGTGGTCGACGGTGCGGCCGAAGCGGCGCGGCACGATCCGGCGCAGCGAGTCCACGCCGAGCAGTCCGGTCACCTCGATGCGGTAGCCGGTCTCCTCGCGCACCTCGCGGCGCACCGTGTCGTAGGGGTCCTCGCCGTGCTCCATGCCGCCGCCGGGCAGCACCCACTCGGGCGGCCCCGCGGGGGCGGGCGAGCGGGCGAGCAGGATCTGTCCGTCGCGGACGCACACGGCGTAGGCCGCCACCCGAAGTCTCTTGCGCACGGGCCGACGTTAGCCGTGGCGCCCCCGGTCGGGGAACGGGTCGGCGGGCCGGGCGACGGGGCGACGGCATTCCGCCACCGCATGCGTTAACGATCTCGAAACAATCGGCGAAAGATCATGCTTTGGACATCTAAGTCCCCCGTGGCGTATGGCGGATGTACGCCATACCTCCCTCACGCCGCGGTCAACTCTCCCCAAAGTTCTCACCTTTGGGTAAAGCTGAGCGATCGTCCGGCACCGAAATCCGGACTGCCGTGCTCAACGTTCCTTTACGCACAAGGGATGCCGATGACCCTCTCCTCCAAGAGCGACCCGATACCGGGCGCGAGACGCGTGGCCCGTATCGCCGTGGCCGCGGGTCTGGTGGCCGCGCTCTCCGCGGCCGGCCCGATACCCCTGGCCTTCGCCGCGAGCAGCACCGCGGCGACGGCCGACCCCGGCGTCAAAGCCGCCCACGACAAGCTGGGTTCGGACGACGCCGACCTGCTCGCCGAGGCCAGGGCGGCCGGCGAGAAGAACATCACGATGATGATCGCGACCGCGCCCGGCCGGACCGCGCAGGTCGCCGAGCAGCTGGACGCGGTCAAGGGCGGCTCCGTCGGCCGCACCTACGACAAGCTGGGCTACGTCCGTGCCACCGTCCCGACCGGCAAGGCGGACGCGGCCATCGCCGCCGCCGCCAAGCTCTCCTCGGTGCACGCCATCGACCTGCGCCAGGAGATCCCGCTCGACGACCCGACGCCCGCCGGGGACACCGCGGGCAAGGCCGGGTCCGCCGCGACGGCGAAGACCTATCCGGCACCGGGCCGGAACACCCCCGCCGAGAACCCGTACAACCCGTCCTTCGAGACGGGCGCCGTCGACTTCGTGAAGAAGAACCCGAAGGCGGACGGCCGCGGCGTCACCATCGGCATCCTCGACTCCGGCGTCGACCTCGGCCACCCGGCGCTGCAGAAGACCACCACCGGCGAGCGGAAGATCGTCGACTGGGTGACGGCCACCGACCCGATCGTCGACAACGACCAGACCTGGCGTCCGATGGTGACGGCGGTCTCCGGGCCGTCGTTCAGCTACAACGGCCAGAGCTGGAAGGCCCCGGCGGGCTCCTACCAGGTCAGCGTCTTCAAGGAGTCCTCCACCGCGGGCGGCGACGCGAAGGGCGACGCCAACCGGGACGGCGACACCACCGACTCCTGGGGCGTGCTCTACGACCCCGCGGCGGGCACGGTCCGGGTCGACCTGAACAACAACAACGACTTCAGCGACGACACGCCGATGAAGCCGTACAAGGACGGCTACCAGGTCGGCTACTTCGGCACCGACGACCCGAAGACCGACGTGGTCGAACGGCAGCCGTTCGTCGTGCAGATCCGCAAGGACGTGCCGATGGACCCCTACGGCGGGTCCTGGGTCGGCAAGAAGGCCGACTTCGTCAACATCGGCGTCATCGAGTCGGAGCACGGCACGCACGTCGCCGGCATCACCTCCGCCAACGGCCTGTTCGGCGGGAAGATGAACGGCGCCGCACCCGGCGCGAAGATCGTCTCCTCCCGTGCCTGCACCTGGAGCGGCGGCTGCACCAACGTCGCGCTCACCGAGGGCATGATCGACCTCGTGGTCAACCGCGGCGTCGACATCGTCAACATGTCGATCGGCGGCCTGCCGGCGCTCAACGACGGCAACAACGCGCGCGCCGAGCTGTACACGCGGCTCATCGACACCTACGGCGTGCAGCTCGTCATCTCCGCGGGCAACTCGGGCCCCGGCGCCAACACGATCGGCGACCCGGGCCTGGCCGACAAGGTGATCTCCGTCGGCGCAAGCATCTCCAAGGAGACCTGGGCCGCCAACTACGGCTCCCAGGTGGAGAAGAAGTACGCGATGATGCCCTTCTCCTCCCGCGGACCGCGCGAGGACGGCGGCTTCACGCCGACCCTGACCGCGCCCGGCGCCGCGATCAACACCACCCAGACCTGGCTGCCCGGCGGCCCGGTCGCCGAGGCGGGCTACTCCCTGCCGGCCGGCTACTCGATGCTCCAGGGCACCTCGATGGCCTCCCCGCAGGCGGCCGGCGCGAGCGCGCTGCTGCTCAGCGCCGCGAAGCAGCGGCACATCGACCTCACCCCGGCGACGCTGCGCACCGCCCTGACCTCGACCGCCGACCACATCAAGGGTGTGCAGGCGTACGAGGAGGGCGCGGGCCTGATCAACATCGTCGACGCCTGGAAGGCCATCAAGAAGGGCGCGAGCGCCCATGACTACACGGTCAAGGCGCCGGTCGACACCGCGATCGACTTCGCCCTGAAGACGCCGGGCTTCGGCACCGGCCTGTACGACCGCGAGGGCGGGCTGAAGGCCGGGCAGAAGAAGACGTACGACGTCACGATCACCCGTACCTCCGGCGCGGACAAGGCGATCCGGCACGAGCTGCACTTCGAGAACAACGCCGGTGACACCTTCCGGATCGTCGGCCCGGACGAGGTGAGGCTGCCGCTGAACCAGCCGGTGACCGTCAAGGTCCAGGCCGCCCCGAGGTCCGCGGGTCTCAAGAGCGCGATCCTGGAGGTCGACGACCCGAAGACGCGGGGCGTCGACAAGCAGATCCTCACCACGGTCGTGGTCGCGGCGCCGGTCCACTACACCTACTCCGCGTCGGGTTCGGTGCAGCGCAACAGCACGCAGTCGTACTTCCTGACGGTCCCCGAGGGCGCCAAGTCCCTGGAGGTCGCGATCGGCGGGCTGAAGGACAAGAGCCAGACCCGGTTCATCTCCGTCCACCCGTACGGCGTTCCGGTCGACAACACCTCGACGCCGTACTGCTACAACAACTACCTGAACGGCAACGGCTGCCGGCCCGACGTGCGCTCGTACGCCGACCCGCAGGCCGGGGTCTGGGAGGTCGAGGTCGAGTCGCGCCGCACCTCGCCGCTGCTCGACAACCCGTACAAGCTGGACGTCGCCGTCCTCGGCGCGGTCTTCGACCCGGCGACCGTGACCGTGCCCGAGGCGAAGGTCGGCGTCCCGGCCACCGCCTCCTGGAAGGTCACCAACCGGTTCGCCGCCCTGGACGGCAGGCTGGTCGGCGGCCCGCTCGGCTCCGCGAAGTCCGACCGGCCCGCCATCAAGGAGGGCGAGAGCGCCCTCACCGAGGTGACCGTGCCGGAGGGCGCCCAGTCCCTGGACGTCGCCATCGGCAATGTCTCCGACACCGCCGCCGACCTGGACCTGACCGTGTACGACGCCGACGGCAACCAGGTCGCCCAGTCCGCGGACGGCGACTCGGAGGAGGCGGTGTCCATCGCCGAACCGGCCGCGGGCACCTACACCGTCGAGGTCTACGGCTACTCGGTGCCGGCGGGCTCCACCGACTACGACTACCGGGACGTGTTCTTCGCGGCCACGCTCGGCACCGTCACGGTCGACGCGGCGACGCCGGTGAAGCTCGGCACGGGCGCCTCGGCCACGGTGACCGGACAGGTCACGGCCGCCGCTCCGGCCCCGGAGGGACGCGAGTTCTTCGGCCGGGTGCAGCTGGTGAACGCGCGCGGCACGGTCGCGGGCGCCGGCAGTGTGCAGATCGGGAAGGTCACACCGTGACGTCATGACGCCGTGGGCACCGTGTCACGGTGCCGCGGTGAGCGGGGGCGGGCGGCCCGGCGGGCGCCCGCCCCTTCGCCGTGCCTCATGGGCACCCGGCGACGGGCGTGGCCGCCAGGCCCCGTTCGACGCCGACGCGTTGCTCCGCGATCTCCCGCCGGTCCGTCACCCACAGATCGGGCTCCTCAGCGCCACGCGGGACGCCCAGCAGGACGTGCTCGCCCGGGCGCGGCGCGACGGACTCGTCGGTCACCACGGTGACCTCGGCCTCGCCACGCTCGGGCCGGTAGTAGCGGGTCACGCGCAGGGTGACCCGCTCCGACCCGGTGCCGGGCACCGCCTCGACGTCGACGACATCGCCCTCGACCACGAGGCGGGCGCACACCGCCGGGTACGCCGAGCCGCTGTCGAACTGACTCTCGGAGCGGCCGTCGGAACGGCTCTCGGCCTTGGCCGCGCTGTCGTCGGCGCCCGCCGAGAGGCCGGTGCCGGACCGGGCCAGCAGCCAGCCCAGGCCGGCCAGGACGGTCACCGCGCAGGCCACGGCCAGGGCGCCGAAGGCGACGGCCGGGAAGCGGCGGCGCGGGCGCGCGGGCCGCGGTGTGTGCCGCGGCGCGGGGCTCTCGGCGGGGGCGGGCGCCGCGAGCGCGTCCCCGATGATCTTCAGCTGCTCCCGCAGCAGCGCGACGTCGGCCTGTGCCGAGCGGTGCTCGGCGGCGGTCCGGGGATCCGTCCGGGCCGTCTCAGGGCCCTCCCCGGTGATCGCGGCCAGCAGCGCGTCGGTGCCGTCGTACGGATCGTGCTCGGCGGTCACGTCACACCACCTCGTCCTCGTGCAGGCGGGCCCGCAGGGCCCGGACCGCCGTGTGCAGCCTGCTCTTGACCGTGCCCTCGGGGATGCCGAGCTCCCGGGCGATCCCGCGCACCGGCAGATCGGCGTAGAACCGCAGGACGAGGACCTGACGCTGGGCGTCGGGCAGCTCGTCCAGGCCCCGGGCGACGGCGAGGGACAGCAGGCTGGTCTCCTCGCCGGAGGGGTGGTCCGCCTGCCGGAGCGAGGCCAGCCGTTCGCCGAGCCGTTCCTGGCGGCGCTTGGCCCGGTGCCAGTCCATGGCCAGGTTGGAGGCCACGACCGCCGCCCACGCGGACACGTCGCGCGGCGCCTCCTCACCCTTCGCGGCCCGCTCCAGCAGCCGCAGGCGGACCTGCTGCACCCCGTCCAGCAGGTCCGCCTGCGGCACGCCGCCGAGTGCCAGCACCGCCCGCACCCGGCGTTCCTGGGCCGCGTCCAGCGGATCGTCGCCCCCACCGGCGATCGGCTCCGGGCCGCGCCGGGCCCTTCTGCGCAGCACAAGCCACCCCCTCACCACGTTTCTCCTACGACGCCACGGGCGGCCGGAACGTTCGGGGGAATTCTCCGGGCGGGTGGAGGCGTACGTCACACCATCGTGTGGCGGGGTCGGAGGCGGGCAGCCGCGAGGCAGCACAGCTTGCGGCGCAACGGCGTCCGCGGGGGAATTTCTCCAGCTCAACGGGGGTGTGAACGGAACACACCGGGTCGGCCGCCCGGCCCGGCCCGCCCGGTCGTCGGCCGCGCCGGGCAAAGAAGTGGACACGCGGACCGGGCCGGGCCGCATGATGGAAAGGCCGCCGCCGGGCCGGGCACGCGGGCAGCGCCCGCGGCACACAGGCGGAAGGCAGCGGAACACAGCAACACACCGCATCAACAACGCACCACAACGCACCACAACGCACGACAACGCAATAAAGCGGACAGCACACACGCAGAGGGAGTCGCCGTGAGGGTCGGAATCGTCGGAGCCACCGGACAGGTCGGCACGGTCATGCGCAGGATCCTCACCGAACGGAACTTCCCGCTGGACGAACTGCGCCTGTTCGCCTCCGCCCGTTCCGCCGGGACGGTCCTGGACGGCGTGGTCGTGGAGGACGCGGCGACCGCCGACTACACCGGCCTCGACATCGTCCTGTTCTCCGCGGGCGGCGCCACCTCCCGGGCGCTGGCCGAGAAGGTCGCCGCCCAGGGCGCCGTCGTGATCGACAACTCCTCGGCCTGGCGGCGGGACGCGGACGTGCCCCTGGTGGTCTCCGAGGTGAACCCGCACGCGATCGCGGACCGCCCCAAGGGCATCATCGCCAACCCGAACTGCACGACGATGGCCGCGATGCCGGTCCTCAAGCCGCTGCACCGGGAGGCGGGCCTTGAGGCGCTGGTCGTCGCCACCTACCAGGCGGTCTCCGGCTCGGGCCTCGCGGGCGTTGCGGAGCTGCACGGGCAGGCCCAGAAGGTGGTGGGCGAGGCGGACCGGCTCACCCACGACGGTTCGGCCGTCGCCTTCCCGGAACCGCAGGTCTACAAGCGCCCCATCGCCTTCAACGTGCTGCCCTTCGCGGGCAACCTCGTCGACGACGGACTCAACGAGACCGACGAGGAGCAGAAGCTGCGCAACGAGTCCCGCAAGATCCTGGAGATCCCCGGCCTGAAGGTCTCCGGCACCTGTGTCCGCGTCCCCGTCTTCTCCGGCCACTCCCTCCAGGTCAACGCGCGCTTTACGCGTCCGCTGTCCCCGGAGCGGGCCACGGAACTGCTCGCCCAGGCGCCGGGCGTGGCCCTCAGCGACATCCCGACCCCGCTCCAGGCGGCCGGCCAGGACCCGTCGTACGTCGGCCGCATCCGCCGCGACGAGACGGTGGACAACGGCCTGGCCCTGTTCGTCTCCAGCGACAATCTGCGCAAGGGCGCGGCCCTGAACGCCGTCCAGATCGCGGAACTCGTCGCCACCGAGCTGACGGCCTGACCCCGCGCGAGGGTGCGCCCACCGGGTGGGCGCACCCTCGCACCGTTCACAGGGCGAGATGCCTGCGCAGGCCCCTCGCACGGTTCACAGGGCGAGGTGCCTGCGCAGGGCCACGTCGATCTCCGCCACGGACGGCCGGGGCACCGATCCGATCGGGTGCTGAGCCCTGCGTACCTCGTAGAGGAAGCAGCCGTACTCCACCGCGCGCACGTGGACGAAGGCCACCTCCGGGTCGGCGAACGCCTCCGTGAAGGCCGGTGCGAAGTCCTCCGGGTCCTCGACCAGCCGCCCGCCCAGGATGTGCCCCTCGGACGAATAGCGGCGGACCGTGCGGTGGGCGCCGGTGAAGGGGAGGCCCTCGCTCTCCGGTCCGGGGCACGGCTCGGCGTGGATGAAGACGGGCCCCTGCTCGTCGTACGCACCGGGTTCGGCCCCGGTCGTGGCCGCCCAGCGGCGCAGCGGCGCGTACGAGACGAGCGCGATCGACTCGCCGGGAGCGCTGCGGCGCAGACAGCAGCGCAGGGGCGCGCCGCCCTCGTCGTCGATCAGGGGAACCGTCTTGCGCCCCGCGTCGTCCACGGAGCGCAGTTCCTTCAGGGCCGTCGGGCCGATGGGGCGGGCGGTGTACGTCGTCATGCCCCCAGGCTGGCGCGCGTCCGCCCCGGTCACCGGCGGGATCCGGACATCGCGTCGCGAGGACGACCCGTGGAAGGATGGCGCAACCCACACATAACGAGGAGATGACCGCGTGCCTGGCACAAACCTGACTCGCGAAGAGGCTCAGCAGCGGGCGAAGCTGCTCACCGTTGACTCCTACGAGGTCGATCTCGACCTCTCCGGGGCGCAGAGTGAGGGAGGCACCTACCGGTCCGTGACCACGGTGCGCTTCGACGTCGCCGAACAGGGCGCCGAGTCCTTCATCGACCTGGTGGCCCCCACGGTCCACGAGGTGACGCTGAACGGCGACCCGCTCGACCCGGCCGAGGTCTTCGCCGACTCCCGGATCGCGCTGCCCGGCCTGCTGACCGGCCGCAACGTGCTGCGGGTCGTGGCCGACTGCGCGTACACGAACACCGGCGAGGGGCTGCACCGCTTCGTCGACCCGGTCGATGAGCAGGCGTATCTGTACACCCAGTTCGAGGTGCCGGACGCCCGCCGGGTCTTCGCCTCCTTCGAGCAGCCGGACCTGAAGGCGACCTTCCAGTTCACCGTGAAGGCGCCCACGGGCTGGACCGTCATCTCCAACTCGCCGACGCCCGAGCCCAAGGACGACACCTGGGTCTTCGCGCCGACGCCGCGCATCTCGACGTACATCACCGCGCTGATCGCCGGCCCGTACCACTCCGTGCACAGCGTGTACGAGAAGGACGGCCGGAGCGTGCCCCTCGGCATCTACTGCCGTCCCTCGCTCGCCGAGTTCCTGGACTCGGACGCGATCTTCGAGGTGACCCGGCAGGGCTTCGAGTGGTTCCAGGAGAAGTTCGACTACGCGTACCCGTTCGAGAAGTACGACCAGCTCTTCGTGCCGGAGTTCAACGCCGGCGCGATGGAGAACGCGGGCGCGGTCACCATCCGGGACCAGTACGTCTTCCGGTCCAAGGTGACCGACGCGGCCTACGAGATGCGGGCCGAGACCATCCTGCACGAGCTGGCCCACATGTGGTTCGGCGACCTGGTCACCATGGAGTGGTGGAACGACCTGTGGCTGAACGAGTCGTTCGCCACCTACACCTCCATCGCCTGCCAGGCCCACGCACCGGACTCCCGGTGGCCGCACGCGTGGACCACCTTCGCCAACTCCATGAAGACCTGGGCCTACCGGCAGGACCAGCTGCCCTCCACGCATCCGATCATGGCCGAGATCCGCGACCTGGACGACGTGCTCGTCAACTTCGACGGCATCACGTACGCCAAGGGCGCCAGCGTGCTCAAGCAGCTCGTCGCCTACGTCGGCATGGACGAGTTCTTCACGGGCGTGCAGACCTATTTCAAGCGGCACGCGTACGGCAACACCCGCCTGTCCGACCTGCTGGGCGCCCTGGAGGAGACCTCCGGCCGCGATCTGAAGACCTGGTCGAAGAAGTGGCTGGAGACGGCCGGCATCAACATCCTGCGGCCGCGGATCGAGACGGACGCCGACGGCGTCATCACGTCGTTCGCGATCCGCCAGGAGGCCCCCGCGCTGCCCGCCGGCGCCAAGGGCGAGCCGACGCTGCGCCCGCACCGCATCGCGGTCGGCCTGTACGACCTCGACGAGGCCGGCGGCAAGCTGGTGCGGACCGACCGGATCGAGCTGGACGTGGACGGCGAGCTGACGGCCGTGCCGCAGCTGACCGGACGGCGCCGCCCGGCCGTGATCCTGCTCAACGACGACGACCTCTCGTACGCGAAGGTACGGCTGGACGAGGCGTCCCTCGCCTTCGTCACCGACCACCTCGGCGACTTCGCCTCCTCGCTGCCCCGCGCCCTGTGCTGGGCATCGGCCTGGGACATGACCCGGGACGCGGAGCTGGCCACCCGCGACTACCTGTCCCTGGTGCTGTCCGGCATCGGCAAGGAGTCCGACATCGGCGTGGTGCAGTCGCTCCAGCGGCAGGTGAAGCTGGCGATCGACCTGTACGCCGACCCCGCCGCCCGCGAAGCGCTGCTCACCCGCTGGACGGACGCCACGCTGGCGCATCTGCGCTCCGCCGCGCCGGGCAGCGACCACCAGCTGGCCTGGGCCCGGGCGTTCGCGGCGACCGCGCGCACACCGGAGCAGCTGGACCTGCTGGAGAGCCTGCTGGACGGCACGCAGACCGTGGCGGGCCTGGCCGTGGACACGGACCTGCGCTGGGCGTTCGTGGAACGGCTCGCGGCGGTCGGCCGGTTCGACGAGGCGGAGATCGCCGCCGAGTACGAGCGGGACAAGACCGCGGCCGGTGAGCGGCACGCGGCCACCGCGCGGGCGGCCCGTCCGACGCCGGAGGCCAAGGCGGAGGCGTGGGCGTCGGTCATCGAGTCCGACAAGCTCCCGAACGCCGTCCAGGAGGCGGTGATCGGCGGCTTCGTGCAGAGCGACCAGCGCGAGCTGCTGGCGCCCTACACGGAGCGGTACTTCGAGGTCGTCAAGGACATCTGGGCGGCCCGCTCGCACGAGATCGCCCAGCAGATCGCGGTCGGCTTCTACCCGTCGATCCAGGTGTCCGAGGAGACCCTGCGCAGGACGGACGCCTGGCTCGCCTCCGCCGAGCCCAACGCGGCCCTGCGGCGCCTCGTCTCGGAGTCCCGCGCGGGCGTGCGGCGGGCGCTGGACGCGCAGGCGGCGGACGCGTAGGCCTCCGGCGGTCTCCGGTGGCTTGTAAGTGGCCCGGGCCCAAGCCGCTTACAAGCCACCTTGCGGTGGGCGGGGGCCGCTCGGTGACATGCCGTCGATCAGCTGCGGCGCCATCGTGGCTGGTCGCGCAGTTCCCCGCGCCCCTTCGGGGCGCGCCTGTGCGCCCCGGTGTAAAGGGGGTGACAGCAGTCGGTCGGCTCCGGCGCCCCTTTCGGGGCGCGTCTGGTGCTGGGGTCAGGCCTTGGCGTTGGGCTTTGTCACTCGGTGCTTCGACTTGTCGAGGACCATGACCAGGCCCGCGATGACCGCGAACAGTGCCAGCGGGGCCAGCACGTAGAGGCCCAGCGTCTCGATGACGCTCAGGCCCGTGCCGGGGTCATCGCCGTCGTCGCGGGTGAGCGCGAGCGCGGGGGACGACATGAGCAGCATCATCAGCGTCGTACCGGCGGCCAGGGCGCCGGCGCGCAGGGCGTTCTTCTTGTCCACGGTGCAAAAGTAGCGAACGCCCGGAGGTGACCCGCGCCCGGGGTGCCGTAGCCGTTCACGCGCCGCTGCGCAGGGTCTCCAGCAGGGCGTGCAGCCGGGGTGCGGCGGTCAGTTCCTCCAGGGTCACCGGGCGGCCGTCCGCGTCCGCGATGGGCAACCGCCAGTTCGGGTACTGGTCCCAGGTGCCCGGGACGTTCTGCGGGCGGCGGTCGCCGACGCCGTCCGGGAGCCAGACGCCGACCAGACGGGCCGGGGTGCGCAGCAGGAAGCGGTGGACCGCCCGGACCCGCGCCTCCTCGGCGGCCGGGGAGCGGTCGCCCGGCGCCCCCTGGAGCAGCCCGAGGCGGGCGAGCAGGTCCAGCCACTCCCCCGTGTCCGCGGCGGCGTCCGCCCGCTCCTGCGCGGCCGGGCGGGTCAGCAGGCCGAGGCGGTCGCGGAGTTCGACGTGCTCGCCGGTGAGCCGGGCGGCCGTGGGCGGCAGATCGTGGGTGGTGGCGGTGGCGAGGCAGTCGGCGCGCCAGCGGTCGGGCGGGAGGGGACGTCCGTCGCCCGCCCAGTCCCGTTCGAACCACAGCACCGACGTGCCGAGCAGGCCGCGCCGCTGAAGCGTCTCGCGTACGCCGGGCTCCACGGTGCCCAGGTCCTCGCCGATCACCACGGCCCCGGCCCGGGACGCCTCCAGGGTGAGCAGCGCGAGCATCGCCTCGGCGTCGTGACGTACGTACGTACCCCGCGTCGGCGGCTCGCCCCGCGGCACCCACCACAGGCGGAACAGGCCCATCACATGGTCGATGCGGACCGCGCCCGCGTAGCGGAACAGGGCACGCAGCAGGTGCCGGTAGGGGGCGTGCCCGGAGCGGGCGAGGCGGTCCGGGCGCCAGGGCGGCAGGCCCCAGTCCTGGCCGAGTGCGTTGAAGGCGTCCGGCGGTGCGCCCACCGACATTCCGGCGGCGAAGTACTCCTGCTGGGCCCAGGCGTCGGCGCCCCGTGGGTGCACGCCGACCGCGAGGTCGTGCACGATCCCGACCGGCATGCCCGCCTCGCGGGCGGCGCGCTGGGCGGCGCCGAGCTGGGTGTCGGTGAGCCAGGCCAGCCAGCAGTGCAGGTCGACGCCGTCCATCAGGTCGGTGCGGGCGCGGGCGGTGCCGGACGAGCGGGGGTCGCGCAGTTCGGGCGGCCAGGTGTGCCAGTCGGAGCCGTGCACCTCGGCGAGCGCGCACCAGGTGGCGTGGTCCTCCAGGGCCCGGCCCTCCCGGGCGAGGAAGTCGGCGTAGGCGGCCCGCCGGCCCGGCGCCAGGGGCACCTCCCGGACCAGTTCCAGTGCCTCGCGCTTGAGCTGCCAGACCGCGTCCCGGTCGATGAGCGCGCCCCGGTCCAGCACGGCGGCGCGCAGCCGGGCGGCCCGGTCGAGGAGTCCGCGGACCCGGTCGCGGTCCTCGACGTACGCGAACTCGGGTACGTCCTCCACCCGCAGGTGTGCCGGGTCCGGGAAGCGACGGGAGGACGGCCGGTACGGGGAGGGGTCGGTCGGGCTGCCGGGTACGGCCGCGTGCAACGGGTTGACCTGCACGAATCCGACGCCGGCCGTGCGTCCTGCCCAGCCGGCCAGCTCGCTCAGGTCCCCCAGGTCGCCCATGCCCCAGGACCGCCGGGACAGCAGCGAGTACAGCTGGACGAGGAGTCCGTAGGACCGTCCGGCGGGGGTGGGCAGCCGGTCGGGGGCGACGATCAGATGGGCCTCGGTGGTACGGCCGTCGGGGGCGGCGGCGGACACCCGGTGGACGCCGGCCGGCAGCCCGTCGGCGGTGCCGGCGGTGTCGCCCTGCTCGGTGTCGACGCGCAGCCGGGTGCCGGGCGGCAGGGCGTCCAGGGGGCCCGGAGCGCCGGTACGGTGCACGACCGTCGGCGGCAGCAGCCGGGTGCGCAGCTCGCGCTCGCGGTCGGCGAGGGCGGCCCGGACCGCCCGCCCGGTGCCGGCGTCGACGTCGAGCGCCGCCAAGGCGGCGACGACGGCGGAGGCGGAGGCGGCTACCGTGCGGTCAGGGGCAGGGCGGTAGGAGGTGGCGACTCCGTGCAGCTCGGCGAGCCGGCACAGCTCCTCGTCGAGGGCGGCGGCCGGACCGGGCTCGGCCATCTACCGCACCGGGCCGAAGGGGTCGGCGACCGCGTCGGACTCGCTGGTCAGCGCGGCCCCGTCGGTCAGTGGCGGCTCGCTGGTCAGGGGCTCGGCGTCGGGCAGCGGTGGCTCGCTGGTCAGCGGGGTCTCGGCGTGCGCGCCCTCCGCGCTGAACACGCAGAACTGGACGTCGTCGGGCTCGGCGGACGGCCCGGGCACGGGTTTGCGGGGGGCCGGGAGCGAGAGGTGAGCCGGTGCGGGCACGGCGTTCTCCTTGTCGGCGGCAACGGTTTCGACGGACAACGCGAGCCCTACCCACCCCACGCGCCGCCACTCACCACGCCGAACGAAGCAGACGGGGCGGCGCAGCAGGGGGCGGGCAGCTGGGGTGGTTCTGGTGGGGCTCCCGGCCGGTGGGAGCAGTGCGGCGGGGTCCGGGCGGCGGGAGGCAGGCGCGGCCGGGACCGAGCGGGACGAATACCGAGCGGGGCGGGCGACCGCGTGGGGCGGGCGACCGCGTGGGGCGGGCGACCGCGTGGGGCGGGCGACCGCGTGGGGCGGGCGACCGCGTGGGGCGGGGCAGGAGATGTCGGGCAGGTGGGGCCTTGTGAAGGGTCGGGGCGCGCGGCCGGTGGGGCTGGGGGCGTGGCTGGGGCCCCGTGGCCGGGGTGGCCACGGGGGTATGCGAAGGCCCGGATTCTCAGGCGGAAATGCCGTCGATCCGGGCCAAGGCGTCGTCCGCGCCGTACGGCTGCAAGTAGGGCAGCCAGCGCGGGTCCCTATGGCCGGTGCCGATGATGCGCCAGGCGAGGCCGGTGGGCGGAGCGGGTTTGTGGCGCAGCCGCCAGCCGATCTCGACCAGGTGACGGTCGGCCTTCACGTGGTTGCAGCGGCGGCAGGAGGCCACCACGTTGTCCCAGACGTGCTTGCCCCCGCGACTGCGCGGGATGACGTGGTCGACGCTGGTTGCGACGCCACCGCAGTACATGCACCGGCCCCCGTCGCGGGCGAACAGCGCCCGACGGGTCAGAGGAACGGGCCCCCGGTAGGGAACCCGCACGAATCGCTTGAGCCGGACCACGCTGGGTGCGGGGACTGTGACGGTTGCGCTGTGCATGAAGGCGCCGGACTCCTCAAGGCAGACTGCCTTGTTTTCGAGGACGAGCACGAGCGCGCGGCGGAGCGGTACGACGCCGAGCGGCTCGTACGACGCGTTGAGGACCAGGACATGCGGCACGGATGCCTCCTTGTACGCCGGCGGCGCGTGGCTCGCGCCGGGACGATCTGCAGCCAGTCTCCCCTCATGCCTGGTGAAAGCGCCACCATGTGCCGGTAACGGGCTGGGAGTGTTTTCGACCACACCTGGATTCATCCCCCGGATCACGGCCTGTTCAAGCCCGCGTGAGCCCGGTCTCTCCCGCGCAGGACGCACGGCGCACACACGATGCCCCGTTAGTGTGTTGGTTCTGCCCGTCCGGTGAGCATCCCGTGATCCCGGCGGTCCCGGCGGATTCGGCGTCCCGCACCGCCCGGACCACCCCGGACCGCCGGGCCGGAGGCAGACCGCTGCACCTGGAGGTACCCGCCGTGTCCTTGTCCGCCGCCCTGACGGCCGCCGTCCCGTCGCCGTCGCCGTCTCCCTCGGAGTCGACGGCCCCGACGGTGCCCACGCTCCAGGACGCCCAGGAGAGCGCGACCAACGCCGCCAGCTGGGTCGAGCAGAACTGGTCGACATGGCTCGCCATCGGGCTCAGGGTGCTGCTCATCCTGGTGGTGGCGGCGGTGCTGCGGGTGGTGGTGCGGCGCGCGATCACCAAGCTGATCGACCGCATGAACCGGACGGTCCAGGCGGTCGACGGGACGGCGCTGAGCGGGCTGCTGGTCAACGCCGAGCGCCGCCGCCAGCGCTCGCAGGCGATCGGTTCGGTGCTCAGGTCGGTGGCGTCGTTCCTGATCCTCGGCACGGCGGCCCTGATGGTGCTGTCCACGTTCCAGATCAATCTGGCCCCGCTGCTCGCCTCGGCCGGTGTCGCGGGTGTGGCGATCGGTTTCGGCGCCCGCAACCTGGTGACGGACTTCCTCTCCGGTGTCTTCATGATCCTGGAGGACCAGTACGGGGTCGGCGACCAGATCGACGCGGGCGTCGCCACCGGCGAGGTCATCGAGGTCGGCCTGCGGGTGACCAAGCTGCGCGGCGCCGACGGCGAGATCTGGTACGTCCGCAACGGCGAGGTCAAGCGCATCGGCAACCTGTCGCAGGGCTGGGCGACGGCCGGGGTGGACGTGACGGTGCGGCCCACCGAGGACCTGGAGCGGCTGAGGGCCACGCTCGCCGAGGTCGCCGAGCGGATGGGCAAGGAGGAGCCCTGGAACGAACTGCTCTGGAGCCCGATCGAGGTGCTCGGCCTGGACAGCGTCCTGGTCGACTCGATGACGATCCGGCTCTCCGCCAAGACGATGCCGGGCAAGTCGCTTGCCGTCGAGCGTGAGCTGCGCTGGCGCGTCAAGCTGGCGTTCGACGCGGCGGACATCCGGATCGTGGGCGGCGAGCCCGCGGCGGCGGAGCCCGCGGCACCCGACCCGACGGCGTCCGTCGCGGCCCCGTCGGCGTTCGGCAACGCCGGGTCGCCCCAGTCCGAGGCGGCGACCCCGATCGCGCCCCCGCGCGCCCCGACGAAGTAGCGCGCCCGGAGGCGGATCGGTTCAGCACACTCGTTCGAGTGACGCGCCCGCCGTTCCCGCACCACACGTCGTGCGGGCCGTGCAGTGTGCTGCCGGGGGACCCCGCAGAGGCTCAGCCCGGCACCAGCGCGACAAGGAGAACCGGCGAGGTGACGTCGAGCAGCCACTGGGCAGACACCAGCCCGAAGCTCCGCACCTACGCCGCCGCGGGTGTTCCGGTGTACGTCCTGATCAACCGGGACACCGCCATGGCGCACTGCCTCAGCGGCCCGGTCCTTCCGGGCGAGGACCCGGCCAAGGCGTACTACAGCGAGGAGGACAAGGTCGACCTGGGCTCGCCCCTTCCCCTCCCGGCCCCCTACCCCGCTCTGGACACCACCCCGTTCCTCGCGGACTGACCCTCTCTTGACGCCTCCTTCCCGGGACGCTTAGCTTTCCAGCCAACAGGAAACTTTCCTAACAGTAGCCGGGTGGACATGACACCTGAGCCGCTGGAAGGCTGGTCCGTGGGAAGGGCAGGTGTCGAGACAGATGGCAGGATCCGCCGGCACGCCGGGCACTCCGCGCGTCCTGCGCGCCATGAACGATCGCACCGCGCTGGACCTGATGCTGGAGCACGGCCCGCTGTCCCGCACCCGGATCGGCAAGCTCACCGGCCTGTCCAAGCCGACCGCCTCGCAACTGCTGGCCCGTCTGGAGGCGGCCGGACTGGTCCGGGCCACCGGCACCAGCGAGGGCCGCCCCGGCCCCAACGCCCAGCTCTACGCGGTCAACCCGACCGCCGCGCACGCCGCCGGACTCGATGTCACCCCCGGCCGCATCCGCGCCGCGGTCGCCGACATCACCGGACGCACCGTCGGCGCGTACGAACTGCCCACCCCCGGCAGACGCCCGGCACAGCCCGTCGTACGCCAGGTGACCGACGCGCTGGACGGCGCGGTGAAGGCCGCCGGGCTGGCCCGCGACGACCTGCACCGCCTGGTCATCGGCACGCCGGGCGCCTTCGATCCGGGCACCGGCCGGCTGCGCTACGCCTCCCACCTGCCCGGCTGGCACGCCCCGGCACTGCTGGAGGAGCTGGCCGCGGCGCTCCCGATGCCGGTCGAGTACGAGAACGACGTCAACCTCGTCGCCATCGCCGAGCAGCGGCTCGGCGCGGCCCGCGGACACGGCGACTTCGTGCTCCTGTGGAACCAGGAGGGCCTGGGCGCCGCCCTGGTCCTCGGCGGCCGGCTGCACCGCGGCTGGACCGGCGGCGCCGGCGAGGTCGGCTTCCTGCCGGTGCCGGGCACGCCCCTGGTGCGTCAGGTCACCAAGGCCAACAGCGGCGGCTACCAGGAACTCGCCGGTTCCCAGGCCCTGCCCCGGCTGGCCCGGGAGCTGGGCATCACGGACGTGCCGAGCGGGCCGTACGCGGAGGTCGCCGCCCAGCTCGTGGCCCGTGCCGCCGACCACGCCGGCGGCCCCTACCGGGAACTGCTACGGACGTACGCCACCCGGCTCGCCACCGGTCTCGCCTCGCTCGTCGCCGTCCTCGACCCCGAACTCGTCGTCCTCAGCGGCACCTCCCTCACCTCCGGGGGCGAGGTGCTGCGCGCCCTCGTCCAGGCCGAGTTGGCGGAGCTGGCCGCGCCCCGTCCGCGTCTGGTCGTCGGCGACGTCCAGGAACACCCCGTGCTGCGCGGCGCGTTGGAGAGCGCCCTCGCCACCACCCGCGACGAGGTCTTCGACACCTCGCGCTGAGCTCCGCACCGCCCTTGCGGCACCACGCCCTCAGCACCACGCCCTCAGCACCGCGCCCGCGTCACCGCACGATCCGGCACCGCACCGTCCGGCACCGCCCCTTCCCGTACCGCCCGCCCCAGGGAGACCCCGTCATGCCCCGAGCCATACCCGGAGTGGTCCGAAACACGGCTTTCGCCCTCACCGCCTCGCTGGCGCTGCTCACCACGGCCTGTACCGGCCAGACCGGTTCGGGCGCCGACGACGACCCCTCGAAGGAGACCACCATCACCTTCTGGCACGCCTGGAGCGCGCCGAGCGAGGTGCGCGCGGTCACCTCCCTGATCGCGGGCTTCGAGAAGGCCCACCCCACCATCCACGTCAAGGTCGTCGGCAACATGACCGACGACAAGATCAACCAGGCGCTGCGCACCGGCGGCTCCAAGGCACCCGATGTGATCTCCTCCTTCACCACCAACAACGTGGGCAAGTTCTGCTCGTCCGGCGCGCTGATCGATCTGAACCCGTTCTTCCGGACGTCGGGCATCGACCCGGAGAAGACGTTCCCGAAAGCCATGAACGAGTACACCCAGTACGACGGCAACCGCTGCACGGTGCCGCTGCTGGGCGACGCGTACGGCCTCTACTACAACAAGACCGCGTTCGAGAAGGCCGGCATCACCAGTCCGCCGAAGACCTGGAGCGAGTTCGAGGCGGACGCGAAGAAGCTGACGATCCCCCGGGGCGACGGCTACCGGCAGCTCGGTTTCATGCCGAACTACCACGGCTGGGAATCCACCACCGAGCACTACCTCGCGCAGTTCTCACCGACGTACTTCGCCTCCGACGGCACGTCGAACCTCGCCGAGGACCCCGCCTTCCAGGCCGGGTTCGAGCTGCAGAAGCGGCTCGTCGACGCGCTCGGCGGATTCCAGAAGCTGGAGAGGTTCCGCGCCACGCTCGGCGACGAATGGGGCCCCAAGCACCCCTTCCACACCGGCCAGGTGGCCATGCAGCTCGACGGCGAGTGGCGGCTCGGCATGGCCGAGGACGCGGATCCGGACTTCGAGATCGGCGTCGCGCCGCTGCCCGTACCCGACGACCAGGCGGACCAGTACGGCAAGGGCTACATCACCGGCACCATCGCGGGCATCGCCGCCACCAGCGAGAAGCAGAACGCGGCCTGGGAGCTGGTGAAGTACATGACCACCGACACGGACGCGGTGGTGGGCTTCGCCAACGCCATCCACAACGTGCCCTCCACGCTGGCCGCCCTCAAGTCACCGAAGCTGACGTACGACCCGCGGTTCAAGACGTTCCTGGACATCGCGGCGAACCCGCACTCGACCACGACGCCCCCCTCCGTCAACGGCGGCGTGTACCTCGTGACGATCCAGCAGTTCGGCTACGCGTACGAGAGCGGCAGGGCCACCGATCTGAAGGCGGGCCTGAGGAAGACGGCCGCTCAGATCGACACGGACATCGAGCAGGCGAAGTAGCACGGGGTTCGCCGGACATGAGCACCATGACCCTCGCCTCGAAGCGCCGCCGTGCGACGCTGCGCACGCTCGCCTTCATGTCGCCGTGGCTGATCGGCTTCGCGGTCTTCTTCGCGTACCCGCTGATCTCGACGGTCTACTTCTCGTTCATGCACTACGACGGCTTCCGGCCGCCGACGTGGAGCGGCACGAAGAACTGGACCTATGTCTTCGAGCACTACCCGCTCTTCTGGCCCGCCCTGCGCAACACCCTGTGGCTGGTGGTCGTGATGGTCACCCTCCGGGTGGTGTTCGGCCTCGGTGTCGGCATGCTCATCACCCGGATCAGGACGGGCACGGGCGTCTTCCGCACCCTGTTCTATCTGCCCTACCTCGCCCCGCCGGTGGCCGCCACGATGGCCTTCGCCTTCCTGCTCAACCCCGGCACCGGCCCGGTCGGCACGCTGCTGGAGCAGGCCGGCCTCCCGGCCCCGGGCTGGTTCAACGACCCCGCCTGGTCCAAGCCGGCGCTGACCCTGCTGGCCCTGTGGGGGGTCGGCGACCTGATGGTCATCTTCATGGCCGCCCTGCTCGACGTGCCGAGAGAGCAGTACGAGGCGGCCGAGCTGGACGGGGCGTCGGCGTGGCAGCGCTTCCGGTACGTCACCCTGCCGAACATCGCCCCGATCGTGATGTTCGCCGTGGTCACGGGCGTGATCCAGACGATGCAGTACTACACGCAGCCGCTGATCGCCGGGAAGGTCGCCTCGGGTGTGATCCAGGGCGCGGGCACCCAGTTCGAACCGGGCTATCCGGACAAGTCCACGCTCACCCTCCCCCAACTCGTCTACAACCTCGGCTTCCAGCGCTTCGACTACGGCTCCGCGTGTGTGATCGCCCTCGTCCTCTTCGCCCTGTCGATGGCGTTCACCGCGTTCCTGATGCGGCGCCGGGGCGGCCTCGTCCAGGCAGGTGACTGACCATGACCCAGGTACCGGCCCCACCCCTGAAGACGCCCGCGCCCCAGTCCCCCGCCCGGCGCGCCGCGCGGCGCCAGGCGCTGCTGGAGTGGATCGGCGTCCACTGCCTCGGCGTGGCCGCCGCGCTGTTCTTCACCTTGCCGTTCGTGTTCGTCCTGCTGACGTCCCTGATGAGCGACAGCCAGGCGCTGAGCCGGGACCTGATCCCGCACACCTGGGAATGGGGCAACTACCGCACGGTGTTCGCCACGCCCGGCTTCCTGACCTGGTGGAAGAACACGCTGATCTACGCCGGGCTCGGCACGGTGCTGACGGTCGCCTCCTCGCTCCCGGTGGCGTACGCGCTCGCCAAGTTCCGCTTCCGTGGCCGCAATCTGTCGCTGATGCTGGTGATCTCCATGATGATGCTGCCGCCGCAGGTCATCATCATCCCGATGTATCTGTTCTGGGCGAAGCAGCTCGATCTGTCCGGCACCCTGTGGCCGCTGATCGTCCCGATGGCGTTCGGCGACGCGTTCTCCGTCTTCCTGCTGCGCCAGTTCCTGACGACCATTCCCGACGAGTACCTGGACGCGGCGAAGGTGGACGGCTGCGGCGAACTGCGCACGCTGCTGCGCATCGTGCTGCCGATGGCGAAGCCGGGCATCGCGGCCGTCGCCCTGTTCCAGTTCTTCTACGCCTGGAACGACTACTTCGGCCCGCAGATCTACGCCTCCGAGAACCCCGGCGCCTGGACCCTGAGCTACGGCCTTGAGTCCTTCAAGGGCGCCCACCACACCGACTGGAACCTCACCATGGCCGCGACCGTCCTGGTCATGGCCCCTGTGATCCTCGTGTTCTTCTTCGCCCAGAGAGCGTTCGTCGAGGGCGTCACGCTCACCGGAGTAAAGGGTTGATGACATGAAACTCACCGTGGTCGGCGGAGGGTCGACCTATACGCCCGAACTGATCGACGGATTCGCCCGGTTGAGGGACACGCTGCCCGTCGCCGAGCTGGTTCTGGTCGACCCGGCCGCCGAGCGCCTGGAGCTGGTCGGAGGTCTTGCCCGGCGCATCTTCGCCAGGCAGCGGCACCCCGGCCGTATCGTCACCACCGCCGACCTGGACGCGGGCGTCGACGGCGCCGACGCCGTGCTGCTCCAGCTGCGCGTCGGCGGCCAGGCAGCCCGGCAGCAGGACGAGACCTGGCCCCTTGAGTGCGGCTGCGTCGGCCAGGAGACGACCGGCGCCGGCGGTCTCGCCAAGGCGCTGCGCACGGTGCCGGTCGTCCTCGACATCGCCGAACGCGTCCGCCGCGCCAACCCGGGCGCCTGGATCATCGACTTCACCAACCCGGTCGGCATCGTCACCCGCGCCCTGCTCCAGGCCGGGCACCGGGCGGTCGGGCTGTGCAACGTGGCGATCGGCCTCCAGCGGAAGTTCGCGGCCCTGCTCGGCACCGCCCCGCAGGACGTCCACCTCGACCACGTCGGCCTCAACCACCTCACCTGGGAGACCGGAGTGCGGCTCGGCGGCCCCGAGGGCGAGGATGTGCTGCCGCGGCTGCTCGCGCGGCACGGCGACACCATCGCCGGCGATCTGCGGCTGCCCAGGCCCCTGCTGGACCGCCTCGGCGTGGTCCCCTCGTACTACCTGCGCTACTACTACGCGCACGACGCGGTGGTGGACGAGCTGCGCACCAAGCCCTCCCGGGCCGCCGAAGTCGCCGAGATGGAACGGCAGTTGCTGGAGATGTACGGCGACCCCGCCCTGGACGAGAAGCCGGCGCTGCTCGCCAAGCGCGGCGGCGCCTACTACTCGGAGGCCGCGGTGGACCTGGCGGCGGCGCTGCTGGGCGGCGCGGGCAGCCCGTACCAGGTGGTGAACACCCACAACCGGGGCACGCTGCCCTTCCTGCCCGACGACGCGGTGATCGAGGTGCAGGCGGCGGTCGGACCGAAGGGGCCCGTGCCGCTGCCGGTGCCGCCGCTCGACCCGCTGTACGCGGGGCTGGTGGCGAACGTGACGGCGTACGAGGAGCTGGCCCTGCGGGCGGCGCTGCACGGCGGCCGCGAGCGGGTGTTCGCGGCGCTGCTGGCGCACCCCCTGATCGGCCAGTACGCGTACGCCGACGACCTCACCGACCGCCTGATCGCGCACAACCGGGAGCATCTCGCGTGGGCCTGACCGCAAGCGTCCTCGCCATCGACGCGGGCAACAGCAAGACCGACGTGGCGGTGGTGGCGGCGGACGGAACCGTCCTCGCCACCGCCCGCGGCGGCGGCTTCCGGCCGCCCGCGGTGGGCGTGAGCACGGCCGTCGACGCGATCGCCGACGCGGTCGCGCGGGCCTACGCCGCCGCGGGCGTCACCCGCGTCGCGCATGTCTCGGCGTGTCTGGCGAACGCCGATCTGCCCGTGGAGGAGGAGCAGTTGACCGCCGCGCTGCACGCGCGCGCGTGGGGCGGCACGGTGGCGGTGCGCAACGACACCTTCGCGATCCTGCGGGCGGGCGTGGCCGAGCCGCGCGGCGTCGCGGTGGTCTGCGGCGCGGGCATCAACTGCGTCGGCATGCGGCCCGACGGCCGCACCGCCCGTTTCCCGGCGATCGGCCGCATCTCCGGTGACTGGGGCGGTGGTTGGGCGCTCGCCGAGGAGGCACTGTGGCATGCGGCACGCGCGGAGGACGGGCGCGGCGCGCCGACCCTGCTGGCCCGCACCCTGCCCGCCCACTTCGGCCTGGACTCCATGTACGCGCTCATCGAGGCGCTGCACCTGGAACGCGTCGAGTACGGCCGCCGGCACGAGCTGACCCCGGTGCTGTTCGCGACGGCGGCGCGGGGAGACGCCGTCGCCCGGTCGATCGTGGACCGGCTGGCCGACGAGGTGGTGACCATGGCGACGGTGGCGCTGCGCCGGCTCGACCTGCTGGACGAGGAGGTCCCGGTGCTGCTCGGCGGCGGAGTCCTCACCGCCGGGCACGCCCGGCTGGACACCGGCGTACGGGACCTGCTGGCGGCACGCGCGCCGAAGGCGGTGCCCCGGGTGGTGACGGCGAGCCCGGTCCTGGGCGCGGCCCTCCTGGGCCTGGACCACCTGAACGCCCCCTACGAAACCCAGGCCCGCACAAAAACCCACTGGCAACGCCCCCCGACCCCCTGATACGGCACCCCAAGACGGACAGCGGAGGCACCACCCCACCATGGCCAACCCCGACGCCACCGGGCCGAGCGCACCGTTCCCTTCGGGGCGGCTGCCCGGCCCCGGTCGCGGGGACGTCCTGGGGCCGGCTGGGTCGGGGGGGCCAGGGGATGAGTTGCCACTGGCGGAGGTAACCCACATCTATCGATGGATTGGAGCTGAGCCTCGGTCTGAGGACTGGGACATGCAGGTGGGCCGCCACCCCCGAGGACGACGGCCCTCGCGCTGCGCGTCGGTTACTCCGCGAAGAGCAGCGTTGGCTCGGCGAGGATGTCCCGGTTCAGTTCGCTCTTGTAGATGAGGTCGATGCTGCCGTAGCGGGCCTGCTCGTAGTCGAAGCCGAGTGCCGCGACGGCCTTGCGGACCGCCTCTTCCGAGGGGCCTTCGACCTCGATGAAGGTGGGGAGGTCGGGCCAGGTGTCGAGATCGTACGTGATGTCGCCGAGCTGCCATTCCTCGCGGTAGTTCTGCTGGTATCGGACCTGGCGCAGCCCGAGGGCGGCGAGGAGCTCGGCTGTCTTGTCGAGGTCGTTGACTTCGATCTCGATCTCGGTGGTGCCGTTGATGGTGGTGGCGTCGCTGACCTGCTTCAGGGTGAGGGTCGTCTTGCCCCCTTCGTCCCTCAGACGCAGCCACTGTTCGCCTTGGACCGCGTCGTTCTCGAAGATGAGCCGGGTGAACATGGTCTTGTCGAAGGCTAGTTGTGCGCCGGCGGCGCGGAGTTGGTCGCGTACCCCTTCGACGTCGATGCTGAGGAATTTCGCCTCGTATTCGTGCTGGGCCATCGCTGTCTGTACTCCTGGTGATCGGTTTCTAGGCGGTCATGTCTCGGAGGTCGCTCTCCCGTAATCTGACGATCTCGTCGCAGGCGTCGCCGGTTGCTGTTGTTGAACCGGCAGTCGGCGCAGGTTGTCGGCAGTCTTACGGTCCGTATGTGCTTGACCACGAGCGGACGGCCGGCGGGCAGCCGGTAGGACATGCGGAAGCCCGAGGTGCCCGCGATGAGGCGAACCTCTTCGAGTTCGGCGCCGAGCTCGTCGAGGAGGAGATCGATGGCATTGAGGGACTCGTTGCCCTCCGACAGGGAGGAGAGGATCCGGACGGAAAGCGAGGAGGAGTATGTGGCGAGGAGGCTGTGAATACGCGGCACATGGTCTCGGTGCGGCAGGACGACGTTCGCGCGTGCCTCCACGCCAAGCTCCATGGCGAGCCTGATCGACTCGTCCAGTGCTGCGATCTTCCGTTGAGCCAGCGTCCTGTTCCGGTACCGGACGTGCTGCACCTGGGCCAGTTCTTCGGGAGTCGTTCCAAAGACGGAGAAGTTGACGCGCCCGAGTCCGGCCAGGGCGCAACTGGGCAGTATCCGGGCCCCGTTCTCACCGTTCGAGGTGATACTCACCGCGTAGCCGGCTTCTCTGGCCGTGGCCACGATCTCGGGAAGCCGGGGGTGCAGGGTCGGCTCGCCTCCGGTCAGGTGTACTTCGTTGATTCCGAGGGCGTTTTGGAGTTGGTCCAGTGCGCGGCGGAAGGACTCGTCCGGGAAGACGGGTGCGCTGAGGAAGCCGGCGCCGTTGGTGGCCACGTAGATCGATACGCGTCCGGAGCTGCCCGAGCCGGTGAATGCTCCGGCGGTGTGATCGCGGTTGTCCATGCTGACGGGGGTGCCCTCGTTGTGGCAGAAAGTGCAGGTCATGCCGCAAGAGTCGATGACCTTGACTCTGAGGGTGCGGTCAGTGGTGACCGAGATCGGGACTGCGCGGTCGATGTTCTCCAGAGCTGGGTGCTGGATCACTCGGCGTACCTCTTGTCGGTTCGAAGCGGATCGCGGTACGAGGGCCCGCGGCGCGCAGGGCGCGTCCCACGCTGAGAACAGGGCGGCCCCGTGGGCGGGTTGGCGGTCCTTGGGTGGGAAGCGGGCGGGTGGCCCTCCGCCGGCTGCCGAGCTCGCTCATAGGCAGCCGACGGAGGGGGGAGGGTCCGCCCCAGGTGGGCCCGGGGGAAGCCGACCCGCGGTGCGGGTATTCGCCTCGGGCGGACCGGTCTGTGGAGTCGGTGCTGTTGCAAGTGCCAGCCCGACGACGAGGCCGCTTGATGCGTTGATGCCGATGCTGAAGAGGACTCCGGCGTAGCGGCCGACGACGCGCATCACGGCTGTCGCCTCCCACCGCCGGCGGGTCCGGGGCTGATCTCGACGGGGCGGTAGCTCGTGCGCGTGCCGCGGGACGTGTGTGGGGGGGGCCGTCTCATCGTGGTCCACAGGACGTGCGCAGGATCTGGGCCCACACCGTCTTGCCCGTCGGTTGGCGCGCACGGTGGCCGACTCGTACGGCCAGGGCGCTGACGAGCGGCAGCCCGCGACCGTGTTCCTCCTCGGCCGCAGGACGCAGTGCCATCGGAGTGCGGGGGCTTCCGTCCGACACCTCGATCAGGCAGCTATGGTCCGTCGAGGTCAGAGCGACTTCGAAGGGATGCCCGGGGAAGTGTCCGTGTAGCACGGCGTTCGTCGCGAGTTCGCTGGAGACCAGGACGACCCGGTCGATGTCGTCGAGTACGTATCCCCAGTCACGCAGTGTCTTCTCCACCTGGTGCCGGGCGAGGGAGACGCACACGGCGGTCGAACTGAACTGCATGTGCCATCTCTGGGCGGTCTGCTGGTCGTGCGTGGCCATCGCGTACATCGCGTCCTCTCATCGCGGGCGGTTGGAGGACCAGCTCACCGCGAGAGGCCATCACGTCATCAGGTCACGGTGGTTACCCAACGTGGGTAACATCCGGAGCGGCTGACCAATCGCCAGACGCGACCGCCTGAAGCGGCAGAGGAGCGCATGTGCCTGGACCCCAGCCTCATCGAGGACTCCCGCCAGAGTTACTCGCCAGCCCCGAATGGCGGCGTGCTTGTCGCCAGCGCGACTTCGCGAAGGTTTTTCACCTCGTGAAGACGAAGGCGGGCATCTATCCGTCCCGCGTGGCCGCCTTGTGCGGCATGACGCCGAGCCGGGTCGGGGAAATCATGTCGGGGCGGCGCGGAATCGCCCACATCGATGTGATCGAACGGGTCGCCGACGGATTGCGTATCCCCGGTGCCATGCTCGGACTTGCTCACAGGCCCTGGGAGGTCCCGGCTCCCGCGACGTCGCCGCGCGACCACCTCCCGAGCCGTTCGGCGCTGACATCCGAGACCTCTGCCGACACCGAGCAGGCACCTGACGCCGAATCCCACGGTGGTCTTGAGGACTTGCTGACGCTCGCCGACGGAAGAGTGACGCGGTCGACGCTCCTCGCCCTGCGGTCATCGGTCGAGGACTACTGGCGCCGTGACGACGAGCACGGCGGCGCTGCCCTGCGCCCGGCCGTCGTGGGGCACCTTCGATACGTGACGCAGATGATGCGCGGCGTTCGCGCTCCTCTGCGCCACGATCTTCAGTCACTCGCGGCCGAGCTCGCCCGCCTCGCTGGGTGGGCCTACTTCGATGCCCGCCAGTACAGCACCGCGCGCGCCCACTTCACGCAGGCCCTGCGGCTCTCGCACGGTCAGGACGACTACCTCTTCATGGCCAACGTCCTGTCCTGCATGAGCCTGCAGGCAACGTACGACGGGCAGCTCATGGACGCGGTGGCCCTGGCCTGCAAGGCCCAGGACAGCGCCCGATCCGCCGGCGGGCAGCCGCTGGTGATGTCGATGCTCCACATGCGGGAAGCCTTCGCCCATGCCGCGCTCCGCGACGCCGCCTTCTGCCACCAGGCCATCGGACGGTCCCGGGACGCATACGAGCAAGCCCGCGGCCACGAAGACGAGGCACCTTCCTGGGTGCGCTACTTCGATGAGACAAAACTGATCGTCGACACCGGGATCGCGCTCGCCAAGCTGGGCGAGTCAGAACGCGCCGAGCCACTGATCGCCGAGGGCCTCCGGCGGGAAACGGGCGCACAGCAGCGAGGCAGGGCCTTCCATGCCTTCTGGCTGGCCACGGCCCAGCTCCAGCAGGGCAAGCTGGATGCCGCGTGCCACAGTGCCGGACTCGCACTGCGGCTCAGCGCGTCCCTCGACTCACCACGGGTCGCGGGCCATGTCCACGAGTTCCACCAGCGTCTCGCCCCCTACGCGAGCGAGACACCGGTGATCGCATTCGAGCAGCGCATGCGCGAAGTGCTCGGCTAACTCGTAGCGCTGGTGGCTTCATCCAGCAGGAGGTACAGCAGCCCGACCAGACTTCCGCTGCTGACCACCTCGCGACGGTCGATCATGCCGCGGATCTCGGACATCGGGATCCACTCGATACGGTCCGACTCGTTCAACTCGGTCGGCGGGCCCGCATAGGCGGCAGCCTCGGCACGGAAGACGTGATGTTCCGAGTCGGTGATGCCGTTCGCCGGCTGCGCGTACACCAGAGGCTTCAGACCCTCCACCCGCCAGCCGGTCTCCTCCTCCACCTCACGAGCCGCCGCCTGCTCCGGGGTCTCGTCGGCCTCGATCAGGCCCATAGGCAGTTCCCAGCCCCAGGTGTCCGTGATGAACCGATGACGCCACATCATCAGCACCCGCTTCTGCTCGTCCACCACGGCGGCGACGGCGAGATGCCGCATCCGGACCACATGGTGCTCCCAGCGTCGGCCGTCCGGCTGCTGGACGTCCACGAGCCAGAGATTGACCCACGGGTTGCTGTAGATCTGACGCTCGCCATGCACCGTCCACCGCATGAGCCAACTCCCTTTCGCCGCCGTGCAGCTCCAAGAATGTCACTTGGACGAGAAGCCGTCTGCCCCGTCAACGACTTCCGGCCGGTGCTCGCGTGGTCCGACCGGAGTCGCCATCCATACCTGTGCCGTCAGCCCGCTGGGACCGCCGCAAGGCGTGCGGCCGACCGTGGAGTGTTGCCCCTGGCCGGCGCCCTGCGCGTCCGTTCTGTTCCTGCGCCACCGGCCGGCAGCCAGAACCACCACCCCCGGCCAGAAACCCGCGCTTCCCCGGTGGAGTTCAGAGCCCCGAACGCCTTCCTCTGGCGTTGGCGGCCCCGTCAGGGACCCGGCGGGGGTGGGGAACCGGGCTGGTTCGCGGGGCGTGTTGATGGGCAAGGGGTGGTGAAGAACTCGGCGCCATGGCCGGAGGCAACCGCTGGGGTCCGATCAAGATCCAGTGAAGGCCGGTGCGGATGTCGGTCCCTGCGGCGATACTTGGCGGCGACGGATGACCATGGGGGAGGTCGAGGTGACACACCCGCCAAAGAGCAGCGCGGCGCCACCGGGAGCGGGCCCGGCCCCCGGCCTGCCCGCCCAGCCCGCCGTGCCACCGCGACCGGCGTCCCCCGTACCGCCCGGCACCCCCTCCGCCCCGGCCCGCCGCACCGCCTTCGCCGAGGGCGTCGACCGGCTGCGCGCCGCCGCGACCACCGAACCGGGCCGGCTGCGCATCATCGGTGCCGTGATCGCCCTGCTGGTCGTCGCGTTCGGCGCGGTCACCGCCTGGCAGACCTACGACCGCGCGGCCGCCGCCGACGACGTACTGAACCGCAGCCAGCCGCTCAGCTCGGACGCGGCCGACATCTACCGCTCGCTCGCCGACGCCAACACGGCGGCCTCCAGCGGCTTCCTGGCGGGCGGCCAGGAGACCGCCGCCGCCGGCAGCCGGTACGAGAAGGACATCCAAACGGCGGCGGAGAAACTGGTCAGGGCCGCCGCCAACTCGGAGCCCGAGTCACCCTCCGCGCTGGCCATAGCCAAGCTCAACCGGCTGCTGCCGGAGTACAAGGGACTGATCGAGCGGGCCCGTGTCTACAACCGGCAGGGCTACCCGGTGGGCGGCGCCTATCTGCGGCTCGCCAACAGCAGGATGCAGGACCAGATGCTGCCCGCGGCCGAGGAGCTGTACACGTCGGAGAACGAGCGGCTGAAGGCCGACTACGGGGACGCGACGCCCTACCCGTGGGCGGCGATGGCCCTCGGTGTCGTCGCGCTCGGCGCGCTGGCCTGGGCCCAGCACCGCACGTACCGGCGCACGAACCGCGTCCTCAACCACGGTCTGGTGGCCGCGACCGGCGCCGCCGTGGTCGTCCTGCTCTGGCTGCTGGTGGGGCACTCCGTCGCCAGGGCGGGCCTCAACGGCTCCTACGACCACGGCGTCCGCTCGCTGAACGCGCTGCACGACGCCCGCATCGCCTCCCTGAAGGCCCGCGGCAACGAGAACCTGAGCCTGGTGGCCCGCGGCGCCGACACCGTCAAGGTCGGCGAGAAGACGTACGACAGGTACTACTACGACTTCGACCGGGACATCGCCGACCTCGGCAAGCGCCTGGCCGAGGCGCGGCGGCTCGCCGACGACACCGCCGGCGGGAAGCCGGTGGCCGCGGCCGAGGCGGACATGGCGGTGTGGCGGCAGCGCCACGACTCGGTCCGCGCCGAAGACGAGAACGGCAACTACCAGCAGGCCCTGGACAAGGTGATCGGCGACAAGGACGCGACCGGCGAGTGCTTCGACAGCGTGGACGACAACCTGCGGACGGCACTTGAGCACGAGGAGAGAGAGTTCAGGCGGTCGGCGCGCGACGGCCTGCACGCGATGGGCTTCCTGCCCGCCGGCGCCGCGGCCCTCGCCGTCCTCGGCGCGTCGGGCGCGGTGCTCGGCATCGGGCGCCGGCTTTCGGAGTACCGGTGAGAGGGGCGTGAGGATGAACGCACGCGTGGAGCGCGGTCGCCGGGCCTCGCTGCGGGGCTGGGGCGGGGTCGGCGCGATGGCGGCCGGCTGCGCCCTGGCGCTGGCGTCCGTCCTGCTGCTGCCGCTGACCCAGTCGACCGACGCCCCAAACGACGCGCGGCACCCCGGCACGGGGCACGTCGCCGCCGGCAGCCAGGCGCGGGCCGAGGACTGCAAGGACCCGGAGAAGCAGACGCTGTCCCCGTCGGGCGCGGACGGTCCCACCATCGACGCCATCAAGGCCCGCGAGGGCGCCAAGCGGAAGCTGATCGTCGGCGTCGACCAGAACAGCTACCGCTGGGGCTACCGCAACCCGAACACCGAGGGCGCGGAACTGGAGGGCTTCGACATCGACCTGGCGCACCGGATCGCCGAGGACATACTCGGCGACCGGGACGCCGTCCAGTTCAAGGCCATCCCGACCAACCAGCGCATCCCCGCCATCGAGGACGGCCGGGTCGACATGGTGGTGCGCACGATGACCATCGCCTGCGACCGGCTGTCCGAAGTGGCCTTCTCCGCGCCGTACTTCAAGACCGGTCAGCAGGTGCTGGCGCCCAAGTCGTCGTCGATCACCGGGTACGACGACTCGCTGGCACACCGGCGGATCTGCACGGCGACCGGTTCGACGGCGTACGCCAAGCTGGCTCAGGACCGGCAGAACGGTCGGCTGCCGGCCTCCGCCGACATCTCCGTCACCGTGCCCAACCAGCTGGACTGCCTGGTGCGGCTCCAGCTCGGCCAAGTGGACGCCGTGGTCACCGACGGCGCGCTCGCCGCGAGCCAGGCCGCCCAGGACCCCACGGTCGAACTGAAGGGAGCCGCGTTCACCACCGAGTACTACGGCGTGGCGATGAAGAAGGACGCCGACGATCTGGTACGCCGGGTCAACCGGATCCTGGTGGACTACCGCGCGGACGGCTGGCAGAGGTCGTACGACGAGTGGCTGTCGGCGACACTGGGGAAGGACGCGGCAGCGTCGAAGCCGCCCGCGCCGCAGTATCTGCGGGACAGCTGACCGGGCATCGGCGGGCCGGTCTTTGGGCAGACCTTCGACCGGACAACGCCGAACGGCCCCGAACGACCGAACGACAGAACAACCGCTGACGACCGAGTACTTCGAAGTACTTCGAACGACCGAACACTTCCGGCAGAGACCAGGACCACACAGCAGCGAGAGGTGATCGATGGGCGTCACGGACCCCGCCGGGCCGGTGATGGACCGGGACGAGGTGGACCGTGCGCTGGCGCGGCTCGGCGCGGAGCACGAGGCGATCGAGACCTCGCTCCTCGCCCTCCAGGACCACGCGGGCCGCAGACTCCTCGAAGGCGCCGAGCTGACCGGCACGACCAGGGAACGCTGGTCGGCCGCGGAGGCGTCGATCACGCTGCTGTGGGCCTATTTCGACGCGTACACGGCCGCGTTGCGCACCGCCCGGGAGATCCGCGCCCGGCGCCGCTGGTCCAGCCGCGAGGACCTGGTGGAGCTGACCGAGCTGCTGCGCGGCGAGTCCGTCACGGTCCCGGGCAGCGCCGCGGCGAGCGCGAACGCGCCGGCCCTGACCGGCCCCGGCCGGCTCAGCCAGAGCTTCAGCCTGGCCGGCCTGGTGGACCGGATGAACGAGCTGTACGCGTCCTCGCTGGACATGGTCGTCGCCGCCGACGCTGTCTGGTCGGCGCTGCCCGCCCGGATCGACCTGCTGGCCGCGGAACTGCAGCGCACCCGCAAGCTGGCGCACTCGGTGGGTGTGCGCCCCGGCGAGCACCCGGCGGGCGACGACCTGGAGCGGATCACCCGCACACTGACCCGGCTGCGCGAGGAGGTCGTCTCCGACCCGCTGGCCTTCTGGGCTCCCACGCAGGGCAGTTCGGCGCCGGGCGGGGGCCGGCCGGACACCACGGTGTACGACCGGGAGGCGCGCGCCCTGGAGGACGTGCGCCGCGAGATCGACGCCGTGCTGACGGTGCGTCAGGACGCGGAGGCCCGGCTGATCAAGCTGCGGGACGTGCTGTCCCGCGCGGACCGCACGCTCGCCGAGGCGCGCACCGCGCGCGGCGAGGTCCTGGCGAAGATCGCGGCGACGGAGGTGCCGGTGGTCAGCGGGCCGCCGACCGTGCTCCAGGAGCAGCTGGCGACGGCCGCCGAGTACCGCAGGCAGGCCCAGTGGCACCGGCTGTCCCCGCTGCTTGAGTCGCTGGAGCAGAAGGCGGAGGACGAACTGCTGCGCGCCCGCGACTCGCTCACCGCGGTCACCGCGCCGCTCGCGGTCCGCGCGGAGCTGCGCGGCCGGCTCGACGCGTACAAGGCGAAGGTCGCCCGGCACGGGCTGGCCGAGGACCCGCTGCTGGTCGAGCGGTACGACGCGGCGCGGCGCATGCTGTGGAGCGCGCCGTGCGATCTGCGCGTCGCCGAGGAGGCGGTGCTGCGCTACCAGCGGGCCGCCGCCGAACAGCTCGCCGCGGCGCGGGTGCCGGAGCAGGGCGGTCCGCGGGACCGGAGGGGGAACGGCCAGCCATGAGTCAGCCGGGACAGACGTGCCAACGGCCGTCCTGCGAGGGCAGCTACGAGGACGTGGGCGGCGGCGAGCTGTACTGCGACACCTGCGGGCTCGCGCCGGTCGTGTCGGCGACCGGGACGGTCGGCTCGCCGCCCACCGGGATCACCGCCGGTGGCCGCGGCTCGGGCTCAGCGGGCAGCGCACGTTCCGATGCGGGCGGCGGCAGTTCGCGTACGTCGTCGCAGTCGTCGAGGTCGCGGCGCTCGGTGTCGGGACGGCTCTCGCGCGCCCTGTCGGGCCGGGCGACCGGCCGTTCGGTGTCGGTGCGCAGCTCCGGCTCCTCCGCCGCGTCGTCCGGGCGCGGCCGGCTGGGCGCGGGTCTGGTGGCGGTGCCGCAGGTGCCGCGGCCCGATCCGCGGGCGATGGTGCTGGAGGACCCGCAGGTGCCCGAGCCCAAGCGGTTCTGCTCGCGTTCGGACTGCGGGGCGCCGGTGGGGCGGGCCCGCGGCGACCGGCCGGGCCGCACGGAGGGCTTCTGCACCAAGTGCGGGCACCCGTACTCGTTCGTGCCCAAGCTGCGCACGGGCGACGTCGTGCACGGCCAGTACGAGGTCGTGGGATGTCTGGCGCACGGTGGTCTGGGCTGGATCTATCTGGCGGTGGACCGCGCGGTCTCCGACCGCTGGGTGGTCCTCAAGGGCCTGCTCGACACGGGCGACCAGGACGCGATGGAGGCGGCGATCTCCGAGCGGCGCTTCCTCGCGGAGATCGAGCACGCCAACATCGTGCGGATCTACAACTTCGTGGAGCATCTGGACCAGCGCACCGGCTCCCTCGACGGCTACATCGTCATGGAGTACGTCGGCGGCAAGTCGCTCAAGGAGATCGCCAACGCCCGCCGCACCCCGGAGGGCAGACGCGATCCGCTGCCGGTGGAGCAGGCGTGCGCCTACGGCATCGAGGCCCTGGAGGCGCTCGGCCACCTGCACAGCCGCAACCTGCTGTACTGCGACTTCAAGGTCGACAACGCGATCCAGACGGAGGACCAGCTCAAGCTGATAGACATGGGCGCGGTGCGCCGGATGGACGACGACGAGTCGGCCATCTACGGCACGGTCGGCTACCAGGCGCCGGAGGTCGCGGAGGTCGGCCCCTCGGTCGCCTCCGACCTGTACACGGTCGGCCGTACGCTGGCCGTGCTGACCTTCGACTTCCAGGGCTACACGAACGTCTTCAGGGACTCTTTGCCGGACCCCGACACCATCGACGTCTTCCGGCGCTACGAGTCCTTCTACCGGCTGCTGGTGCGCGCCACCGACCCGGACCCGGCCCGCCGGTTCGCCTCCGCGCAGGAGATGGCCGAGCAGCTGACGGGCGTGCTGCGCGAGGTGGTGTCCCTCCAGACAGGCCGGGCGCGGCCCGCGCTTTCGACGCTGTTCGGGCCCGAACTGAAGGTCACGGACACGGAGTTGTTCCCGCGGCTGACCGGGGATGTGTCGCGGCTGGGGGCGCGGGCGGTGCCGGCCGGGCGGCGTGGCCGCAGGTCCGCGGCGGGCGCCCTGTCCGGCGGCGGGGGTGTCGACGGGGTGCCCCTCCCGTCCCCCGTGGGGACCCCGCAGCCCCTCGGCACCGCACCGGCGGCCCTCGGCACCACAGCGGCAGCTCGCGGCACCGCCTCGACCGCCCTCGGGGCGGCCCCGGACGCCATCGGGGCGGCCCCTGGCGCGCTTGGCGCGGCCCCGGGCGCCGTCGGTACGGCCCCGGAGGCCGGCGGGGTGGTCTCGGTCGCCGCCGGTGTCCCGGGCGCCGCGTCCGGCATCGTCCGCCCGGTCAACACCCCAGCCGCCGCCCTCGCCCTGCCCGTGCCGCACGTCGACCCGGCCGACCCCAACGCCGGCTTCCTGGCGGGCCTGCTGGCCTCCGCGCCGGGCGAGCTGATCACCGCGCTGGCCGCGGCGCCGCAGCAGACCGTGGAGACCCGGCTGCGCCAGGTACGCGCCCGGCTGGAGAACGGCGACTTCGCGACGGCGCTGACCGCGCTGGGTGAGCTGGCGGGCGAACGGCCCGACGACTGGCGGGTGGTCTGGTACCACGGGGTGACCGCGCTGGTCACCGGCGACTACGAGGGCGCCGCACTGGCCTTCGACGCGGTCTACGACGCCTTCCCCGGCGAAGCCGCGCCGAAGCTCGCGCTCGGCCTGTGCGCGGAGGTGCTGGGCCAGCTGGACAACGCCGCCGAGTACTACCGCCTGGTGTGGTCGACCGATCCGAGCTATGTGAGCGCCGCTTTCGGCCTGGCCCGCGTCCAGCTGGCGGCCGTGGACCGCGCCGGCGCGGTCCGTACCCTGGAGTCGGTGCCGGAGTCGTCCATCCACTACACGGCGGCGCGCGTGGCCGCCGTACGCGCTCGGCTGCGGCAGCGCACGGCGAGCGCCGGTGACGTACCCCTCCTGGACGACCTGACCGCCGCCGCGGGCCAGGTGGAGGCCCTGGACGCGTACGGTCTCGACCCGGCGCGCCGCGAGCAGTTGTCGGCCGAAGTACTCGGCTGCGCGCTGGACTGGATACTCTCCGGGGGCCGGGCTTCCGCCGGGCCCGCCGCCGGCGGGCGGGTGCTGCTCGGCAACGACCTGGACGAACGGGGCCTGCGCTTCGGCCTGGAGCGCTCGTACCGCACGCTGGCCCGGCTCGCGCCCGGCGGCGAGGAGAGGATCGACCTGGTGGAACGGGCCAACCGTTACCGCCCTCGGACGTGGGTGTAGTTGATGTCGCACATGCCCCAGCGGGCCGCGCTGCCGAAGTGCCCGAACTGCGCGGAGCCGGTCGAGCCGGGTGACCGGTTCTGCGGTGCGTGCGGGTACGACCTCTCGGTGGTGCCCGCCCTGCCGCAGGACCACCCGACGCTCACCATGGACGCCTCGGGCCGGTCCGCCACGGACTCCGCTGCCTGGCCCGTCGCCCCCGGCACGGACGGCTCCGGCACGCCCGCGGCGGTCCATCTGCCGACCGATCTGCCGGGCACCGACTCGGGCGGCTCCCCGCTGCGCGCGCCCGTGCCCGCCGCCGGTCCCCCCGCGCCGGGGGTGCGGTTCGACCGGCCGCAGCAGCCCGAGGAGTACCGGCCGCAGCAGCCGGAGGAGTACCGGCCGCCGGACCCCGAGGAGTACCGGCCGCAGGAGCCCGAGGAGTACCGGCTGCAGGCGCCGGATCCGCGGGTGGCCGCCGAGCCCGCCACGCCCGCGGAGGCCGCGCAGGTGTGTGTGGCCTGCCGCGCGGGCCGGGTCGACGACGACGGCTACTGCGAGAACTGCGGGCATGCCCAGCCGCGCGAACGCGACCACATGGAACGGGAGTCGGGCCCCATCGCCGCGGTCAGCGACCGCGGACTGCGGCACCACCGCAACGAGGACGCCTTCACCGTCGGCCACACCGCGCTGCCCGACGGCTCGCCCGCGGCGCTCGCCGTCGTCTGCGACGGCGTGTCCTCGGCGACCCGCCCCGACGAGGCGTCGCTCGCCGCCTCGCAGGCGGCCGGCGAGGCGCTGCTGGCCGCCCTGCCGCGGGGCACACATCCGCAGCAGGCGATGCACGAGGCGATCGTCGCGGCCGCACAGGCCGTCAACGCGCTGGCGGACGAGCCCGCCGGCGCCCGCGAGCACGCCCCGCACCAGAACGCCCCGGCCTGCACGATCGTCGGCGCGGTGGTCACCTCCGGGCTGCTGGTGGTCGGCTGGGTCGGCGACAGCCGCGCCTACTGGGTGCCCGTGGACCGCGGCGCGCCCTCGGCCCGGCTCACCGAGGACGACTCGTGGGCCGCGCAGATGGTCGCGGCCGGCCTGATGACCGAGGCCGAGGCGTACGCCGACGAACGCGCCCACGCGATCACCGGCTGGCTCGGCGCGGACGCCTACGAACTGGAGCCGCACACCGCGTCCTTCAAACCGGACCGGCCGGGCGTCGTGGTGGTGTGCACGGACGGCCTGTGGAACTACGCGGAGACGGCCGAGGAGATGGCCGAGGCGGTGCCCCTGGACGCCGCCGTGCGTCCCCTGCACAGCGCCCGGGTGCTGGTCGGTCACGCCCTGGACGGTGGGGGCCACGACAACGTAACAGTGGCCGTCGTGCCGTTCCCCGCGCTGCCGCAGGGGGCAGGATCGGCCTGAGGGGCCGCGGACGGGGAGGCCCCGGCGGACCGTGGGGACGGTCCGCAGTCGAGTCGCCGCCCACGCGCACCGTGGGTTCAGAGGGGGATCAGAGTAGGCATGGCCAATTTCTCGAAGTCGAACGTGCCGCAGTTCTCGGTGGACGTGTACCAGAACGAGTACCTGCCCGAGGGCGGCCGTGAGGTCAACGCGATCGTGACCGTGACCGCGACCGGCGGAGGCACCGTCGGGAGCGCGGTCACGGCTCCCCACCTGTACTCGCCCGGGCAGGGGCCGTCCGCCGCGGTGGCCCTGATGGTCGACTGCTCGGGTTCGATGGACTACCCGCCGACCAAGATGCGCAACGCCCGCGACGCCACGGCCGCCGCGATCGACACCCTGCGCGACGGCGTGCACTTCGCCGTGATCGGCGGCACGCACGTCGCGAAGGAGGTCTACCCGGGCGACGGCCGGCTCGCCGTCGCCGACGCCACCACCCGCGAACAGGCCAAGCAGGCGCTGCGCAGGCTGAGCGCGGGCGGCGGCACGGCCATCGGCACCTGGCTGCGGCTCGCCGACCGCCTGCTGTCCTCGGTGGACGTCGCCATCCGGCACGGCATCGTGCTCACCGACGGCCGCAACGAACACGAGTCGCCGCAGGACCTCACGGCCGCGCTCGATGCGTGTGCCGGGCGCTTCACCTGTGACGCGCGAGGCGTGGGCACCGACTGGGAAGTGAAAGAAGTCACATCGATCGCCTCGGCGCTGCTCGGCAGCGCCGACATCGTCGCCGATCCGTCGGGCCTGGCCGCCGACTTCACGCGGATGATGGAGACGGCGATGGGCAAGGAGGTCGCGGACGTCGCCCTCAGAGTGTGGACCCCGGTCGGCACGACCATCCGGTTCGTCAAGCAAGTCGCTCCGACGGTCGAGGAGTTGACCGACCGCCGTACCGAGGCGGGCCCGCGCGCCGGGGACTACCCCACCGGTTCCTGGGGCGACGAGTCCCGTGACTACCACCTCTGCGTCGAGGTGCCGGCCGCCGCCGTCGGCCAGGAGATGCTGGCCGCCCGGGTCTCCCTGGTCCTCCCCCAACCCGGCGGCGCCGCACAGAACTTGGGCAGCCAGGGACTGATACGGGCGGTATGGACCGACGACATGGCCGCGTCCACCTCGATCAACCCTCAGGTCGCCCACTACACCGGTCAAGCGGAGCTGGCACAAGTCATCCAACAGGGGCTCGATCTACGCAAAGCGGGCGATATGGATGGCGCAACGGCCAAACTGGGCAGGGCGGTTCAACTGGCCAGTGCCTCCGGGAACGCGGATACTGCGAAACTGCTTGCGAAGGTAGTGGACGTGGTCGATGCCGCGACGGGTACTGTGCGACTGAAGGCGAGGGTCGAGGAGGCCGACGAGATGACGCTCGAAACACGGTCCACAAAGACTGTTCGTGTAAAGAAGTGACGTAACACGACCTCAGGAAGACCCTGAAGACAAGACCCTGACAGAGAGGGGGACGTGCCGACATGCCGACCTGCCCGAACGGACACCAGTCGGGTTCCGACGACTGGTGCGAGGTCTGCGGTCACCGCATGGCCGGTGCCGTGCCTCCGCCGCCCCCGCCGCCCCCGGCCGGCGGCTACGGGTTCCCGCCGCCCGCGCCGGGCGCTCCCGGACGCCCGCATCTGGCCGCCGTGCCGGACCCGGAGCCGGAGCTGTGCCCGCAGTGCCGCACACCGCGCGAGGGCGGTGCGCCGTTCTGCGAGGAGTGCCGGTGGAACTTCCTCACCAACACGGCCACCTCGTACACCCCGGCCGCCCCGCGCCCGCCCGCGCCGGCCCCCCGCTTCCAGCCGCCCGGGCAGTCCTACGGCGCCGACGACTCGTACGAGTACCAGGGCTCGCGCCCGTCCCAGATGAACCGGCCGGCCGAACCGATCCCGCCGGGCCCGCCGTTCGGCGGCGAGCCGTCCGGACCGACGCCGTTCGGCGGCGAGCGGGGCGGGCCGACGCCGTTCGGCGGCGAGCGGGGCGGACCGGGTCCCGGCGGCCCCGGTCCCGGCGCTCCGGGGGGCTTCGGCCCCGGCCAGGGTGCCGGCGGCCCCGCGGGCTTCGGCGGCCCGCCCCCGCCGCCCGGCGCACCGGGTTTCGGCGCCGACCCCGCGCGGCCGGTGCCGCCGCCGCCCGGCCCGACCCCGCCCGCAGCTCCCGGCGCCACCGCCGCACCGCAGGCGTTCCAGCAGCCCGCGCCGCCCGCCTTCCCGCAGGAGACCGGCCGCCCGCCGGCCGGCGGGCCCTCCTTCGGCGGCGACGACTGGGTGATCTCCCCGCCGTCGTCCTCCGGCCCGCCCGGACCCCCGGCGCCGCCCGGACCGGGCGGCGCCGGTCAGGGCGGCGGGTACGGCTACCCGCAGCCCGGCTCCCCGCAGTCCCCGCCCGGCTTCCCGCAGGCGCCGCGGCAGCCGGCGACCTGGACGGCGACCATCGGCCCGGACCGCGAGTACTTCATGGCGATGATGCAGCGCTCGGGCCCCGAGGCCGCGGGCCTGAACCTGCCCGCGTACTCGCCCGAGCAGCAGCGCACCCTCGCGGGCAACCAGATCACCATCGGCCGCCGCCGCCACTCCACCGGCGACACCCCCGACATCGACCTGTCGGTGCCGCCGGAGGACCCGGGCGTCTCGCACCAGCACGCGGTCCTGGTGCAGCAGCCGGACGGCAACTGGGCGGTGGTCGACCAGAACTCGACGAACGGCACCACGGTCAACGGCTCCGAGGACCCGATCCAGCCCTTTGTGCCGGTGCCGTTGCAGGACGGCGACCGGGTGCACGTGGGCGCCTGGACGACCATCACCATCCGACGAGGCTGACGGCCCCGCCGGGCGGAGGCGACGGCCCGGTCGGCTGGGTCGACGGCCCGGCCAGGCGGAGTTGACGGCCCGGCCCTGCGGGAGCGTCGGGCAGCCGGACCGCGGGGCCGGTCAGCCCGGCAGGGGCCAGGCGTAGGGCCCCGCCGGGTCGTCCAGCCAGGCCCAGGCGCGGTCGCCGCTGACCGTGACGCCGTACCGCTCACGGCCCGGCATGCCCTCGCGCCGCCACATCGCGTACGCCTCCTCGGGGTCGAGGCTGCCGCGGCCGAGCGCCAGCAGGAACCGGAACAGCTCGTCGTCGCGGGCCAGGTGCGGGACCCCGCTCAGGGGGACCGGTGCCGGCTCGGGCCCGCCCGTTCCGCGCAGCGGCACGAAATAGGCGGGCGTGGCCAGGAAATGGCCCTCGGCGTGCCGGGCGTCGCGCACGGCCAACGCGATCAGGCCGCCCGCGAACGGCGTCAGGATCCGCCCGCCGGGACGGCACTGGGCGAGCCATGCGGGCGGGATCGAGGACAGCGCGCAGGTCGCGATGATCCGGTCGAAGGGTGCGCGGGCGGGGACACCGCGCGCGCCGTCGCCGGTCACCACGACCGGACGGTGCCCGACGGCGGCCAGGTGCCGCCGGGCCGACTCGGTGATCTCCGGTTCCAGGTCGATGGTGGTGACCAGGTCGTCGTCGCCGAGCCGGTGGGCGAGCAGCGCCGCGTTGTACCCGGAACCCGTGCCGACCTCAAGGACCCGATGGCCGGCCTCCACCCGCAGGGCGACGAGCATCGTCGCCATCAGCGAGGGCTGGCTGCTGGAGGAGATCAGCTGCCCGTCGCGCACCCGCGTGGCGAGCGGAACGTCCTCGTAGGCCCCGCGCAGCCAGCGCTCGCGGTCCCGGGCATCCGGGCTGCCGCCCCATCGGCGCTCGTAGCCGCCGCGGACGCCGACGTAGTAGTACGGCACGAACACATGCCGGGGCACCGCCGCGAACGCCTCCCGCCACACCGGGTCCTCGGCCCAGGCCCCGCTCGCGTCGATCTCGCGCACCAGGTCGGCCAGCGCCGAACCGGCCGGCTCGGCGATGTCCCGGTCATCCCACCCCAGTGTGTGCGCACCCATATGTCCACTGTGCGGCGAGGGGCCGTGGGAGGCGAGGTCTTAGGACCGGAGTCCTCGGTCACCGCGTCTGAGACCATGGGGGGCGTGAATGAGATTCGGCGCGGCACGCTTCAGGAGCAGACCTTCTACGAGCAGGTCGGCGGGGAGGAGACCTTCCGCCGGCTGGTGCACCGCTTCTACGAGGGTGTCGCCGAGGACCCGCTGCTGCGGCCGATGTACCCGGAGGAGGACCTGGGCCCCGCCGAGGATCGGCTGACCCTCTTCCTCATCCAGTACTGGGGCGGCCCGACCACCTACAGCCAGAACCGCGGCCATCCCCGGCTGCGCATGCGGCACGCCCCCTTCACCGTGGACCGGGCGGCGCACGACGCCTGGCTGAAGCACATGCGGGCGGCCGTCGACGACCTGGGCCTCACCGAGGACCACGAGCGCACACTGTGGAACTACCTGACCTACGCGGCAGCCTCCATGATCAACACCCCCGACTGACCCCCGCCTCACCCCAGCGCCCTGCTCCCCAGCGGACCTGCCTGCGGGGCGTTCCAACGGGTCCGCGCGCCCCAAAGGGGCGCGGGGAACGGCGCGCCCAGCCACGACGGCGCCGCACCCGACGCCCGGGCACGAGCTGACCGACGTGAGTCGATCCACAGGGCACCATCACAGCGGAGTCGTCCAGACAGGTCGGGCCGAACCAAAAAGGCCGCCGGCCAATCGCGCCCCAAAGGGGCGCGGGGAACGGCGCGCCCAGCCACAACGACGCCGCACCCGACGCCCGGGCACGAGCTGACCGACGTGAGTCGATCCACAGGGCACCATCACAGGTCAGGCGGAACCACAGCAGGGGCCGAACCACAGCGGAGCGCCCCGCGTGGACCGACCAAGCCGGCCGGTCCACGCGAGCCGATCCGCGTCTCATCTCCGTGAACCGATCTTCACGCGGCCGTCCCCGCGCCGCGAGCCGGAGAGGCCCGGACGGGCGACCGGGCCCCTCCGCGTAGGCCCGGCCCCTCCGTGTACGCCGCCAAGCCCGCGGACGCGACGACGCGCGGATTCCGGGCAGGCGACACCGAAATCCGATCACAATCCGGTCAAGCCCTGTTCACAACCGCTTACCCGAGTGGCCCCCCTCTGACAGCATCGCCGGAGTTGTTCTGGAGAAACGGACTACACGGGGGCCGGGTGACGGGGTTCGTCGTTCTGCGTGCACGGGCGCACCGCCTGCTGCTCGCCGCCGCTCTGCTCACCGTGCTGCTCACCACGGCGGTGCTTGCGACCCTCACCGCCTACTCCGGCGCGATAGGCGACGCCGCCCTGCGCCACGCCCTGGACGACCCGCGCACCGCCGCCGACACCACACTGATCGTCAAGGCCGACGTGCCCGCGGACCGGCGCACCGCCGCCGACGCGACCGTACGGAAGGCGGCCGAGAAGACCTTCGACGGGCTGCCGGTCACGGTACGGACGCTGGTGCGCTCGGGACCGTACGCCCTGCCCCGCTCCGTACAGCCCCCCGCCGACCGCGCCGGCGACCCGGACCTGACCTACCTCGCGGCGCTCGACCGCACCCAGGTCCGTCTGGTCTCCGGGCGGCTGCCGCGGCCGGCCTCCGGTGAGATCGAGGTGGCGCTGCCCCAGTCCTCCGCCCGGCTGCTCGATCTGCGCGCCGGGGACCGGCTCACCCTCACCGACCGGCTCGGCGGCCCGCCGGCGCACGTCCGCGTCACCGGGCTGTACCGGCCCGCGACGGCCACCGCCCCCTACTGGCGGCTGGACGACCTGCTCGGCCGCGGTGTCAGGACGTCCGCCTTCACCACGTACGGACCGCTGCTCGCCGATTCCGCCGTCCTCGACGGCCCGGCGGTGAGCGCAGGCCCGTCCGCCTGGCAGGCCACGGCCGACTTCGGCTCGCTGACGACGGACCGGATCGACGCGCTGCGCACGGCGGCGCGGGCGGGCAGCGCCTCGCTGCGCGGACCGCACGGGCTGAGCGGGGTGATGTCCTCGGCCACCTCGCTCCCTGACACCCTGGACCGCATCGACCGCTCCCTGCTCGTCTCCCGGTCGACCCTGCTGATCGTCGCCCTCCAACTGGTGCTGCTCGCCGGCTACGCGCTGCTGCTCGTGGCCCGGCTGCTGAGCGCCGAACGCGCGGGCGAGACCCGGCTGCTGCGCTCGCGCGGCGGCTCGCGCCTCCGGCTCGCCGGCCTCGCCGCCGCGGAGGCCCTGCTGCTCGCGGTGCCCGCGGCGGTCTGCGCGCCGCTGCTGGCGGGCCCGCTCACCCGGCTGCTCGCCGGGCAGGGCGCGCTGGCCAGGATCGGCCTGCACCTGGACGCGCCCGCGGGCAGGCGGGCCGGCGTGTGGCTGGTGGCGTGCTGCGTGGCGCTGGGCTGCGCGCTGGCGGTGACGGTACCCGCGCTGACGGACGGCGGCGACGGCACCAGGACCGGCGCGGAGCCCGTCGGCCGGGGCTGGGCCCGTGTCCGCCGCGGCGCGCTGCCAGGACCGGTGCGGGCCGGTGCGGACGTCGGCCTGCTGGTGGTGGCCGGGGTGGCGTACTGGCAGCTGAGCCGGCACACCTCCGGTGCCGTGGGCACCGACGCGTCCGGCGGCCTCGGCATCGACCCGCTGCTGGTCGCGGCGCCCGCTCTGGCGCTGCTGGCCGGCACGGTGCTGACGCTGCGGCTGCTGCCGCCGGTGGCCCGGCTCGCGGAACGCCGGGCGGCGGCCGGCCGGGGCCTGCCCGCGGCGCTGGCGGGCTGGCAGCTCAGCCGCCGCCCGATGCGCGGCGCGGGCCCGGTGCTGCTGCTGGTCCTCGCCATCGCGCTCGGCATGCTGGCGATCGGGCAGGGCGCCTCATGGAACCGCTCGCAGGACGACCAGGCCGACTTCCGGGCCGGCGTGCCGGTGCGGGTGCTGGGCGCCGGTGACGGCGGGCTCGGCCGCACCGAGACCTACGCGCACCTCCCCCGCGTACGCGAGGCCGCCCCCGCCGTACGCACCGAGCAGCCGATGTCCGGCGACCGGACCGCGACCGTGCTCGCCCTGGACACCGCGCACGCGGCCGGCACCGTCCTGATGCGCGACGACCTGGCCGACGAGCCGGTCCGGCCGCTGCTGTCCGGGCTGACATCCGAAGGCTCCTCGGCCGGAGCCCGCATCCCCGCGGACACCACCGGACTGCGCCTGCGGGCGACCGTGGCCGGCTCCCCCCGCTCTCGGACCACGACGGATGTGACGGCCACCCTCGTGGACCAGTACGGCGTGCCCTACCGGCTGCCGTTCGGCCGGCTGCCCGCCGACGGCCGCCCGCACACCCTGACCCTCGAACTCGACGCCGCGCCCGGCCCGGTCACCCTCACCGGGCTCCAGCTCGACATGGCCCAGCCCGGACAGGCCGAACGGCACCGGCTGACCGTCTCCGGACTGACCGCCGTCGGCGGCGACGGGCGGACGCGGCCGGTGTCCCTGTCCGCCGACTGGACCGCCTCGGTGGACATCGGAGCCACCTCCTCCACCAACGCGGCGACCCTCCCGCCCCGCCCGCGGGTGACCGGCACCGCGCCGCTGACCGTCGACTACGGCACCGGCTACACCCCCGACCGGACCCGCTGGTCGATCGCCACCGTGACGATCCGGCTCCAGGTGACGCAGCCCACGGCGCCCGAGGTCACCGCGCTGGCGACCGACCGCTTCCTGACGTCGGCGGGCGCCCGCGAGGGGCAGCGGGTGCAGGTGACGTTCGCCGGGCAGAGCCTGCCGGTGCGGATCGCACGGTCGGTGCGGGCACTGCCCACCACGGCGGACCCGACGGATTCCGCCGAGCGCGACGGCGGCGCCCTGCTGCTCGATCTGCGGTCCGTGAACCGGGCGTTGCAGGCGCGGTACGGCGAGAGCGTCACGCCCACCGAGTGGTGGCTGGGGACCGCGCCGGGCGACGCGGCCTCGGTGGCCGCCGCGGTGCGGGCGATGCCGGACGTCGACCCGGGACAGGTCGTGGTGCGCGACGAGATCGCCGCCGAGCTGCGGGACGATCCGTTCGGGGCGGGGCCGGAGGCCGCCTTCGCGGCGGCGGCCGTGGTGGCTGCCGCGCTGGCCGCGGTCGGCTTCGCGGTGAGCGCGGCCGGGTCGCTGCGGGAGCGGGGAGCCGAGTTCGCGGTGCTGCGCGCCCTGGGCGCCCCGCGCCGCCAACTGGCCCGGACGATCGCCGCCGAACAGAGCGTCCTGGTGGCCCTGGCCCTGGTGGTGGGGGTCGCCCTGGGCACCGTGCTGACCCGGGCCGTCCTCCCGCTGATCGTCCTGACCGCCGAGGCCACCCGGCCGGTGCCGACCCTGCTGGTCGAACTGCCCCCGGGACGCGTGGTGTCGCTGCTCGCCGCGGTCGCCGCGACGCCGCTGCTCGTCACGGCCGCGCTGGCCCTGCGCCGCGCGGACCCGGCGACCTCGCTGCGCGACCAGGGAGGTGAATGAGATGCGCTCCGAACACGACTCCGAGCACAGTGGTGCGGCCGCCGAGAACAGTGCGGCGGAGCAGGACGAGGTGGCTGAGGGGGACGAGGTGGCTGAGGGGGAGGCCAGGGGGAACAAGCGGTCTTCCGGGCGCGGCAAGGCGTCGTCCGTGGTCGCTCCTTGGGTGCGCACCCGGTTGCGGGCCGCGCCGCTCGCCGCGCTCGCGCTCGCCCTGCTGGTCGCGCTGACCGCGTGCCTGGCCGCCGCCTTCCCGCGCGCGGTCGACCGGTACGAGGACGCGGGGCTGCGGCGCTCCTTCCAGCAGGCCCGCCCGGAGGGCACCAGCGTCCAGATCACCGCGCCCCAGATCGCCGGCGCGCCGTCCCCCGAGGAGCTGGCCGCGCCCCTGCTGCCCGGCGCCCTGCGAGACCGGTACGAGAAGCTGCTCGACACCGTCCCCGAAGCGCTGGCCCTCGACCGCGCCCAGTCCGCGTACGGCGTGACCCTGAACAAGAACCTGGAAGTGCCCGACCCCTGGATTCCCCGCCCGAGCGGCGTGCCCGCCCGGGTCGCCCTGGTCGCGCAGAGCGGACTCGCCGACCATGCCACGGTGCGCGAGGGCCGCCTGCCGCGCACGCCCGGCACGGTGGGCGCGACGACCCCCGTCGTAGAGGCCGCCGTCACCGCCACCACGGCCAAGAGCCTGCACATCGAGGTGGGTTCGGTCATCCATGTGCCGGCCGTGGGCCGGGCCCCGCTCGCCGTCCGGGTCACCGGCATCGTCACCCCGCGCGAGGCCGCCGGGGGGTACTGGTCGACCCGCCCCCTGCTGCGCACCCCGAGCCTGGTGGCCCTGCCCACCGGGGGCCCCGACCGCTCCTGGTACTGGCTCGGCGCGCTGCTGCTGGCTCCCGAAGCCGCCCCCGCCCTCCTGGGCACCGACGGGGACCCGCTGTGCTACTGGTATCTGGCCCCCGACCCGCACCGCCTCCACGCCGGCGACCTCGGCCGTCTGAAGTCCGCCGTCGCCACCCTGGAGTCGGGCCCCGGCCTACAGGATGTGCGCACCCTCACCGGCCCCGGCACCAGCGTGACCACCGGCCTCGACGGCGTCCTGATCTCCTTCTCCCAGCTGCGCGCGGGCACCGCGCCACTGGTCGCCGTCGCCGCCTTCGGCACCGCGACGGTCGCCGCCGTGGTCCTCCTCATGGCGGGCGCGCTCGCCGCCGACCGGCGCCGCGCCGAGGCCGCCCTGCTGCGCGCCCGTGGCGCCTCCCTGACCGGCCTCGCCGGGCGGCTGTGCGCGGAGACGGCGGCCGTCGCCGTACCGGCCGGTGCGCTCGGCCTGGCCGCCGCGCTCCTCGTGGTCCCCGAGGGCCGTACCTCGTACGCGGTCGCCGCCGCCCTTGCGGTCACCGTCATCGCCTGCGCCGCGCTTCCGGTGCGCGCCGCGCTCGCCCACCGCTTCGTACGGGTCGCCGGACCACGCGAGGACATGGTGACGACGCGTCCGTCCCGGCGGCGCACGGTCGCGGAGCTGACGCTGCTCGTCCTTGCCGCTGCGGCGGTGGAGTCACTGCGCAGACGGGGCACGTCGGGTTCGTCGGCGGACGGCCCCTCCGGCGATCAGCTGGTGTCGGTCGCACCGGTGCTGGTGGGGGTGATCGCGGCGCTGGTGCTGGTCCGGCTCCTGCCGTTCCTGCTGCGCCGGCTGGCCCGCCCGGCCGGACGGCTGCGCGGCGCGGTGGGCTTCCTGTCCCTGGCCCGCGCGGGCCGCACCTCGGCCTCGGCGGTACTGCCCCTGCTGGCGCTGCTGACCGCGCTCACCACGGCGGCGTTCGGCGGCTCCGTACTGGCGGGCGTGAACGAGGCCCGCGACCGGGCCGCCCTGCTGACCGTCGGCGCCGACGCCCGCGTGGAGTCCGAGGGACCGCTGCCGTCGGGCGTCGCCGACCGGGTGCGCGGCGTGTCCGGAGTGCGCGCCGTCACCGAAGCGGGCATCGGCTACCAGGCGAAGCCGCTCGACGAGCAGACCCCGATACCGCTGGCGGGGGTGGATCCGGCCGGATACGGGGCGCTGGCGGCCCACACCGGCCTCGGCGCCTTCGACGCCGACCGGCTCAGGCGTCCCGCGGCCGGCGGGCCGCTGCCCGCCCTGGCCTCGCCGTCCGTCGCGAAGGCGTACGGCACCCACCGCCCCTTCCCGGTACGGCTGGAGGACGGCACCACCGTCTCCGTCCGGATCACCGTCGTCCGCGACCGTACCCCGGCCGTGACCGGCGACGGCTTCCTCGTGGTGGACCGCGCCGGGCTCAGCGCCGCCGCGGCCCGCACGACGGCCCTGCTGGTCACGGGCTACCACGTGGACGCGAAGGCACTGACCCGGGCGGCGGGCCCCACCGCGGGCGTGCGGGTGCGCGCACAGGAGCGGGCACGCTACGCCGACCCGCCCCTGCAGACCGGTGCCGAGCACGTCTACACGGCGGCGGTGGCGGCCGGCGCCGGCTATGCCGTACTGGCCCTGCTCCTCGCCCTGCTGCGCGCCGCCCCCGAACGCGCCGCGCTCCTCGCACGCCTGCGCACCATGGGCCTGACCCGGGCGCAGGCCCGCCGCCTGCTCGTCCTGGAATCCCTGCCCCAGGCCCTGCTCGCCGCGGCCGGCGGCGCGCTGACCGGCTGGGCGGCGATCCGGCTGCTGTCCCCCGGTATCGATCTGACCGCCGTCGCCCTCCCCTCGGCCGGCTCATCGGCCGGCAGGACCGAGTTGTACACGGACCCGCTGGCGCTGACCGTGCCCGCGCTCATCGTGCTGGTCACGGCGGTCGGGGTGGCCGCCGTGCAGGCGTGGTGGACCGGGAGACGCGGGTCGGTGCGGGAACTGAGGGCGGGAGATGCGCGATGAGCCGAGCCAGCCTGTCAACCGTGCGGGAGACGCGATGACCACCAATCCCACCCTCACCGAGCTGGCGGACCGGGTCACCGAGGCCCGCAACCGCCCGGCCTACGGCCACGACGCCCTGATCACCTGCGACCGGCTCGTCCGGATCTTCTCCACGGACGGCGTCGAGGTGCAGGCGCTCCAGGGCCTCGACCTGCTGGTCCGCGAGGGGGAGCTGATGGCACTGGTCGGCGCCTCGGGCAGCGGCAAGTCCACGCTCATGAACATCCTCGCCGGCCTGGACACCCCCACCGCGGGGGCGGCCCGGGTCGCCGGCCGTGACCTGCTCGCCATGACCGCCAAGGACCGCCTCGCCTACCGTCGCGACGTCGTCGGCTTCGTCTGGCAGCAGACCTCCCGCAATCTGCTGCCCTATCTGACCGCCGCCCAGAACGTCGCCCTCCCGCTGAGCCTGTCCGGCACCCGCCCGCGCCGCCGCGCCCGCGCGGAACGCGCCCTGGAGCTGCTGGAGTTGCTGGAGGTCGCCGACTGCCGCGACCGCCGTCCGCAGCAGATGTCCGGCGGCCAGCAGCAGCGCGTCGCCATCGCGGTGGCGCTCGCCAACTCGCCCGCGGTCCTGCTCGCCGACGAGCCCACCGGCGAGCTCGACTCCCACACCGCCGCGCAGGTCTTCGACGCCTTCCGCACCGCGAACGAACGGCTGGGCACCACCATCGTCATCGTCACGCACGACCAGGCGGTGGCCGACGAGGTCCGGCGCACGGTCGCCATCCGGGACGGCCGCACCTCCACGGAGGTCCTGCGCCGCAGCGAGATCGACGCGGCCACGGGCCATGAGACGGTGGTCGCCCGCGAGTACGCCATGCTGGACCGCGCCGGCCGTCTCCAGCTCCCCGCCGAGTACACCGAGGCCCTGGGCATGCGCGACCGGGTCGCCCTGGAACTGGAACCGGACCACATCGGCGTGTGGCCCGACGACAGCCAGGACCGCTGAACTCCGCGCCGGAAGTGCCACGCTGCGCCGTCGGCCGTCCGCGGCACCGCCGTGGCCGTCGCGCAGTTCCCCGCGCCTCTCCAGGGCGCCGAACCGCAACGGACTGGGCCCCGCCGGCGGACTGCCGCTGCCCGGAGAGGTCAGCGCACGCTGACGTCGAGCGCTCCCAGGCCCGCCTGTCGCACGGCGACCGATCCGTACGGCGTCCGCAGCCTGAGCCAGGCCCCGGACGAGAACAACCCGGCCTCCACGGCACCCCGGCGCCGCAGGAAACCGAGGGACTGCGCCGCGTGCACGGCCCGTATCGGCAGCGGGGTCCCGGCGACCGTACGGGACCAGATGTCCCGCCCGATCCGGTCCAGCTCCGCCCGTGTCCGCCGCTGCGGCGCCAGCTCCCCCGAACGGGTGCGGAACTCGGCGACGGCCGCGGCGACCAGCGTGCGCAGCGCGTCCGGCGCGGGCAGACCCGGCTCCGGGCGCCATCCGCCGCGCGGCGGCAGCACCCCCGCCCACGGGGGTCCGGTCACCGCCGCGGGAACGGCGGCGGTGACCGCCGACTCGTCCACGGACTCCAGCAGCTCACCGGCGGACACGGTCACATCGAGGGTGACCTCAAGCCCGTTCTCGTAGGGCTTGGCCAGCCGCACCGCGCGGATCGCCAGCACCTCGAAGGACGGCGGGCGGCCGAACACCGCGAGGGCCGTTCCCGCCGCCTGCAACCGCACCGCGGCGCCACGGTCGTAGTGGAGCAACCGGGACAGGAAGGCCGCGAGATCCGCCGCCTCCCCGTCGTCGGCCAGGTGGAGCACCGTCATGCGGCGACGGCCTCCTCCTCGTTCTCGCCCTTGTCCTCGCCGTCGTCCTCGGCGGCGGTGTCGGCGTCGGCGTCATCCATGTACTCCCGCAGGAACTCCCGTTCCTCCGCGGTGATCCGGCGCGGGCGCTGCGCCTCGAAGTCGTACGGCACGATCACCGTCGAGGCACGGACATAGATCTGCTCGCCGTCCTTCACCTCGTAGGCCAGGGTGAAGGACGCCGCCCTGGTCTCCGTCACCCACAGCTCGACGTCCACGGGCTCGTGCCGGTGGACCAGCTGCCGCTTGTAGTCGATCTCATGGCGCGCCACCACGGACCCCTGCTGGAAATCCTTGTCCGGGCGGAACAGGAAGTCGATACGGGCTTCTTCCAGGTAGCGGAGGAAGACCACGTTGTTGACGTGGCCGTACGCGTCCATGTCCGCCCAGCGCAGCGGGCAGCGGTAGATGTGCCGCAAGGTCAGCCCCGGGTCAGCTTCTTGTAGGTGGCGCGGTGCGGACGCGCGGCGTCCGGGCCGAGCCGTTCGATCTTGTTCTTCTCGTAGGACTCGAAGTTGCCCTCGAACCAGAACCACTTCGACTCACCCTCGTAGGCGAGGATGTGCGTGGCGACACGGTCCAGGAACCAGCGGTCGTGGGAGACGACGACGGCGCAGCCCGGGAACTCCAGCAGGGCGTTCTCCAGGCTGGACAGGGTCTCCACGTCGAGGTCGTTGGTGGGCTCGTCGAGGAGCAGCAGGTTGCCGCCCTGCTTGAGGGTCAGCGCCAGGTTGAGCCGGTTGCGCTCGCCGCCGGAGAGGACACCGGCCGGCTTCTGCTGGTCCGGGCCCTTGAAGCCGAACGCGGAGACATAGGCGCGGGACGGCATCTCGACCTGACCGACGTTGATGTAGTCGAGACCGTCGGACACGACCTCCCACAGCGACTTCTTCGGGTCGATGTTGGCGCGGCCCTGGTCGACGTAGGAGATCTTGACGGTTTCGCCGACCTTGATGTCACCGGAGTCCGGCGTCTCCAGCCCCTGGATCATCTTGAACAGGGTGGTCTTGCCGGCGCCGTTGGGGCCGATGACGCCGACGATGCCGTTGCGCGGGAGGGTGAAGGACAGGCCGTCGATCAGGACCTTGTCACCGAAGCCCTTGTTGAGGTCGCTGACCTCGACGACCACGTTGCCCAGGCGGGGGCCCGGCGGGATCTGGATCTCCTCGAAGTCCAGCTTCCGCATCTTCTCGGCCTCGGCGGCCATCTCCTCGTAGCGGGCCAGACGCGCCTTGGACTTGGCCTGCCGGCCCTTGGCGTTGGAGCGCACCCACTCCAGCTCGTCCTTGAGGCGCTTCTGCCGCTTGGCGTCCTTCTGGCCCTCGACCTTGAGGCGGGCGGCCTTGGTCTCCAGGTACTTGGAGTAGTTGCCCTCGTAGCCGTGCAGCCGGCCGCGGTCGACCTCGCAGATCCAGCCGGCGACGTTGTCGAGGAAGTACCGGTCGTGGGTGACGGCCACCACGGTCCCGTCGTACTTGGCCAGGTGCTGCTCCAGCCAGTTCACCGACTCGGCGTCGAGGTGGTTGGTGGGCTCGTCGAGCAGGAGCAGGTCGGGGGCCTCAAGGAGGAGCTTGCAGAGCGCGACGCGGCGCTTCTCACCACCGGAGAGGTTGGTGACGGGCCAGTCCCCGGGCGGGCAGCCCAGGGCGTCCATGGCCTGCTCCAGCTGGGCGTCGAGGTCCCAGGCGTTGGCGTGGTCCAGCTCCTCCTGGAGCTTGCCCATCTCCTCCAGCAGCGCGTCCGAGTAGTCGGTCGCCATCAGCTCGGCGATCTCGTTGAACCGGTCGAGCTTGCCCTTGATCTCGGCGACGCCGTCCTGGACGTTCTCCAGGACCGTCTTGCTCTCGTCCAGCGGGGGCTCCTGGAGCAGGATGCCCACGGTGTAGCCGGGCGAGAGGAACGCGTCGCCGTTCGACGGCTGCTCCAGCCCCGCCATGATCTTCAGCACGGTCGACTTACCGGCACCGTTCGGGCCGACGACGCCGATCTTGGCACCCGGCAGGAAGTTCAGGGTGACGTCGTCGAGGATCACCTTGTCGCCGTGCGCTTTGCGCGCCTTGCGCATGGTGTAAATGAACTCAGCCAAGAGAAACCGTCCGGCAGCTTGAAATCTGGCAGTGGGCAGATACAGCCCATCTTGCCGTACCGCCACCCCCAGGCGGAAACCCGTGTGACCGGGGTGCCCTGACCTGGGGGTTCGCTGGTGGCGGCGGGGCCGCCCCGGGGTGCGCGCCTTCCGGGGCCGGCCCGGTGGCGGGGCGGGGTGCGGCCGTGGTGGTCGTTTCGGTTGGGCTCTGTGGAGTTTTCAAGGAACGGGACGGGGTCGGGCCGTGGTGGTCAGTCGGCCGTCGGTGATTCCCTCCTGCGGAGCAGGACCAGGACCGCGCCGCCGATCACCACCAGGCCGATGGCCACGCCCGTGATCACCGGGGTCGCGCTGTAGCCGCCGGTCGCGGCCAGGTTCGTGGTGCCGCCGGAGGCGCCGCCCACCGTGGCCGGGCTGGGCTCGGCCAGGGTCTGGGTCGACATTCCGGCCTCGCTGCCCTGGGTCTTGCAGTCGAGGACGCCGGTGAAGCGCTGCGAGAAACCGTTCGGCCCGGTGATCGTGAAGTCGTAGGGCTGGTCCTCCTGGAGCGGGATGGTCACCGTGCGCGAGGCGCCCGCCGGGATGGTGTGCTCGCCTCCCATCAGCTCGAAGGTGAAGGGCTTGTCGCCGGTGTTGGCGGCGCTGATGTCCACACCGCCGGCGGCGCAGTTCTTGCGGGCCGACAGCGCCGGTATCGGGCCCTTCTCCGCCCAGGTCGCGCTCGCGGTCGCGGAGACCGTGGACTCGCTGGAGCCGGCCAGGATCTGGGTCTGGCTGCGGCTCTCGGAGGCGAAGGCGCGGCCCACGGGCACCGTGGTCGACGCCTGGGCGGTGAGCGCGGCGGTCCCGCTGGCCCCGCCCGGCGCGGGTGAGGTCGCCCCGCCGGTGGCCGCGGCGGTGTCCTCGGGGACGTCGAAGTACAGTCTGCTGCCGTTCTTCGCCGACGTGACGACCTTGCCGTTCCCGTCGACGATCCGGACGCCGCTGGTGGCGGCGTCCGCCGGCGGGACGACGGTGACGCCCCGCGCGTTGGTGCGCACCGTCACCGGGCCGAGCCGCGTGCCCGGGTGGCCGGAGACCGCGGGCGGGTCCAGGGTCAGCGAGGCCCGTGGCTCCGCCATGTCACGGGCGCTCTTCTCCAGGTAGTCGGCGAGCTTCTCGGCCCGCGCGCCGACGGCGTCGACGTCGGCGCCGTCCGAGTAGCGCCAGATGGCCACCTGGGTGCCGGCCGCGGCGTCCTGCTCGGTGAGGCCGCCGACGCCCGCCCGCTTCGCCAGTGCCGCGAGGTCGTTCACCTGCGGGTAGGAGTTCTGCAGGATCCAACGGATCTTGCCGGCTTCCTTGTTGGTGCCGAGCGAGGTGCCGCTCCAGGGCGTCTCCTCGTACTTGGCGTCCTTCTGGGTGGGGTTGTGCATGTCGACGCAGTACGTCTGCAGCATGCCGCCGCCCTCGACGGACATCTCGAACAGGCCCGCCGCCACCTTCAGGTCGCCGCCGTCGCCGTGGATGACGGCCTCTCCGTACGTCTTCAGGCCGCCCAGCGTGGCGGTCGCCCCGCCCTGGCCCTGTGCCTCCTCGCCGGCGGCGGCCACCCCGGCACCCGACAGCACACCGGCCGCCACGAGCCCCGTCAGCAGCGTCGCGGCGGCGAGCCGTGACGGGCCTCGCCGACGCGCGGGCGTGGAGGTGCCACAGAACCGAGAGAACGCAGCAAGCACAGAATTCCCTTTCGAGCAGGACCCGTTGACGTGGGGGTGAGCGGTCCCACCGGCAGAATCAACAGCCCCGGGGGCTACGCCCGGCATCCTAGAGATCAGTCGCAACCCGGCTGGCCGGTCAGCTGGCCGGACGGCCGATCCGACTCGGAATCGTTATCGCCAGGACCCGTCGCGAGCAGGGCTTATCGACAAATCCACCCGGTGGTGGGGGCTCATCGGCGACCAGGTGCGGTTGCCTCGGGGGCCTCGGCCGGGCCGTGGGCGACGCGGCCGGGCCGCGTCCCTCGCCGTGAGCGACGTCATGTCACGGCGGCTGTCTCCGAGGGTCGTTGGGCGGGCGGGGCGGACTCCCCCGGAGGTGTCTCCCAGTTGGGCTCCGGTCGCTGCGGCGCCGCCGGCTCCGGTTTGCCGGCCCGCCGGAAGGCCGACGTGCCGCGGGCCAGGTCATGGCCGATCGCCACCGCGTCGATGTCGGCGGACACCCGGCCCTGCTGCCCCTCGCGCGCCTCCGTACGCACCTTCAGCCGGCCCTGTACGACGACCGGCTCGCCCACGTTCAGCGAGGCCGCCGCGTTGACCGCGAGCTGGCGGTTGGCCCACACCGTGAAGAAGTTGGTGTGTCCGTCGGCCCAGGTGCTCTTCTCTCGGTCCCAGTAGCGCGAGGTGACCGCCAGCCGGAACCGCGCCGACGGGCCTGCCGCCGGCTCCCGGTACACCGGCTGCGTCGCCACGTTGCCCACCACGCACACCATCGTCTCGTTCATCATGAACCCCTCCCCCGCCCGGTCGCTCGCGCCCGGCGGATACGCGTACGGGCCCGTCCCGTACGGCAGCGTCCACGGCGTCGGCCGCACGCCTTCCGTGCGTCGCGATCGCCGCGGAACCCAGACTGCCTCCGCCGGACCGACCCCGCTGAGCGCTGTGGACCACCGGCCGCCTGTGGAAAACCCCCACCCCCAAACGAGTGATCGACGCTGCGCTGTGCATCCACGGGCCCTGCGGTATCAGCTGGGCACGGACCAACGGGGACTGCGGGAGCGGATCGGGGGCTGCGAGGTCAGGGGCTGCGGGTTCGGGGGTTGCGGGCTGCGAGGACAGGGGCTGCGGGTTCGGGGGTTGCGGGCTCACGGGTCCCACACGGTCACGGGTCCCACGGGGTCACGAGTCACCTACCGCCCGCCGCGCCGCCGCCGACTGCCGTCCGCCACCGCCTGCCGGTGCCTGCCAGCAATTGCCGCCACCCCACCGCCACACCACCGCTGCCTGCCGGGACCCCGATGCCCCGCCACCCGTCACCGCTCACCGACGTCCGCCGAACCCGCCGGTGCCGCCCGCCGACACACGCCACCACCCGCCGATGCCCGCCACATGCACCCCGATGCGCCGACGTCTGCCGGGCCTGCCGGTGCGCTACGCGCCACCACCCAGCGACGCCCACCGCCTACCGGGCCTGTCGGTGGCGCCTCCCGGTACGCGCCGTCGCCCACCGGTGCCGGCCGCGCCCGCTGCCTGCCGATGCGCCGGTGGCCGACGTCGGGTCACCCCACGCCCGCTGGGGCTCGGGTGACTCGGGCGTACTGTTCCCGTACCTCCTGGTAGCGCAGGAGTTCCGCGGCCAGCGCGTCCAGTACCCGGGCCCGGCCGCAGCCCGCTGCGGCCTCGCGCAATCGGCGTTCCGCCTCCTGCCCGTACCGTCGTGCGGGCCCGCGCGCCGCCATCCGGCAGCTCCACTCGACGATCGGCCCGCCCACGATGCCGGCCACCATCAGCAGCACCGGCACGCCCAGATTCGGCGCCATGATCCCGACGATCTGCCCGACCAGCCACAGCCCGCCCACGATCTGGAGCAGGGTCATGGCCGCCTGGACCAGCACGGCCGCCGGCCACCAGCCCGGCCGCGGCGGCCTGCTCGGCGACAGCCCGGTCCGTGCCGCCAGTTCGTCCAGCGCCTCGGGCAGCCCCTGGGAGCCCCGTACGGCCGCCTCGCGCACCGCCTGCGCCCACGGCGCGGGCAGCCCGGCCGACGCCCGGTCCGACACCGTGCGCACCGCCTGCTCGACGCGCTGCCGCGCCGTGGCCTCCTCGTCCGCCTGGGTACGCACGAGCAGCCGCCCGGTGGGCGCGTCGAGCCGTTTCTGGTACCAGCGCCACAACCGCAGCCAGGGCGTCCCGCAGGCCCGGTTGGCGTTGCGCAGCCAGGCGCGTTCGGCGGCCTCGCCCGCCGCCGTGGCGCCCACGGCGTCCGCGAGCCGGGCGGAGAACTCCTCCCGCGCCTCCTCGGTGAGCCCGGAGCGCCGCCCGGTGGCGTACACGGGCCGCAGCCCGGCCGCCGCGGCGTCCACGTCGGCCGAGATACGGCGGGCCGCCGCGCCGCGCTCGATGACGAACCGGCCAAGGGCCTCGCGCAGTTCGGGGATGCCCTGGCCGGTGAGCGCGGACAGGCTGAGCACGGTCGCGCCCGGCTCGCCGTGCTCGCCGAGGGCGACCCCGTCCTCGTCCAGCAGCCGGCGCAGATCATCGAGTACCTGGTGGGCGGCCTCACCGGGGAGCCGATCGATCTGGTTGAGGACGACGAACATGACCTCCGCGTGTCCCGCCAAGGGCCGCAGATAACGCTCGTGCAGGACGGCGTCCGCGTACTTCTCCGGATCGACGACCCAGATCACCGCGTCCACGAGCTTGAGGATGCGGTCAACCTGCTCACGGTGCTGCACGGCGGCCGAGTCGTGGTCGGGCAGGTCGATCAGGACCAGTCCCCGTAGCTGCGCCTCGGCCTCCGGGCTCTGCAGCGGACGCCTGCGCAGCCGTCCCGGGATGCCCAGCCGGTCGATGAGGGTTGCCGCGCCGTCGCTCCAACTGCACGCGATGGGCGCGGCGGTGGTCGGCCGCCGTACCCCGGTCTCCGAGATGGTCACCCCGGCGAGGGTGTTGAACAACTGGGACTTGCCGCTGCCGGTGGCGCCCGCGATGGCGACGACGGTGTGCTGCCCGGAGAGCTTGCGCCGTGCCGCCGCCTCGTCCAGGACCCGGCCCGCCTCGGCGAGGGTGACGCTGTCGAGCCGGGTGCGGGAGAGCCCGACCAGTTCCCGCAGGGCGTCCAGGCGCGAGCGCAGCGGGCCGTCGTACGCCAGTGCCGCCGGGGTCTGGGGGGTCGACGCGCGGGGCTCGACCAGGGAGGGCTGCTCGGCGTCGGCGGTCTCGGCCACGCGCCGCGCGATCAGCCCGTCGTCCCAGGCGCCCGCGGAGTCCGCGCCCTCCGCGGACTCCGTGCCCCCCGTCGGCTCCGGGGCGGCGCCGGGGCCCGGGGAGTCGGTCGGACCGGCGGGGCCCATGGGACTGCTGGGGTCCGGAGACCGGGTGGCGTCCATGCCACGGGCCGAATCCCTCGCGCCCGCGGCCTCCCTGACGTCGGCGGATGCTCTGACGCCCGCGGACTCCCCGGCGCCCGCGGATCCCCTGGCGTCAGCGGCGTCCGTGGCCCCCGAGGCGGCGGTCTCGTCGGCCACGCGCGCGTGGTCCGCAGGTTCATCCGTCACACGCACGTGCCCTCCAGGATCGTCCATCACGCGCGCGTGCCCGGCACCGTCGCCGGAGCCGGAGCCGGAGCCGGAGGCGGTGTCGGCGCCGGTGCCGGATTCGGAGCCGGTTTCGGGGTCGGAGTCGGCGTCCCGCCTCCGGGCCCGCTCCGCCTCGCCGCCCTCTTCGGAGTGACCGGTCTCGGCCGCGTCCGCTCCGGGGACGGCGTTCCCGGGCTCCGCAGAAGGGCCGCTCTCAGGCTTCTCGGTGCCCGGAGCGGCCTTCCGCGAGGCCGTGTCGCCGGTGTGATCGGTGTGCTCCGTGTGGTCCTGGTCAGTGACGGCGGTCACCGGTCACCTCTCCTTCTGCAGTACGGACAGGGCGGCGATGAGTTCGGCCTGGGGTTCGGGGTGGACATCGAGGACGTCGAGCGGGGCGAGACGGCGCTCGCGTTCGCTGTTCATGACCCGGTCCAGGTACTCGGCCAGCCGGTTTCCGGCGCGCTCGCGCAGCCGTGTCGCGCGGTGCGCGCCCAGGCGGTCGGCAAGGCCCTCACCGGCGGTCCTGGCCCGGCGCCCGCCCAGTACGACGGTGGCGGTCAGGGCCGCGACGACCTCCGGGTCGGGCGCGACGCTCCGTTCGAGCTCGCGCACCTCCTCCTCGGCGTACTCCTCGACCTCGCGCCGCCATCGCCGTACGGCGAGGCCGATCCGGTGCTCGGCGCTCTCCGGTGACGTGTCGCGCTCGGCGAGCCCCGGTGCGGTCGAGGCCGGCTCGCGCCGCCATGCCTCGTCGACGCGCTCGTCGGCGGCGGTGACGGCGCACAGCAGCAGCGCGGCCAGGCTTCCCACCAGGGCGTCGAGCAGTTCACCCGCGGTGCAGTCGAGGGGGAAGGCGCGCCAGCGCTTCAGCGCGTCCCCGGCCAGCACGGTCCCGGAGTTCAGCCGGCCCCGCACGCGCGCGTGCTCGGTCTCGTACGCCCTGTCGACCGCGGTGACCAACCGCACCGACGCCGCGTACTGGGCGGCGGCGGCGCCGGCCAGTTCGGGCATCCGCTTCTTCAGCGAGTCGAGAACGCCGTACGCCGTACGCGCCATGATGTGCTGCCGGGCGCCCGGGTCCTGGGCCTGGTGGGCGAGCCAGTTCCACAGCGGGGCCACCGCGCTGGCGGGCAGCAGGCCGCCGCCCCAGGCGGACTCGGGCAGCTCGGGCACCGTGAAGCGGGGTACCTCGCCGAGGCCGGCCTTGGTGAGCAGGGCGCCGTACTGCCGGGAGACCTCGGAGACGACCTGGTGGGGCACCCGGTCGAGGACGGTCACCAGGGTGGCGTCGTACTCCTTGGCGGTGCGCAGCAGGTGCCAGGGCACGGCGTCGGCGTACCGGGCGGCCGTGGTGACCATGATCCAGATGTCGGCGGCGCAGATCAGCGCGGCGGCGAGGACGCGGTTGTCGGCGACCAGGGAGTCGATGTCGGGGGCGTCGAGCAGGGCGAGCCCGCGCGGAAGGCTCTCGGCGGTCTCGATCCGCAGGACGCGCGCGGGGTCCTCGCCGGGGAGCAGCAGATCGTCCCCCGGGTCCTGCTGGGGCACCCACACGCGCGTGAGGGCGGGCAGCACCCTCATCCCGCTGAACCAGTGATGGTCCTCCGGATGGCACACCAGGACCGGGGTCCGGGTGGTCGGCCGCAGCACGCCCGCCTCGCTGACCCGCCGCCCCACGAGTGAGTTGACCAGCGTCGACTTGCCCGCGCCGGTGGACCCGCCCACGACGGCCAGCAGGGGCGCTTCGGGGCTGCGCAACCGGGGCACCAGGTAGTCGTCGAGCTGGGCGAGCAGTTCGTCGCGGTTGGCACGCGCGCGTGGGGCCCCCGCCAGGGGCAGCGGAAAGCGTGCGGCGGCGACACGGTCGCGCAGGGCGGAGAGTGCGTCGAGCAGCTGAGGCCGTACGTCCAAGGTCACCACATGCGAAGAATGCCCAATTTTAGGGGAATTCTGAAGCATATGGCGTTGCCTGCGTGCCGACAGGACACAACGGGCGGAAGGGATGACTGGGACACGGGCACAGCTCAGGCATAACGAGTGCACAACACCCGGTGCGCGAGGCGCCAAAAGCGATGCACGATTCGCACCTGCCTGCGATTATCAGGACCGCTTCACCGAACCTCCACATTGAGCCACGGAGGCGAAGCAACAGGGACAAGGATGCGGGAGCCCTATCCTTGTCCCCGGCAACGTCACGGATCGGCCCGCACCCGGGCACCACGAACGAGGCCACCACACCGGCCCCCGTAGCTCAGTGGATAGAGCAGGCGCCTTCTAAGCGCTTGGCCGCAGGTTCGAGTCCTGCCGGGGGCGCCAGTCACCACCCTCCCGCGGGAGGGTATTCCCGCTGGTCAGATGGGGTACGCGCCGGATTTGCAGGTTGATCCGGTTGAGGGCGTCGACCCTGCCGAGTTCCGGCTGACACCGGCTGAACCCGGGTCTCTACGGGTATCTGTCCCCCATGCTTCCCCCAGGGATCGGGCCCTCGGTCTCCCCGAGCGGAGCCTCCAGTCACACAAGCGGTCCGTGACCCATCACCATGAGCCACGGACCGCTACGCGAAGCTACCGAGACGTGCCGGGCCGCGCCACGCCGGCAAGAGGAGGCACCGGCGCTACTCGCGCCGTTACCGGGTGGACCGCCTCGATCTGCTTCTGGTAGTTCGCGAGCTGCCCCGTAACGCATCGGGCGTAGGTCGCATGAAGCACGGCCACACCGTTGCCGGCCCATTCGGCGACCTGCGCTGGGGGGATGCCGGCGTTCAGCCATCCCGTGAGGCAGGTATGACGGCAGTCGTAAACGCGCTTTCCTGCGGGGGATGTGTACTCGTACGGCGTAAGCACCGCCTCGCGTACTTTGCTCCATACGCGCCTGTAGACGGAGCCGGCCAGGGGCCCGCCACGCTCGCCGGGGAACAGGAGTCCATCCTGCTTGAGCTTGTACTTGTCGATGACCGCTCGCAGGAGGAACACGACGTCCGGGTGAACCGGCACCGAGCGAGTATCGCCCTCTGCCCGTCCCTTGAGGGCCCGCTCCTCGTGTACGTCGCCGGTGTCAGTCCACTGACTGCCTACCTCAGGCTCAGCCCTGTGCACCACGAACTCGCCTGTGCTTGCGCCGGTTGACTGACCAAACGACCCTGTAGGTGCACCCCTTCTGGCGCTTGCGGGCCTCGATGTTGAATATCCGGACGTCGAACGTGCCCTCCGTCAAGGGCGATCCTCGCAATCAGCAAGCCAGTTCTCGAAATTTGATTGCCTCGCGCCGCCGCTGCGCTTTTCATGAACGTCCATGCGTGCAAGGAGTCGAACCGGCAACCTCTTGGCAGCGCATGATCGGCAAATGAGCATGGAGTAGTGCGGATCGTGGCACTGAGCGGGGAACCTCTATACATGGGCATGCCCAGAAGACAGGTGGCAGCGACGCATTCGATCAAATCGCCGCATACAGCTGAGCAAGGGCAGGAAGCAAGCCGCTCTCTGTAGCCCAACCCAACGCGTCACGCGGCTCCACCGCCCGATATCTGTTCAGCAAGGTGGCCTGATGCGATGTCGCCGGTGATCCGCGCTACGCTCCGCACCGATCCGCAGCACTCAGCTTGGCCAACTCAGCGCTATCCACCCGCCACAGCTGTGGTCTAGTACTCCAACTGAGATCGTGATCAGGCGGCGTGAGACGCTGGCCTTCGTGATCGCCAAGCTGCAGTGTGTGGTGTTGGACTGTGCCGATGTCGTTGAACTGTCCCGGTTCTACCAGTCGCTTCTCGGCGGCGTAGTGAACCAGCCGGATCCGCGGTGGTCGCTCGGCGACGGCTGGGCGACGCTCCACACCGACGGGCTCGTGCTGGCCTTCCAGCGGGTGGAAGGTCATCAGCCACCACGGTGGCCGGATCCCGCTCGGCCCCAGCAGTTTCACCTCGACTTGAGTGTCGAGGACCTGGACCGAGCTCAGGAAGACGTCCTCAATCTGGGCGCCTCACTCCTCGATGAGGGGGACGGGAAGCGGAGTTGGCGCATCTTCGCGGATCCGGCAGGTCACCCGTTCTGTCTCGTCCGGGACTGACAGGAGACACCGCAGGGGTGCGGCCACCGTTGATCATCGTGAGTTGTGTGGACTGACAATGAGACGGTGGCCGCAGGCCACAGCGGGATGCCGACGCCATCCGCGATGACGTGCGCGAATACGTCGTCAAGCACCTCCACGACGAGGCAGCGGTGCTGGTCGTCGACGAGACCGGCGATGTGAAGAAGGGCACCCACACGGTCGGGGTCCAGCGCCAGTACGCCGGAACGGCCGGGCGGATCGAGAACTCCCAGGTCGCCGTCTACCTCGTCTACGCCGGCGCCCGGGGACACGCGGCGGTGGACCGGGAGCTGTACATCCCGCGCTCCTGGACATGCGACCCGGATCGCTGCCGGGCAGCGGGGCTCGGCGAGGACACCGTCTTCGCGACCAAGCCGGAACTGGCCCGCACGATGATCGAACGCTTCCTGGACGCCGGACACCCCGTCGGCTGGGTCACCGGTGACGGACAACTTGTGGAGCGACCCGAAGCCACCGCGGCCTGAGCACCATCAACCGACGACTGCGCGGGACCAGTACTCGCGGATCACCGCCAACTTCTCCTCGAAGTCGGCATCCCACCTCCTGCTGGTGAAGACGCCCGGAACCGTGAGCGCCCGACCACGGACCCGCACGGCGCACACGTCCCACCACTCACCACTGCGCGCTTGGTGGCGCCGCTTCTCAATCCGGGCGATCTCGGACCACGGGACCGATCTGCGACTGACGAAGGTGCGGAACTCCATCCCATTCGGCGTGAGGAGTGTCCGACCGTATCCACGGTTGATCATGTAAAAGAACCCGACCAGCCAGAACCCGGCGACGCCGCCAACCCACCACCATCGATCCGCCGCCCGCCCAGACAGTGCCACCGCTACCGCCGCGCCGACGCAGACCAGCGTCAAGAACCCGGTCCACCACCAATTCCTCCGCCGGGCAGCGGCGTCGAGACCGATCCACATACCGGGCATGCCCGTGATGCTACAGACACCAGGTGAAACCCGTCATCGCCTCGGCGAGCACAGGGACACAAGCTATCCAGACCACGGGTCTTGACTATTGCTCCCCCCAAGATCATGGAGTTCTCTATGCACCGGCCAAACGCTCCAACCCGGCCGGATGAGCCGAATATGGCTACTGTGCTAAAGCGTGCTAAAGCGTGTATCGGAAGTGACTTGAGAGGCTGTTGGTTGGTCAGTCCCGGGGTAGGGCGGCAAGCCAGCGGTCGTCCTGGAACTCGGCAGGGATTTCGTCCTCCCACGGATCGATCCCACGGCGTTCGAGTTCGTCGAACCATCGGTCTCGCTGTGACTTGGGGAGACGCCGTCCGCACCAGGGACAGAAGTGGACGGTGATGCTCGATGTGCCACCGTCGTGGATGATCAGACCGTACTCCTGGAACTTGGCACTGAAGTCGATCAAAGCGTCCGGGCAGGCGAAGGGGTCGTTGTGCTGGTCGCAGCGCACGTTCACGTGGCGGCTCATCGCCTCGCAGCAGTGGTGGGTCATGACCTCGGCTTCTCATCCATCGGCACCTTCCCCGAAGTAGATCACGGTCTGTGATGATCACCGGATGGCACGTAGAGATCTGACGGATACGCAGTGGGCACGGCTGGAGCCATTGTTACCGAAGGGCAAGAAACCGGGCCGTCCACCGATATGGACCCGGCGGCAGCTGATCGGATGGCATTCGGTTTCGCACCCGTACCGGCGTCCCGTGGCGGGACGTACCCGAGCGGTACGGGCCCTGGGCCCGGGTGTATGACCCGTTCCGGCTCGGCGTCTCGCACTCCGCCGCCCATCGCGTGTTCGACACCCTCGGCCCGCTACTGGCACTGGCCCCGATCCGGCGCCGCCGGATCGACCAGGCCGCCATCGTCGACGGAACCTTGGTCCCACTCGTGACCACCACTGGCCGCACCCAGCAAGAATTACCGCTACTCCGCCACTGTGCAGGTGGCCATCGACGCCGACACCCGCCTGGCCATCGCCACCGGCGATCCACAACCGGGCAACCGCAACGACTGCACCGTCTACCGCACCTCCGGCATCGACCAGAAACTGGCCGGGCGTCCGGTGATGGCTGACGGCGGCTACCAGGGCAACCCCGGCGTGATCATGCCCTGCCGTAAACCCGCCGACGGGACACTGACCGACTGGCAGGAAGATCTCAACGCCATCCACCGCAAGGTCCGCGCCCGCGTAGAACATGCGCCGGCGCGGATGAAGTGCTGGAAAACCTTGCGGGACTACCGCCACGCGGCCAGCACCCTGGCCGACACCGCCTCGGGCATCGCCCACCTGCACAACATCGCCCTTACGGGCTGACCGCGAGTCGGTCAGTGGTCACTGCCAAGAGCAGTCACGAGACATCCCTCAGCTCGGCTGGGCTCAGCTTCCGGCCATGGCGATGACCAGTTTGCCGCCCTTCGGGCGCTGCTCGCGCTCCAGCTCCGTCAGGGCGGGAATCGCCTCCGCCAACGAGACTGTACGGGCGATGGGCAGGCGCAGGGTCCGGGCCACCTCCTCCAGGTCGGCGGTCACCGGCCGGCCCATCATCGCCCGGAACGGGCCGGGCAGTGCGCTTCTGATCATTTTGGCCGGGGTTGGGACGATGTCGACGATGGTTCCGCCGGGCTTCAGCAGCGTTCGGGCCGCGGCGAAGGGAAGCATGCCGGGCGTGTCGAGGACGAGATCGAACCGTTCCGCGAGGGCGGCCGGGTCGAAGCCGAAACCCACGACCGGTTCGACGCCGAGCTCGCGGGCCTCGTCGGCCGCAGGGTTGCGGCAGCTGCCGGCGACCGAGGCTCCCCGCGCCCGGGCGAACTGGACGGCGGCCCGGCCCACACCGCCCAGGCACCCGTTGACGAAGACCGCCTGCCCGGGCCGGATTTCCGCCGTGGCCTGGTAGGCGGTCACGCCCACGGTCGGCAGGGCGGCGGCCTGCTCGTACGAAAGGTCCACCGGTTTGAGCACGACCGCCTTCTGCGGGGCCGTCACCATCTCGGCGAACGCCCCCGCCTGCCGGAACCGAGCCACGCCGAGTACCGCGTCGCCGGCCTTCAGCCGGGTGACGCCGGCGCCGACCGCCTCGACGACTCCGGCGAAGTCGTGCCCCATCGCCCGGGGAAAGGAGCGGCCGGTCATCAGCTTCATCTCGCCGTTGCGCATCTTCCAGTCCAGCGCGTTGGAAGCCGCCGCTCGGACGCGGACGAGAACCTCATCCGGACCCGGGCGTGGTGGCTCGAACTCAGCGAGCCGCATCACCTCCGGGCCGCCGTAGCGGTCGTATTGAAGGCGCTTCACGAGGCGTATTCGTCCGAGATCTCGGTGGCGTAGTTCTTCCAGAGCGGTTGCATGGTCTCGGCGTTGACCGGCTGCCCGGAATCGATCATGGCCTTGAAGTCGCGGAAGTACTGCACATACAGGTCCGGCGTGAAGGTGTTCAGCATGACCGCGTTCTCGTCGCCGACGTTGGCGAACGTGTGCGGCGCCCCGGTCGGCACGATGACCCAGGTGCCCGGCCCGGCGTCGTAGTGGTCCTCGCCGACGGTGAACCGGAAAGTTCCCGCCAGCACGTAGAAGCCCTCGTCATGCTGGGCGTGGCGATGCTGCAACGGGCTCGGGGTGCCCGGCGCAATGGTGACCTCGGCGAACCCCAGCCGGTGGTCGGTGTGCTCGCCGTTCTCCAGGATGCGGATCTGCTGCGCCCCGCTGCCGAGGATCTCGCCCTCACCGGGGCGGACGATGTTTACCTTCGCCACGACTTCTCCTCTTGCTGTTGCCTGCCTTGGTCACCACCATCCTTGTCCGGGCCGGCTGTGCGCGTCTTGGTCGTCTGTGCACGGTTGCTGGTCACCAGTGCGCTGGCGTTGTAGCCGTACGTCGCCTTGAAGAGCTTGCTGAAATGGGTGGGATCGGAGAATCCCCACCGGGCGGCCACGGCGGTGACCGTACGTCCGCTGCCGGTCAGCTCGGCCCGGCAGCGCTCCAGGCGGCGACGGCGGATCAGGGCCGCGACGGTGAGCGGCTGGTCCTCGAACAGCTTGTGCAGGCGGCGTACGGATATGTTGTGGGTGGCGGCGATGCCGGTCGGGGACAGATCGGGGTCGGCCAGCCGCGCCTCGATGTAGCCGGTGATCCGGTTCCGCAGCCACTCGTCCGGGGCCGGTTGTTCGTCGCCGAGCCGGGCCTCCAGTGCGACCGCGATCAGCTCGACGACGGCCGCCGCCGACCGCAGCGCCTCCGCCTCGCGCAACCCGGTCGCCGACCGCGCCGACTCCCGAGCCAGCACGGAGACCAGAGCGCCCGGGCCGTGGTTGCCGTCGATGCGTACGCCGATGAGCCGGTCGATCTGCGCGGGCCGGATCCGCAGCTCCCGGCGCGGAACCAGGATGGTGACGTGCGCTGCGGCGGTGCTCTCGAACCGGAGCGTACGCGTGGGATCGAGCAGTACCAGGTCGGTCGGCCCGAGTTCGGCGTCGCCGCGCCCTTGCCCGATCCGCGTCCGGCCCCGGGTCATCACCTTGACCGCCAGGTTCTCGCCGTCGCAGGCGTCGCGCTCCCGCCCGATGCAGGCGCTCTTGGGCGTGTCGAGGGAGACCAGCCGCAGCGGCCCGAGGTCGCGGGTGGCGATCCGGCCCCGGAAGCCGGCCCCGGCCAGCTTGTTGACCAGCGGCGGAAACCCGCTGGCGGCCAGCTCGTCCTGGAACGACTCAAAATTGCCGATCACCGGTCAACGATAACGGCGACACTTCTGCTCAGACACGGTGTTCGGCCGGGGGGTTACAGCGGCGCCGGCCCGCATCTGCTCTACCAGGCTCTGGTGCACGCGGTGGACGGCTCGGTCGCGCCGGCGACCGACGGCCGAACGGTGAGCGCAGCACCGAGATCGGAATCGGTGCGCCGGATCGGGGCCAGTGCCAGTAGCGGGCCCAGGGTGTCGATCACGCGATGGGCGGCGGAGTGCGAGACGCCGAACAGCGGTCCGATCTGGCGCATCGTGAGGTTGGTGCGCCAGTAGGCGGCGACCAGTAGCACGCGGTCGGCTAGGTCCAGTCGCCATTGCCGGCCAGGGCGGCCGACGGCGATCTCGTCCCCGCCGCGCTGCGCCACGACGCGCACGAGCTTGCGGAACTGGCCAGGCTGTAGGTGTAGCCAGGCCGGTTCGTTTGGATCACTTCCGCTGGCCGAGGTTGTCGTTGATGATGTCCGCGTGACTCACCGCATCAGTGCTCTGATCTCAGCCTTGGGCGTCTTCGCCACCGTGATGCTGCTCGTTCTTGCCGTTCGTGAGTACCGTTCTGGGGCGTCGGTCCTCTGGCCCGTAGCTGGAGTCGTGATCTTCCTCAGTGCTTCGTACACGCTCGTGCGGGACGTGCGGCAGCTCCGCACTGGGCCGACCACCTGACAGCTGCACCGTTCCAACCAGCCCCGCCGGTCGTTGTTCGTGCGTGCCGTTGGCGGCCACGCAGTGGGCGCGAATCGAGCCGCTACTCCCAGATCGGACGCCGCGGCGGGGTGGCCGGTGGCGGGACCACCGAGAGGTGATCGACGCGATCGCCTGGAAGTTCCAGACGGGATCGCAGTGCCGGCGTCAGCCTGCCGCGTCATTGTGGCGTCCGCTGGAGCGATCGACCAAGGCGAAGACGGTCAGGGCGACCGTCGAGGCGGTCCCCGTGGCCAGGGCGTCCGCCACGTACCGGCCCAGGCCCGGACGCAGGATGTCCACGAGCCCGAACAACACGACAAACGCCGTGAGGCACGCCGCGACAGCGGCCGACCATTGACCGCGACGCGGTCCCGACGCAGGCCGTCCACCTCGCCGTCGGCGCGGCCAGGCCGTTCTCCTCGCTCATCCCACCACGTGACCCCGCTGGCCGTGGTGGGTAAGGTGCCAGGCCGTGAGCGAGTACCAGTACTACGAGTTCCTGGCCATCGACCGCCCGCTGAGCGAGGACCAGCTCGCAGAGGTGCGGGCGCTGTCCACCCGGGCCCGGATCACCCCGACAAGCTTCACCAACGAGTACCACTGGGGCGACTTCCGGGGCGATACGACCAAGATGGTCGAGCAGTTCTACGACGCCCACCTCTACTACGCCAACTGGGGCAGCCGCCGCCTTCTCCTGCGTCTGCCCGCCGCCCTGCTCACAACCAAGGCCGCAGCCCCCTACGCGCTGGAGGAATCGCTGCGCGTGTGGACGCGCTCCGGGCACACCCTCCTCGACTTCTGTCTGGAGCCGGAAGACAGCGGCGAGTGGGACTTCGAATCCTCCTTCTCGTTGTCCGCGTTCATCGGGCTGCGCACCGAACTCGCCGCCGGTGACCTGCGAGGGCTGTACGTGGCCTGGCTCGCCGCGCTGGGCCTGTGGGAGCTGGCCGAGGACGACGAAGAGGAGTACGCCCGCGAGGTCGAGCCCCCCGTGCCCGCCGGGCTGGCCACACTCACCGGACCCCAGCAGGCCCTGGCCGACTTCCTGCGTGTGGACGCCGACCTCCTGGCCGTCGCCGCCCAAGCAAGTGCCCCCGCTCCGCAGACGGCCACGGACCGCGCGGCCCTGGCCGCCTACATCACCGCACTCCCCGTCGAGGAGAAGGACGCTCTGCTGCTGGACGCCGCACTCGGGGTCACCCCACAGCCCGGACCAGTTCTCCTTGCTGGCCACCACTCAGACCGCCTGCCCGGCCCGCGCACCGCCGACGGGCGCCGCTCCGCCGCCGGGCTCCTGGACGCCGCCCACCTCCATCGCGTCGAACGCACCCGACGGGAGACGGAGGAGAAGGCCGCCGCCGCACGGGCACGGGCCATGGAGAGCTCCCGCGCCCGGGACACGCACCTGGCCCGGCTCGCCAAGGACACCGAGCGGGCGTGGCAGGACGTCGACAAACTGATCGCGGAGAAGAAACCCGGCCCGTACGACATCGCGGTCGCCCTCCTCACCGACCTGCGCGATGTCCACTCCCGCACCGGCACCACCGCCGACTTCGAGCGACGCATCGGCACACTACGCGAAGCCCACCACGGCAAACCCTCCCTGATGGACCGCTTTGACGCCGCTGGGCTCCCCACCCCCTGACGCCCCTACGGCAAGACATACGTCGCCTCCACCGTCGCCCATCCCCCCGCAAAACGGCAGGTCGCGCCCGTTCCCATCTTTTGGTTCCCCGTCGAGGACTCGAACCTGCGCAGCGATCCGCCCAGTGCAGTGTGATCACCGCGTCAACTGACCCGCGTCTTCGGCAGATGCCCCGACATGGTCACCACGAGCGAATCTCCGCAGGTCACACAGGGTGCGCCACGACCAGCCCTTGATTGCGGCTCCTGCCGGGGCGCATACAGCCTCTCACCTGCCCAAACGCGTGAGGGGCTCTTTCATGTCCGGGTGAAGAGATCATGGACGCCGTCCAGGGAGGACAGATCCTGCACGACCGGTAGCACCGGGCGGGAGCGACCGTCACGGCGCGGCCGTATCGATCCGCCCGACATCGGCGAGCGGCGCGCTCCCCCGTGCGGGTACCGCGCGGGCCCTGCCTACGGTTCCGGCCGTTGCGGGCCGGGGCGGTTCCCAGCCGGCGGCACCGGCACACCGGTGCCCGTCCAGCCAGCGACCTGGGCCGGCCGGGACGTCGATGTGCAACCACCGGGTCAGGCAGGTGGGACGGCGGTCATGGACGCGCCCACCTGCGGGACATTCGTAGTCGAACGGCGTACGCACCGCCTCGCGCGCCTTGTCCCCCAGGCGACGTCCGGGGGCCGCGGGATCGGCCGGGTACACCCCTGGCCGCCCTTGGGAAGCTGACCCTGGAGTACCGTCTCCTGGACCGTTCCGGCCGTTCGGTGTCGGCGCTCACGCTGGGGGAACTTCGTCATGGTCCACTTGGTTCCGCGGGCTTCGGGCGTCGGATGTGCTCTGATCGCTTCGGCGCTTCTCCTCACCGCCTGCACCTCGGGCAGCGAAGGCGACGCGTCGGGGACGGCGTCGCCGCCCACCACGCCGAGCACGTCTCATGCCTCCGCCGGGCCGTCCGAGCAGCAGCTCGCCGAGCGGGCCCAGGCGGCCCTGGCCGCCGTCGACGACGGGCAGATGGACGGGCAGATGGTCGAAGCCGGCTCGGAGCGCGTCAGCGACGGCATCCACACCGAGCCCGCCCTGAGCGCGGGCAGGACCTACCGGCTCAGCCTGATCTGCTTCGGCAGCGGCAGCGCGCGCCTCGCCATGACATCGGCAAGCACCTCAGCAAGCACCGTGACAGCAGAGAGCACACAGACACCGGAGAGAGCGCAGACACCGGTCCCCTGCGACCAGTCGGTGGTCCAGCGGCGCATCACGGTGCACAAGCCCATACGTATCGACGTCGACCGCACCAAGGGTTCGAGCGGCGGGATCGCCTGGCGTATCGACGCCATCTGATGCGGCCGCATCCGAGCGCTCCTGGCGTGACGCGCGATGAGCAGCCGGTGCCGAGTCCCGTCGTCCCGGCCGCGCCTGACCCGAAGGCCGGGGCCCAGGCCGTGCTCCCGCCGCCGAGGGTGCCGTAGGAGCCGGCGCGGGGCCGAGGCGGGACGCTGCCACGCGTCTGAGGGCGGTGCGCCGCTCGGCCAACCCCCGGCGCTGTTGTCCGGGCGCATGGGTATCGACTACGTGTACGGAAAGGCTCCATCCGAGGAATCGGTACTTACCGCGGCTTAGGGGGCAGCAGTGCGGGGCCATGAGCTCTCGGCACGGAACGAGTTGAGCGGCACGGTGCACGGCGCGGCCGTCCAGGCAGGAGCGGTGTACGGCGGCATTCACATCGCCGCCGAACCGGGCGCCGCCCGTCGGACGCCCTGGCAGTTGCCGCCGTCCGTGCACATGGTCGACAGATCCCGGGAGTTGGCGGCGCTTGAACGGCACCGGGTCCGTGCCGCGCAAGAGGAGCGGCCCGCGCTGACCGCGGTCAGCGGCCTGGGCGGGGTCGGGAAGACCGCCCTCGCGCTGCGCTGGCTGCACACGCTGCGCCCGCACTTCCCCGGCGGCCAGTTGCACGCTGACCTGGGCGCCCAGTCGCCGGGCGGTCCCGCGCTCCCGGAAGAGGTGCTGGGACGCTTTCTGCGGGCCCTGGGCGTCCCCGCGCAGCAGGTGCCGTCGGCGCTCGCCGAACGGACCGCGCTGTACCGGTCGTTGACCGCGGACCTGCGTCTCGTCGTGCTGCTCGACGACGCGGCGACCGCCGCCCAGGTACGCCCCCTGCTGCCCGGAAACGGCAATGTGACGGCGGTGACCAGCCGCCACCGTCTGCCGGGACTGACCGTCGACGGCTGCTTTCCGGTCCATCTGGAGTCGCTGGCACCCGAGGCCGCCGTGGAATTGCTCGCGGACACCCTGGCCGACGGGCGGGTGGCCGAACAGCCCGACGACGCACGCACCTTGGTCGAGCTGTGCGCCGGGCTGCCGCTGGCCGTCCGGGTCGCCGGCGCCCGGCTCGCGGCCCGTCCGGGGCGGCGGATCACGACGATGGTCAGCGCCCTCACCGAGGAGCACGACCGGCTGGAGGCGTTGGCCATCGACGGCGACCACGATGTGCGCGCGGCGCTGGATCTGTCGTACCGGGCCCTGTCGCGGCCGGCCGCCCTGCTGTACCGGCGCCTGGGGCTGCACCCCGCCGCGGAGTTCGGCGGTCCGGTGGCAAAGGCGGTCCTCGCCGGCGAGTGGGACGCGGCGGAGCTGCTGGAGACGCTGCACGACGCGAGCCTGCTCTTCGACGCCGGCGAGGGACGGCACCGCTTCCACGATCTCGTACGGCTGCACGCCACCGCGAAGGCGACGGAGGAGGAAACCCCGCAGGACAGGGCGCTGATCCTGCGCCGTATCGCCGACCACTATCTGGCGAGCGCCACGCGCGCCGAGGAGATCATCGACCCCCAGCACCGCACGATGGCCCGGGACTACGGCCCCGGACCGGTGGTCACCGCGGACGTCGGCGACCACGCCGAGGCGGCCCTGGACTGGCTGGAGCGTGAGCTGCCCAGTCTGATGGCGGTGATCCGCCGGTCACGCTCCGCGGGTTTCCCGACCGTCGGCTGGCAGCTCGCCGACGCGATGTGGCCCCTCTTCCTGCGGCGCAAGTTCTACGACGACTGGCAGGCGGCGCACGAGGAAGGTCTTGCGGCGGCAGCGGAACTCGGGGACACGGCGGCTGAGTGCCGGATGCTGACCTCGGGTGGGATCGGACAGCTCGGTGCCGGGAACCACGCACGCGCCCTGGAGATGTTCGAACGCGCGGCGCGGCTGTTTCTGCGGCGCGGCGACCGGCTCGGCCAGGCCCGCACCCTCAACTACCGGGGGCTCGCGCTCCAGCGGCTGGGCCGTCCGGCCGAGGCCGCCGACCTGTTCCGGAGCGCCGCCGTGGAGCTGCCTGCGTGCGGCGACCGGCGGGCCGGGGCCCTGGCACGGCTGAACCTCGCCGATGTCACGCTGTCCGCGGGGCAGCCCGAAGCGGCGGTGCAGCACGCCCGTGCCGCGCACGCCGCGCTCCGCGACGCGGGCGATCCCTACAACGCCGCCCGCGCGAGCACGCTCCTCGGCCGCGCCCACCTCCGTCTGGACCGACTCGATCAGGCGGACGAGGAGCTGGCCGCCGCGCTGGCGGCACTGCGCGGCATGGCCGCGCACTACGAGATGGCCCGCGCGGTGGCGGGGCTGGCCGAGGTCGCCGAGCGGCGCGGGCAGACCCGCGCCGCCCAGGACGGTTACCGTGAGGCGCTGGACCTCTACTCCTCCGTGGGCCGTACGCAGTCGGAGGAAGCGGAGTCCGCGAGGCGCCGGCTGCGGCGGCTGGCGGGCGGCACGTCCGGGACCTGACCCCGCAGGAGGCACAGCCGGGCCGACCCGAACTCCGCGGCGGGCAGCCCGGCCACCAGCCAGGCGTGGGCCAGGGAGGCGAGCGTCCCCCATGTCTCCGCCGGCTGCCCGGGTCCACGGGCTTCCAGGTCCAGGGCGGTTCCGTCCGGGCCGAGCCGCAGCCAGCAGCGACGGCCGTGGTACACCGCCACCACCAGGGCGCCGGGATGGGACAGCGCGGTCTCGGCGGCGCGCGCCGCCCCCGCGCCGGGCCCGACCAGGACGTCACCGAGCGGAGCCCACCGCTTTCCCGCCGGAAGGCTGACCCGCACATGCTCGTCCACGGTCACGGGCTCGGCCCCGATCCCGGCCCCGGCCCTGGAGTACGGATTCAGCAGCACGGTACGGACCCGGAACGGACCCCTGCCAGGATCGCGTACCGGACCGGACGACTCCACACCCCAGAACAGCAGCGAATGGGAGATCCCGGTCTGTGACCTGGCCGGGCTGGCGGCCCCCGCCCGGGACACGGCCGAACCGAAGGCCCCCGCCCGGGACACAGCCGGACCGGAGGCCCCCGTCCGGGACCTGGCCGGGCTGGCGGCCCCCGCCCGGAACCCCGCCGAACCGGAAGCCCCCGCCCGGAACACGGCCGTGCGGAAGGCCCCCGTCCGCAGCCCCGCCGAACTAGAGAACCCCGGCTGGGACACGGCCGTGCCGGAAGCCCCCGTCTGGGACACGGCCGGGCCTGAGGCCCCCGTCCGGGACTCCGCCGAGCTGGAGACCCCCGCCCGGAACCCCGCCGAGCTGGAGCCCCGCGTCTGGGACACGGCCGTGCGGGAGATCTCGCCCCGGTGCACCACCGCCCCCGAGTCCCCCGCCCAAGACACCACCGCCGAAGACACGAGCGCCCCCGACACCACCGCCGAAGGCACCAGCGCCCCCGGCTCCCCCGCCCAAGACACCAGCGCCCCCGCGACCACCGTCCGGAACTCCACGCCCAAGGGCCGCGTCATGGCGCCGCCACCCGGCCCGGCTCGTCGTAGCGCACCGTCAGCGGTAGTCGGGCCGGTTCCGTGGTCGTGCGCGTGCTGGGGGCCCGCAGGCGCAGCTTGCGGTAGAGCAGGGTGCGCATCTTGCGGGAGAACCGCCCCGGTTCCGAGGAGATGCGCGCCGCGACCCGCTCGTACCGATGCGAACGACCGGTCACGGAACCCCGTTTGAGCTGCGGAAGCAGCGGGCGGTCCCCGCGCAGCCGGGGCGCGAAGGACATGAGTTCCGCCAGCGGTGAGCCCGGATCCACGTCGGCGTCGGGCCGTCCCGCCATGAACACGGGAACACCTGTCATCGCGCCGTACAGGGACACCGAACCGTGGTCGCCGACGATGTAGTCGGCGGCGACGAGAGCCCCGGTCCAGTCCCCGTACGGACTGACCAGGGTCAGCCCCGAGCGCGCCAGTCCGGCGAGCCAGGAGCGGACCTGCCAGTCGCCGTGCGCCGTCCAGACGTGCGGATGCAGGAGCGCGGCGACCCGGAACTCCTCCCGGGGCAGCTCCGCGACCAGTCGCTCCAGGACCTCCCAGCCCTGCCCCAGGAGCGAGTCGGGCCCCCAGGTGGAGCAGACGAGGACCAGCCGCTGCCCGGCCGTGGCGCCGAGGGCGTCGCGGTACAGCGCGCGGGAGGGCAGGCTGGCGGCGATGCGGTCGAAGCACGGATCGCCGACCACTTCCGCCACCGGCAGCGCCTCCGGGCATTCGCGGCCGAGCCTGGTCAGCTCCTCGTGATGGGCCAGTACGATCACCTCCGGCACGATCGCGCCGTCCCGTACCAGGCGCTGCCTGCTGAGACCGTACACACCGCGCCCCGCCACCGGGCGACCGTTCCGCCCGGCCGGAGTGATCTTGTTGTGGCCGGCGCCGTGCGGGAGCACGACCACCGGTGCCTGGAGTTCGTGCAGGCTGCCGTGGCTGGCGGCCAGCGCGAGGTCGAAGTCCGTGTGCACCGCCTGGCTCCACGGCAGCACGAGGCCACCCAACTGGTCCAGGAACGCGGCCACTCCGTTGCTGAACACGTCGGGTGCCTGGGTGAAGAAGGTCTGCACCCGGACGTCGCCCTCCAGTACGCGTACGGCGTCGAGCAGCCGGTGTCCGGCTATCACCGTGTGCACCACGACCAGGACCCGCCTGCGCGTGCGGCGGGTGGCCCAGCGCTCGACGTCCAGCCGCACCGGCACATGCCGCCAGTGCGGCTCGGGCACTGTCACGCTCATCGTTGATTTCCCCCGGTTCCCCGTTGCCTTCTGACCGCGGCCATGCTCGGCCCGTGACGGCCGTCCGCGGCCCATGACGAGGGGGTGCCCGGGTGGCTGGACGGCGGGCTTGCAGGAATCCTGCACTCCCGTGGCACCGACGCGGCCCGGGCACAACCCCAGCACCGGTGACCACCGTTGTCCCCCACAGCGCGGCGAAGACCGCGTTCGACGGGCGGCCAAGACCGTGGCCCGAGTGGCCGAGGCCCTGGCCGGCACAGCCGAAACCGCAATCGGCGCGGCCCAGTCGCCGGCACAGCCGAAACCGTCGTCGGCACGACCGAAGGCGTGCCCCAAGCCGTCGTCGGCACAGCCGAAACCACGATCGGCGCTGCCCAAGCCGTCGTCGGTCACCGCGTGCGCCCGCCGCGCTTCAGTGCGCCCCTGTCTCCACCCCGGGCAAGCGCAGAACAGTGAACGGAGTACCGCACACCTCTGCGGGCACCGCCGAAGCCGGCAGGAAGAAGCACACCCATTGCGCACCCACCGGGAGTGATGGTGGAACTTCTTGCTCTGGGACCCCTTGAGCTGTGGCACGGCCGACAGCAGTACCCCCTCGGATCGCTGAAGGAGCGCTGCGTACTCGCCGCGCTGCTGCACGCCCGGGGCGAACCGGTCTCCGTGGACACGCTGATGGACCGCGTATGGAACGGAGAGCCGCCGCCGACGGCCCTGGACACCCTGCACAGTTACCTCTCCCGGCTGCGGGGGCGGCTGCGCCGGGCGGTGGGCGAGGAGCGGGCGCGCGTGGAGCGGCCCTCGCCCCGGCTGTACCAGTTGCGGGCCGATCCGCAGGCCATCGACCTGCTGCGATTCCAGCGCCTGCGGACGGACGCGGCGGGCGCGGCGGCGCGGGGCGAGCGTGCCACGGCCATCGCCCTGCTGCGAACGGCCGAGTCCCTGTGGCGCGGCGAACCGCTCGCCGAGTTCGCCGGCAACTCCTGGGCGCAGTCGACACGCGCCCGGCTGATCGAGGACCACCGCAGGGTCCGTGAGGAGCGGATCGTCCTGGAGATGGAGGCGGGGCGACACGCCGACCTCGTCGGCGAACTCCAGGAACTCGCCTCGCAGAATCCTTTCGCGCAGCGGGTGATCGGCACACTCATGCTGGCCCTGTACCGCTCGGGGCGGCATGACGAAGCGCTCGCCGTGTACCGGGACGCCCGGGCGAAGCTGCGCGAGAGCCAGGGGATCGAGCCGGCCGCGGAACTCCAGGGGCTCCATCTGCGCATGCTCGAACAGGACGACTCGCTGCTGCTCCCGCCCGCGGAGCACGTCCCCGCCGCGGCGGCGCCGGCCCCTGAGCCCGAGCCCCGTAACTGTCTGCCGCGGGACACCCAGGACTTCACCGGCCGGGCCGCCGAGCTGCGCCTGCTGCTGGCCGCCTCCCCGGCCGCGGCCGGCGCGGCGAAGGCCCTGCCGGTCACCGTCCTGCACGGCATGCCCGGCATCGGCAAGACCGCGCTCGCCGTGCACGCGGCCCACCGGCTGTGCGCGGCCTATCCCGACGGACAGTTCTACGTCGATCTGCGCGGCTACAGCAGCCGTAGGCCGCTGGACCCGGCCGAGGCCCTGGCCATCCTGCTGCACTCGGCGGGATGGTCGGGCGAGCTGCCGGACACCCTGGACGAGCGGGCCGCCCGCTGGCGGGAGTGGACGGCACGCCGGCGTGCGCTCGTGGTGCTGGACAACGCGCGGGACGCGGGCCAGGTCGGCCCGTTGCTGCCGGGCACCCCCAGCTGCCGTGCCATCGTGACCACCCGGAGCCGGCTTGCCGGGCTCGCCGGCGCCGCGTCCGTGCCGGTGGAGGCCCTGTCCAGGGCGGAGGCGGCCACCCTGTTCACCCTGATCGTCGGCGCCTCGCGCACGTCCGCCGAGCCGGAAGCCCTGGAACGGGTCGTGGACGCGTGCGGCTGCCATCCGCTGGCCCTGCAACTGCTGGCGAGCCGTTTCCGGCACCGTGCCGCGTGGGCCCTCCAGGACCTGCTCGACCGGCTGACCCGGGCGACCGACCCGCTCACCGAGTTCGACGAGCTGATCACGGCGGTCTTCCGGCTGTCGTACGCGGAACTCGGCCAACCGGCACGGCAGTTGTTTCGCCGTCTCGCCCTGCACCCCGGCCCCGACATCACCCTGCGGGCGGCGGCGGCACTGGCCGGTCCCGACCTCGGGCGCGAGGCGGGGCTGCTGGAGCGGTGCGTCGAGGAACTGCTGGACTCAAGCCTGCTCGAAGAGCCGGTACGCGGGCGCTACCGGCTGCACGACCTGACCCGGGCCTTCGGTCTGCAAACCGGCGCCCGTACGGATCCGGACGCGGCCCGGCACACGGCGGTCGGCCGGCTGATCGCCTACCACCTCACCGCCGCGCACCGGGCCGACCGCCGCGCCCGCCCGCACCGCAGGGCGGTTCCGCTGAGCGCGCGGAAGGAGTCCCGCTACGCCCCCGAGTTCTCCGACGCGGACGAGGCCCAGGTGTGGCTCACCGTGGAGCACGCCAACCTCCTGGCGGTCGCGCGTACCGCGGCGGACCGGCACCCCGAGTACGCCGCGCTGTTCCCGAGCGTTCTGGCACGCTCCCTGAAACTGTGGGAGACACGGGACATGGCGGCCGGCCTGTTCGACACGGCGGTGCCGGTGCTGCGCGTCTCGGGCGACCGGTCCGCGCTCGCCCGCACGTTGACGGACCGCGCCGATCTGCTGGCGCAGCGCAACCACGGCGAGGCGTTACGCTGCGCGGCCGAGGCCCTGTCGATCTACGAGGGTCTGCACGATGCCCACGGCCGCGCCGACGCGCTCCTCCAGACGGGCCGCGCCCAACTCGCCGCCGGGCACGGCGGCACGGCCATGCGCGTCCTCGAACGGTCACTGGCGCTGTACCGGCAGGCCGGCGACCGATCCGGGGAGGCCGAGTGCCTGAATGTGCAGGGAGCGGCACTGTTCTACGCGGGTCAGTACGACGAAGCCCTGCACCGGGTCCAGCTCATGCAGGGCCTCTACGAGACGCTGCCCGATCCGTACGGGGTGGCGCAGGCGTTGAACAACCGGGGTGAACTGCACAGCCTTCAGGGGCGCTACGCCGACGCCCGCGACTGCTACGAACGCTCACTCGTCCTGATGCGCCAGCACGGAGGCAGACAGGAACTGGGCATTCTGGAAAAAAACTTGGGGGCGGTGCATCAGGCGACGGGGCAGACGGACCGCGCGCTCGCCTGTTACCGCAGGGCCCTTGCCGCGCACCGGGCCGGCGGCGATGTCCTGGGCGAGGCCGACGTGCTGATCAGCATGGGGCTCGCGCACGCCGAAGCGGGACGCAGGGGCGAGGCGCTGCTGCACCTCACGATGGCGGAACAGGTCGCGACCAGCATCGACAACAAGTACGAGACGCTGCGGGCGTTGATCGGGGCGGCGGACGTCCACCGGGAGTCGGGACGGCTCGACATCGCCTCCCAGAGCTACGAGCGGGCCCTCGACGTGGCGCGGAGCGTCGAGTTCCCGCTGGGCTCCGCCCATGCGCTCGCGGGACTCGCCAGGACCGCCTTCCTGTCTCCGCGCGGCTCCGAACGGGCCTGGCGGTACGGCGAACAGGCGGTCGCCCTCTACCGGCGCCTGGGTGCCGACGCGGAAGCGGAGAAGCTGCTCCGGCTGCTGGCCCACCACGAGCCGACCGGCTCCTGAGCCACGGCCCAGGAGCGGCCGGACCCTGAGGTCACCACATCCAGCGGTCCACCACCACGACCACGAAGGCGGAACCGAGGACGGGCAGCGCGACGAGGTAGTACTTCAAAAGCTTCAGCAAATCGTTTCCTTGAGCTGTGGTACGAGCACGCCGGGCACATGGAGGACCGTTTCGGCGTGCGAGTGGGCATCCAACGCGCACGGAAAGTCGATACGCATCTGCAAAAATGCGAACGCGCATGCGAATGATCCCGATGGGCCCAGAGCATATCCGGATCAAGCCCAATGACCACAACTCTTGGGATGGTTGGATGCAGGTCGGGGGCTGCCGGGAGCCCGAGCGCTCGATATGGTCACGATTGCGAATCGATGTGTCCGGATCTCTGGACGGCCGGCCTTCGTTTCTCCCTGCGGTCGCCCGGTGAACCGGACGGGCGGATCCCGTTAAGGGAGCGTCAAAAGGCTGGTCAGGGACCATACTTGAGGGGGCGGGGGCGGTCCCCGTATGAGGGTTCGGCGCAGGGAGGGACGTTCGGTGAGGCTTGCCGGGAAAGGGCTGGGGAAGGTCGAGGTACGGCTCAAGTGGGACCCGAGTCCCCTGGGCGAGGCGCCCCGGCATCTCGACATCGTTGCCGCGACCTACTCCGTGGACGACCCCTACGGTCGCCCGGAGTACGTCGTGCACTACGACAGCAGGTCACCGGACGGCACCATCAACATGACCCGGCACAGCCAGACCGGCCAGGGCTTCGGGTTCGTGGAGGTGATGGTCCTGGAGGTGGAGCGGCTGGCGTCCGCCTATGGACGGGTGGTCGTGGGCGTCGTCATCCACCAGGACCCCGTCCCGCGTACGTTCGGCGACATGTCGAACGCCGGGGTGGTGGTCGTCGAGGGCTACCGGGAGCTGGTGGCCGAAGACTTCTCCCAGGTGGCCGACTCGACCGCGACGACGGTGGTGGAGTTCGTCAGGAACGACGACGGCGAGTGGGAGCTGTACGAGATGATCCAGGGCTCCGACAGCGATCCGGCCGCCTTCATGCGGGAGATGGGCGCCGTCCGGCACGCCTGACCTCGGCACGCCTGACCCCGGCACGCCTGACCCCGGCACGCCTGACCCCGGCCGGCCGCGCCCCGCCGTACCGTCCCCGCGGCGGTGCTGACCGGCGCGGGTACAGTCGAGCGGCCGGGACGCGGAGAGGGAGAGACGGATGCGGCTGCGCTGTGCGGTGCTGGACGACTTCCAGGGTGTGGCGGTCGAGTCGGCCGACTGGTCGGTGCTGGCGGACCGGGTGGAGGTCGTCCCGCTGCGCGAGCACATCGCCGACGAGGACGCCCTCGCCGCGGCCCTCGCCGACTTCGACATCGTGGTCACCCTGCGCGAACGCGTCCCGTTCCCGGGCTCACTGCTCGCCCGGTTGCCGCGGCTGCGGCTGCTCGTCGCCACCGGCATGCGCAACAGCGTCATCGACTACGCGGCGGCCGAGGCGCACGGCGTCACCGTGTGCGGTACGGCCAGTTCCTCGACCCCGCCGGTCGAACTGACCTGGGCGCTGCTGCTCGGCCTCGCCCGCGGCATCGTCGAGGAGAGCAACGCCCTGCGCACCGGCGGTCCCTGGCAGTCCAGCGTCGGCGCCGACCTGCACGGCCGCACGCTCGGCCTGCTCGGACTCGGCCGCATCGGCGGCCAGGTGGCCCGGATCGGCCTCGCCTTCGGCATGCGCGTCACCGCCTGGAGCCAGAACCTCACGCGGGAGCGCGCGGAGGAGGTGGGGGTCGAACTCGCCCACACCAAGGAGGACCTGCTGGCCGGGGGCGACTTCGTCTCCGTGCACCTGGCGCTCGGCGAGCGCACCCGCGGTCTGCTCGGACCCGCCGAACTCGCGCTCATGAAGCCGACCGCGTATCTGATCAACACCTCCCGCGCGGCGATCGTCGACCAGGACGCCCTGCTGGCGGCGTTGCGTGAGGGCCGGATCGCGGGCGCCGGCGTCGACGTCTTCGACATCGAGCCGCTGCCGGCCGGCCACCCGATGCGCACCGCGCCCCGACTGCTGGCGACGCCCCACCTCGGCTATGTCTCCCGGGCCAACTACGCGACGTACTACGGCCAGGCGATCGAGGACATCCAGGCATACCTGACGGACGCCCCGATCCGCCGTCTGCCCTGACCCCGCACGACCGTGCGCCACCCACGTGCCGACCGTAGGCGCGCCGCTCGGTCCTGTGGCGTCGGGACGGGGAGCGTGCCGGGCGTGGTGGCGCCCGTGCGTGGCATGGGCCGGCCGGTCCGAGGTCTTCGACGCCGGTCCGCGGGGCGCCCTGAGCAGGTCCGGTGAAGTCCGCTGCGGTGCGACAGCGCCCCGAAAGGGCGCGGGGCCGTAGAGCTGGTCAGCCGCGCAGGCTGCGGGCCGGAAGGACGACGTGTGCTGCGGCGCTCAGGGTCTCCTCGGCGCCGACGAAGGCGGCCAGTTGCCGCGGGGTCAGGGGCGCGCCGGGCCGTGCCTCGGGCCAGGGGCGGGTGGTGAACACCAGGTAGGCGTAGCCGCGTTGGGCGACGGCGGCAAGCCACTCGGGGGGCGCGGGGCACTGGGCGTTCAGTTGCGGCAGGGTGACGACGGCCTGCCCGGCCTGCACGAGCAGGGTGACGGGCAGGCTGGGCCTGGCGGAGCCGTCGACGAGGTCACCGCCGACCGGCAGTCCGCTGTTCTCCAGCAGCCGCTCGACGGCGGCGGACGTCGTCGCCCCGCCGCCCTCCGCGTCCCCGAGGGAGTACGCCAGCAGATAGGGCATGTCGGTTCCGTCGGTGGCCTCTCCGCTCCAGGCGAGCACGACGAGCGTGCCCAGGTCGGCCAGGCGGAAAGGGCGGGTTTCGGTTGTGGTTGAGGTCACCCGCGCGACCCTATCGACGGGCCCGCGCGCCGCCGGCCGGCTTCTCACCCGAGCGGCCCACCGGCCACGGGGTGGCCACACGAACGAGGGACGCCGCTCAACGCCGCTCGACGCCTCCCGACGTCCCGCGACATGTCCCGACGCACCCCGACGCATCCCGACGCCTTCCGATGCCTCGTGACATCTCCCGACGACCTCGCGACGCCTTCCGGGGCCCCCGGCCTGTGCGGTGCGGGTTGTCACGGCGGCGCCGCCGCATCGGCGCCCTGTGGGCGACACAGCCGCGGCGCCCTGCCGCTCGCCGAGCACTGGCCCTCCGACGTCCCGCGAACGCCGCGCGGGCGACCGGTCGGCTCAGCTCTGCAGGGGCAGACCGCCGAGCAGCGGGCTGTGCTGGTTCAGGGCGGCGGTCGCGCCCTTCACCGTGTTGAGCACGGACCCCTTGTTCTCGGTGTCGAGCGCGCTCGACTGGTGCCGCAACGGCATCGCGTCCTGCACGGTGAGGGGACCCCTGGTGAGCGTGTCGACGGCGCCGTTGAGGCTGGTGGGCGTGAGGTCGGCGGCGGTCTGGGCGAACGCGGGCGCGGCAACGCCGGCGAGGGCCACCGAACCGGCTACGACAGCGGCAGCCTTCAGGGACTTCATCGTGTTCCTTTCTCGGCGACTCACGTCACCTCGGGAATGTCTGACGCCGTGCCCAACGATGCCCGGCCGGGCCGGAAACCCCGTCGGCGCAAGACATATGAGATCCCCCCGACCACGGTGCGCCGGACGTGCCGCGGCCGTCGGACCGGCCCGTACGTCGGCCGGCCCGACGGCCGGACCGCCGCTTGTGCCCGTTGCGTCATCCCTGGTGGGGCCACCTGTCGGGGACACACCACGCCGATGACGCCGGCCACCCCCGTGCGGGGGAACGCGAACCGGCCGCCTCCCGTGGAATGCCACGGGAGGCGGCCGGCCGTGGAGTGATCGACCCCATGGGACATAACCATCCTGAAGCACGCATTTGCGGCCATTCGGTGGATTGTCGCCGTATCCGAGTTTGGACAAGAGCGAAGAGTCAGGCATTCCTGGCATCTTGAGGGACCTCTCCACGTCGGCCCTCCGGGAGGTCCCATGCAAGCACCGTCCAGCAGCCTCAGTCCGGCCCTCCCGTCACAACAGTCGTCCGCCGGCCGAAAAGCGGTCGCCGAACCGCCGCACAGGAGCCGGTTCGACGGCGCATGGTGGGTCTGGGCCATGGCCGGGGCGTTGTTCCTCGTGTACACGGCCGTCTCGCTGCGCATCCACCACCGGATGCTCTCCAACAGCTATGACCTGGGGATCTTCGAGCAGGTCGTCCGCTCGTACGCGGACGGACATCTGCCCGTCTCCGAACTGAAGGGGCCCGGCTTCCCCGTCCTCGGCGATCACCTCTCGCCCGTCCTGGCTCTTGTCGCCCCCTTCTACCTGCTGCACCGGTCGGCGGCGACCCTGCTCGTCGTGCAGGCCGCGCTGATCGCGCTGAGCGTGGTCCCGCTGGCGCTCTGGGCGCGCAGGGCCCTGGGCTCCCTGGCGGGCGCGGTGATCGGTGCCTGCTACGGGCTTTCCTGGGGCATCGCGAGCGCCGTCGGCTTCGACTTCCATGAAGTCGCCTTCGCCGCCCCGCTGCTCGCGTTCTCCCTCGCCGCCCTCGGCAGCAACCGGCCGACCGCCGCGGCCTGCTGGGCGCTGCCGCTGCTGCTGGTGAAGGAGGACCTCGGGCTCACGGTCGGCGTGATCGGCCTGGTCATCGCCTGGCGCGGGACCCGCAGGCTCGGCTTCGTGACCGCGGCGGTCGGCGTGGCCGGGACGCTGCTGGCGCTGCTGGTGGTCCTGCCGGCCTTCAACCCGAACGGCTCGTTCGCGTACTGGTTCCTGGCGGAATCTCCGGCGGGCACCTCGGGCGCGGGCAGCGGGCCGCTGGACCTGCTGTACCGGAGCACGGTGGGTCTCGTCACCCCGCAGACCAAGCTGTCGACGCTCGCGCTCGTGCTGGCCCCGACCGTGTTCCTGGCCGTGCGTTCCCCGCTGCTGTGGGTCGCGGTGCCGACGCTCGTCTGGCGTCTGTTCTCGAACAACTACGTCCACTGGGGCACCGGTTACCACTATTCGCTGGTCGTGATGCCCATCGTCTTCGCCGCCTTCGTCGACGCGCTGGTGCGACGGGGCACGGGGCACGGCAGCCTGCGCCGGTATCTCGCCGCGTCGGCCGCGATCACCCTCGCGATCCTGCCGAGCTTCCCCTTCTGGCAGCTCTTCAGCCCGGCCACCTGGCGATCGGATCCGCGCGTCGCCGTCGCGCACAGCCTGATGAAGAAGATCCCCGACAACGCCACGGTCCAGGCGTCCACCTATCTGGTTCCCCAACTCACCAACCGTACGAGCGTCAGTCTCTACGGCTATCCGGTCAGCCGCCCCTCCCCCCAGTGGATCATGGTGGACACCTGGGTGGCGGCACGCTGGCGGTGGCCCCTGACCTTCGAAGCGGAACGCGCCATGCTGAACCAGGCACGCGCCCAGGGATACAGCACCGTGGCCGACCGCGACGGCTTTGTCCTGCTGCACCTCACCCACCGGCCCGAACGCACACCGGTCTCCGGCGATCTGGACGCCTCCAAGCACAAAGGCTGATTCCGCCGTGGGACAGGTCCGACCCATGACCCGTACCGGGAAACACAGGAGCGTGGTGCTGTCGTGAAGCCCTCCATCTGCCTCTGCATGATCGTCAAGAACGAAGCGGGAGTCATCGAGCGATGCCTGGCGTCCGTGCGCGATGTGGTGGACACCTGGGTGATCTCCGACACCGGATCGACGGACGGAACCCAGGAACTGATCCGCGGCGCCCTCGACGGAGTTCCGGGCGAACTCCATGAGGAACCCTGGGTGAATTTCGGGCACAACCGCACCCTGAACATCCGGCACGCCCGCGGCAAGGCCGACTATCTGCTGCTCCTGGACGCGGACCACGTCCTCAGAAAGGACGGCCCGCTGCCCCGGCTCACGGCAGACGCGTACATGCTCCGGCACGAAGGGGCCATGGAGTACCGGATCAGGCGCCTGGTACGGGGCGATCTCCCATGGCGGTACGAGGGCGTCACTCACGAATTCCTCACCGCGGACGGGAACGAAACGCAGGAGAACCTTGACGCGCTGGTCGTCGAGGACCATGCGGACGGCGGCTCGCGGCACGACAAGTTCGAGCGTGACGCACGTCTGCTCAGCGCCGAGATGGAACGCGACCCGAGCAACACGCGTACGGTCTTCTATCTGGCCCAGACCATGCGCGACATGGGCAACACCGCCGAGGCGATCAAGCTGTACGAACGCCGTGCCTCGATGGGCGGCTGGGCAGAGGAGGTCTACTACTCCCTGCTCCAAGTCGGGGTCCTGCACGCCGATTCCGGTGATCTGCCCGCCGGTCTTGACGCGCTGACCCGGGCCTGGGAGTCACGTCCGCAGCGGCTGGAAGCGTGTTACGAGCTGGCCTCGCGGCTGCGTGCCGTGGGCCGCCATCACATGGCTCACGCGATCGTCGTCGCCTGCCTGGACAAGGAGCAGCCGGACGACATCCTGTTCACCCAGCCCTGGGTGTACCGGTGGGGCCTGCTGTGCGAGTTCTCGATCACGGCCTACTGGGTGGGCGACTTCAAGGGTGCGCTCCATGCCTGCGACCGCCTGCTCGCCATGCCCGACCTGCCGTCGGCCCATCGCGCGCAGACCCTGGTCAACCGTGAGTTCGCCGTACGCAAACTCGCCACGATCCCGGAGCCGACCCACGCCCTCGGGGCCGGCAAGGCCAAGCGACACCCCAAGACCGCGAACTCCGGCTGACCCGCCGCCCCCTCCGACAGCACAACAACCCAACGAGCCCCCCGCCCCGACCAGCAGCTCAAGCCCCAAAACCCCTCCCCCCACACCCCGGCCACCTCACCCGTCCCCCCACACGTCCCCGGCGGCCGACCACGGCAACCGACCACCGCCCACGGGCGGCCGATCGCGGGTGGGGGTGGCCGGGGGGCAGGCCGCGGGTGCCGGACCGCGGGTCGCCGCCGGCCGATCGCAGACCACCAGTCGCGGGTCGCGGGTGGCTGGGGCCGCGGGTGGCGGGTCGCGGGTCGCCGCTGGCCGGTCGCGGGTGGCCGGTCGCGGGTGGCCGGTCGCGGGTGGCGGGGCACCGGTGGCCGATAGCAGGCCGCAGGCCGCAGGCGTCCGGTGGCCGGCTGGACGGCTGGACGGGGGCCGGGGCCGAGCGCAGACCACCGATCGCGGGTCGCGGGTGGCAGGCCGCAGGCGTCCGGTGGGCGGTGAGCGGTCCCCGATCGCAGATCGCAAACCACCAGTCGCCGGTGGCCGCAAACCACCGGTCGCCGGTGGCCGGTGCCGGTTGCGGGTCGCCGGCCGCAGGCTGGCGGTGGCCAGTCGCAAGCCGCAAGCGCGGTGGGGTCCCGCGACGTGGTGTAGAGGATCAAGCTGTCGGCCATTCGGTCCGAGGTGCACGGCGGCTTGTGCCGAGGCATCAACCGGCAAGGCGCCCTGCTGAGCCGGGACGAGCACCCGACCCCGCACAACCACCGCCCCTGACCTACCGGTTCCACCGGTCGCCGGCCGCAGGCCGCTGGTCACAAGCCAGGTGGTGTCCCGCGACGTGGTGTAGAGGATCAAGCTGTCGCCCCTCCGGTTCGAGGTGCACGGCGGCTTGTGCCGGAGCACCAACCGGCAAGGCGCCCTGCTGGGCCGGGACGAGCACCCGACCCTGCACAACCACCGCCCCAGACCCGCGAGTTCCGGAACCTTGATCTCCCCCACACCACCTCGCGGCACGCCATCGCAAGCAAGCGACAAGCCGTTGACCACCGGCCGCAAGCCGTCGGTGCCGGTCCTGGGGCGCGGTCGCCAGTTGTCGGTCGCAGGCCGCCGGTCCGTAAACCGCAGGTCCGTAAGCCGCAGGTGACCGGTCGCAGGCCACTGGTCGAAAGCCTCAGGCCGCGAGTGACGGTCGCGGGCGCAAACGACCGGCCGCGCGCCGCAAGCCGGCGGTCGCCGGTGGCGGTTCTGGGTCGCGGTCGGTTGCCGTAGGTCGCAAGCTGTCGGCCGGACAAGCGGCCGGGGGGCGGCCGGGAGGCCATGCTGCGGCCCGGCCGGGAATCGCCCTGATTTCCGGGGCATTTGAGGCGCGCCGCGGGGCGGCATACCTCCCGTCGCACGCGGTGGCGATAAGCCGATTAAATGCAGACTCTCTGAGTGATCTATGTGCCACTTTCAGCCCATTTAAACCGAGTTGCCTGGATTTGCGGGCGTCATATGCAGTTTGCTGCTCGCACCTCATCTCCCTCAGTTTTGTCACGAAAGGCACGGTGGGTTTTGGTGCATGGGGCTTTTAAGACCGGCGGCGCCTCGTCGCTGGTTCTCGGAGCAGTGAGCCTCGGCCTTACCTTGGGTCTGTGCGGCCCAGCTGCGGCGCACACACCCTCTCTCGCGGGCCGGGCTCACGCTCAGACCGGCGCGCAGGCAGACCGGATCGCGCTGCGAGCCGGACAGAAAGCAGATCACAGGAACCTTCGCGCGGCGGTCACGGGAGTCGTGACCGCGCAGACCGGCGTGAACATCCGCCAGTTGCCGACGTCGGACTCGCCGAGCCTGGGCTCGTTCCCCTTCGGGGCGAGCATCTCGCTGCTGTGCCAGGAGGCGGGCCAGTCGGTCGACGGGAACATCTGGTGGTACAAGCTCGCCAACCAGAGCGGGTGGGTGACCGCCCGTTTCGTCGCCGCGTCCGACGTGCCGCTGTGCACGGACCTTCCGGGCCCCACCGGTCCCACGGGCCCGACGGGCCCGACCGGCCCCACCGGCACGGGCGCCACCGGCCCCACGGGTCCGGTCGGACCGCAGGGTCTCATCGGCCCGACGGGTCCGCAGGGCGTGCAGGGCATCCAGGGCATCCCCGGTGTCCAGGGCAACACGGGTCCGACCGGGCCGGCCGGTCTGAACGGCCTCAACGGTGCCACCGGTGCGACCGGTGCCACGGGGGCCACCGGGCCGACCGGCCCCACGGGGTCGACCGGACCGCAGGGTCTCGTCGGACCCACGGGGCCGCAGGGCATCCAGGGCATCCAGGGCGTCCAGGGCGTCCCGGGCAACACCGGCCCGACCGGGCCGGCCGGAGCCACCGGGCCGACGGGCGCGCAGGGCATCCAGGGCATCCAGGGGCTCCCGGGCGTGCAGGGCAACACCGGACCGACCGGAGCCACCGGCCCGACCGGCCCCGGCGCGCAGGTCCTCAGCTCGACCGCGCAGACCCTGGCCGCCGGTGCCACCGGCACGTTCACCGGTCCCACGTGCCCCGTCGGGACCACGGCCGTCTGGGGTGGTGTGACCCAGACCTCGGGGACCGGTCCGCTCAATGTGCTGTCGGGCATCGGTGGTGCCGCCTGGACGGTCACCGTCGTCAACGGGGGCGCGAACGCCGCGACCTTCACCGTCCAGTCGGTCTGCCAGTAGCCGACTGATCCCAGGAAGACCACGGACGTCGCAGGCTCACCCTGGTGACTGAGTGGTCCTACTGCCGGTCCGTGCCGTCCGCCTCCACAGCGGGCGGCACGGACCGTTTTCGTGTCCCGGTTCTTCCATGTTCTTCCACGTTCTTTCACGTTCTTCCATGTACTGACGCTCCTTGAACGGGGCGACGAGGACGGCATGACCGTCGGTCCGTCAGGACGACCCGCCCTCGCGCAGGGAACGGCCTTCCGACGCCGGCGACACGGCGCGGCCCGATGGACACGGGGCGACCCGGCCGGCACGGGCCGACCCGGGACGACCCGGCCAACAGGGGCCCGATCAGGCCGGATCAGGCGCGGCCAGGCGGCCGGAACGCGAACCGGCCGCCCTCCCGAGCGGGAGGACGGCCGGCGCATGCGGTGCGGGTGCCGGGCGCTCGCGCGTCCGGCGTCCTACGGGGCTACCGGACGGACACGGCTCGGCCTCGCCGGTACAGGATCACGCCGCCCGCGATGAGCGCGGCGCTGAGGGCGGAAGCCGCCAGCGTGGTCGCGCTGCCGGTCTCCGCCAGCGCAGGCCGGGACTCGTCACCCATGGGGACGAGCCCGGACTGCCGCCCGGTCAGGCCGATGGAGCCCGTCGAGCCCGTCGAGCCGGTGGGGCCGGTCGAGGAGGTGTCGTGCGTCCCCTCCGCGGCCGGCGATTCGGACCGGATCTGCTCGGCGGGGGCGGGCGGCCGGGGAGCCGGCGGACGGGCGACGGGCGGGGTGCTCACCACGCTCGTCGGGGGAGGCGTCTGCTGGGCGCCGCTGTCACCGGGACCGACCTGCCCCGGAATGCCGGGGGTGGCCTGCTCGGCCCGACCCGCGCCGTTGACACAGGAGTTGCCGAACGCCGGGTTCAACAAGGCGACGACGTCCACGGTGTTGCCGCAGACGTTGACCGGGACATGGACCGGCGCCTGCACGGTGTTGCCGGACAGGACACCCGGGGAGCCCGAGGTGGTGCCGGCGGCGTCCGAGTCGGCGACGGCGGCGATCTCGCACAGGGACAGAACGCTCGTCGCGGCGGCGGCCACGACCATTCCCCTGCTCAGGGTCTTTCGCAATCTCGTTGTCTTCCTGCTTGAAGAAGTGGGAAGGCCGACCCCGGAACGAAGAACCCAAGGATCAACGGTCCGGAGCCGGCCGCTGCACAGCCCGAGGGCCGGCGCGTGATGTCGGGTGACGTCAGTCGTTGGCGCAGGTGTTGCCGAACGAGGGGTTCAGCAGCCCGATGACGTTGACGGTGTTGCCACACGCGTTCACCGGAACGTGCACGGGGAGCTGGACGACGTTGCCGGACAGGACACCGGGGGAACCGACGGCAGCGCCCTCGGCACCGGAGTCCGCGAAGGCCGGGGCGGCGGCGCCCAGAGCCAGGATCGCGCCCGCGACGACGGCAGCGCTCTTCTTCATGAACTTTCCCTTCTCTGCGGTCATGCCCCTATGACGGCCGAAACCGAGCGAGCACAGCTTGAACGGCTCGCACCATGACCGGCAGGTTGTAGAACGAGGGATAGACGGTCGAAGAAACTACAGAACGCGCGTCATCCGGTAATTCACTCGAACGCCTTCACAACATTGACGCATGAGAGGAAACAGTTCGGCTGAGCGATGGACTTCGGGTTGCACAGGGATTTCACGGAAAAAGTCCGCCCGGGCGGCGGCGCGGGAAACGGCGCGCGGCCCGGGCGGACTTTCCACGGGGTCGGCTCAGTGGTTGCCGGTGCCGTTGCCCGACACGGCCGAGATGTCGTCCAGGAGGTGCGACAGCGGCTCGTCGCCCTTGGCCTGGGTCGAGTTCTCTGCGCACTGCTGGTTCTGCGGCGACGACAGGACGGGCACGTCCTGCACGGCGACCGGGACGGCGCCGACGAGCGAGCCGGCGTTCGCCTTGGCCGGCAGGCCGACGCAGAGCTTGTTCAGTGAACTCTGCACCAGGGTGGTCTGCGGACTCAGGTCACCCCCGGTCACCTGGTTGCCGAACGCCTCCCGGGCGCCGACGCCGCTGGCGGAGGTGGTGCCGGTGTCGTTGCCGATGGCAAGCGCCTGCGGGGCGAGCGCCGCCGACGCACCGACGACGGACGCGGCGACCGCCGCCACGGACATTGCCTTCTTCAGCATTTTCGCTTTCCTTTCCCGGCCTCATGGCCAAGACGCATGTTCCTGCCCCGCATCAACCCGCCACGAGCCGAATGGTTGCGGCACGTCACTCGATCGGATCGTCCGGCGGCGGCGGAATTAACGCACCACCCGGGAGGGTCACCCGGCGCATTCCCGGCGGCCCCACATGTCGGCCATCGGAGTGAATACCAGGAACCGGATGAGGTCTCTTCAGTTGAACCAGGGCACTCCGGTGGACGGGGTTTCTTCAGAAGGGAATCGCAAGTGATCAAGAAGGTTCTGGCCTCCGCCGCGGTCGCCGCCTCCGTCGTCGGCGTCTCGGCCACCGCCGCCCCGCAGGCTCTGGCCATCGGCAACGACAACGGCACCACCTCGGCGAGCGGCAACGGCGCCTCGCAGGCGTACGGCAACTCCGCCACCTTCGGCAACATGAGCCCGCAGATGGCGCTCGTCCAGGGCTCGCTCAACAAGCCCTGCATCGGCCTGCCGGCCAAGGCGAACGTCGGCTCGGTCGTCGGTCTCGTCCCGGTCGCCGTCCAGGACATCCCGGTCCTGTCGTCGCCGCAGAACCAGCAGTGCGTCGAGAACTCGACCCAGGCCAAGGGCGACGAGCCGCTGTCGCACATCCTGGACGACATCTCGGCCCTGTCCGGCAACGGCACGGGCAACGGCTGACCCGGGACACCTCTTAAGCCCCTTCCGGGCTTACCCAGCGGGCCGCCGGAGATCCGGCGGCCCGTCGGCCTGTCACGGAACAGGGACGCACGACCGGTCACGGAACGGGGACGCGCGGCCGGCTACGGACAGGGACGCACGACCGGTTACGGGACGGGGATACGCAGGGACGTTTCTCCCCTGAACTGGCCGGGCCGGTCCGGTGTCCAGGACGCACTGGTCCGCTGATCGGATCGCGCTGGTCCGTTCGAGGCACAGCCCGCAACCCGGGCCGGTGCGGCCCAGTTGACGATCATGCAACTCCGTCCCCGGAGTCCGCCTTTCGAAGGGAACGAACATGAAGAAGCTGTGGGCAACCGCGGCTGTGGCCGCCTCGGTCGCCGGCCTCGCCGGCGCGGCCGCCCCCCAGGCCCTGGCCATCGGCAACGACACCGGCACCACGTCCGCGAGCGGCGTCGGCGCCCAGTCGGAGTTCGGCAACTCGGCCACCTTCGGTGACATGAGCCCGCAGCTCTCGCTGGTCCAGGGCTCCCTGAACAAGCCCTGCGTCGGCCTGCCGGCCAAGGCGAACGTCGGCTCGGTCGTCGGTCTCGTCCCGGTCGCCGTCCAGGACGTGCCCGTCCTGTCGTCGCCGCAGAACCAGCAGTGCGTCGAGAACTCGACCCAGGCCAAGGGCGACGAGCCGCTGTCGCACATCCTGGACGACATCTCGGCCCTGTCCGGCAACGGCACGGGCAACGGCTGAGCGGTCCGCTCCGCCGCGGCGGGTCACCGGTTCCCGGTGGCCCGCCTTCGTGTGTCCGCCGGGCGCGCCGGAGCCCGCGGTGCCCATGGCGCGAGTGCCGCCGCGTCAGCCGCCGTACAGCGCCTCGATCTCGGCCGCGTAGACCGCCGTGGCCGCCTGCCGCTTGACCTTCAGGGACGGTGTGAGCAGCCCGTTGTCCTCGGTGAACTCTCCCTCGACCAGGGCGAAGGCACGGATCGACTCGGCCCGTGAGACGGCCTCGTTGGCGTAGTCGACGGCACGCTGCACCTCGGCCCGCAGGCCGGGGTCGCGGACCAGGTCCTTGACCGGGGTGTCGGCGGGCAGCCGGCGCACCGACAGCCAGTGGGCGACCGCCTCGGGGTCGAGGGTGACCAGGGCGGCGACGAAGGGGCGGTTGTCGCCGACGACGAGGCACTGGCCGACCGGCGCCCGACTGCGCAGGCGGTCCTCCAGGACGGACGGGGAGACGTTCTTGCCGCCGGAGGTGACGAGGATGTCCTTCTTGCGGCCGGTGATGGTCAGATAGCCGTCCTCGTCGAGGGAGCCGAGGTCTCCGGTGGCGAACCAGTCGCCGGCGAGGACGGCGTCCGTGGCCGCCGGGTCGTTCCAGTACGCCCCGAAGACCAGCCCGCCCTTGATCAGCACCTCGCCGTCGTCGGCGATCCGGACGGCCGCGCCGGGGATCGGCCGGCCGACGGTGCCGGGGCGGGGGCCGAGCGGCGGCACGATGGTGGCGGCGGCCGTGGTCTCGGTGAGCCCGTAGCCCTCGTAGACGAGGATGCCGGCCGCGTAGAAGAACAGGTTGAGGTTGCGGTCGAGCGGGGAGCCGCCGCTGATGGCGTAGCGCACACGGCCGCCGAGTTCCTTGCGGACCCGGCGGTAGACCAGCAGGTCGTACAGGGCCCAGGCGGCGTACAGGCCGGGTCCTGGGCCCTTGCCGGTGCCCAGGAAACGGCGCAGGGCGGCCTCGCCGAAGCGTACGGCGACACGGTCGGCGCGGTCGAAGGAGGTCCCGCGGCCCATCCGTTCGGCGGTGGCCCGGCCCGTGTCGTGGATCTTTTCGAACAGATAGGGCACCCCGACGAGGAAGGTGGGCCGGAACTCCTTGAGCACCGGCCGGAGTTCGGCGGGTTTCACGCTGGGGAAGTGGCCTGTCTCGATGCGGGCCATCAGGCAGGCGAGTTGCAGGGTGCGGCCGAGGATGTGGGCGAGCGGCAGGAAGAGCAGGGTGGCGGCGGTCTGGCCGGTGACCTCGGTGAAGACGGGGTGCAGCAGGTGGACGGTGTTCGCCGCCTCGGCGTGCAGGTTGGCGTGGGTGAGGACGCAGCCCTTCGGCCGGCCGGTGGTGCCGGAGGTGTAGCAGATCGTGGCGACCGTGTCGGGGGTCAGAGCCGCGCGGCGCTTGGCCACGTCCGCGTCGGGGACGTCCCGGCCCAGGTCGGCGAGCCGGCCGAGGGCGCCCTCGTCGAGGGTCCAGGCGCGCGGGGGTTCGGGGTGGTCCGCGGTGCCGGCGAGCACGGTGGCGGTGTGTTCGGCGGTCTCGGTGACGACATGGCGGGCGCCGGAGTCGCGGACGATCCACTCCACCTGCTCGGCGGAGGAGGTGGGGTAGACCGGGACGGTCACGCCGCCGGCCGCCCAGACGGCGAAGTCCAGGACGGTCCACTCGTAGCGGGTGCGGGACATGATCGCGACCCGGCCGCCCGCCGTGAGGCCGGCCGCGATGAGGCCCTTGGCCGCTTCGGTGACGTCACGGGCGAAGCGGGCCGCCGTGACCGGGTGCCAGCCGCCTTGCCCGCGGCGGCGCATGACCACGGCGTCGGGGGCCTCGGCCGCGTTGCTGAAGGGCAGGTCGGCGAGTGAGCCGGTGGTCACGGCCGGTACCAGGGCGGAGGTGCGGACCTCGCGGACGATGCCTCGCGCGTCCTTGACGAGCTCCACCCGCGCGCGGGACGCCAGGTCGGTGCGCTTCCTGGCCCGCTTCAGATCCTTGCGTACGCCCATGACGGCTCCCGGTCGCGGCTCGTGCGGAAGTACTGAAGTGCCGAAGCACTGAGGTGCTGATGCGGAAGTGCTGAAGTGCTCAGGTGCTGAAGTGCTGAGTGCTGAGTGCTGCCGAACGTACTTGCCGGTAGTTTTTCAGAGCCTGACGATACGTCAATCTCTTTGCGCCATCCGGGTTCGGTGAGCCGACCGCACCCTTGTGTGGTGAGCGGTTCCGTTCGATGCTGGCGTTTCTTGATGCCTTGCGTTCGGAGCCGCCGTATGAGTGCAGAGAGAGCCCCCCTGAACCGACCGAGCCGGCGCACCGTCCTTACGGCGGGCGCACTGGCCGGCTGGGCCGCCTTCGCCGCGCAGAAGCGTGCCTTCGCCGCCGACGGCGACCCGTGGGACGCGAACCCGCGGGTGTTCCAGGTCAACCGCGAGCCGGCGCGGGCCCGGCTGGTGCCGTACGCGAGCGCCGCGGACGCGCTGCGCGGGCGGTTCCAGGAGTCGCCGTACCACCGCTCCCTCAACGGCGACTGGCGCTTTCGCTGGTCGCGCAACCCGGACCAGCGGCCCGTCGGGTTCCACGAGCCCGGCTACGACGACGGCGGCTGGGACCGCATCCCCGTCCCCTCGAACTGGGAGATCGAGGGGTACCCCGAGCCGATCTACCTCAACATCAGGTATCCGTGGATCGGTTACGAGACGCCAGCGCCGCCCGAAGTACCGCACGACGTCAACCCGGTGGGCTCCTACCGCCGCGCCTTCACCGTGCCGGGGACCTGGTCGGGCCGGCGCACCCTGCTGTCCTTCCAGGGCGTCAAGTCCGCGTTCTTCGTGTGGGTCAACGGGCAGCGGGTCGGCTACAGCGAGGACAGCTACACGCCCGCCGAGTTCGACGTCACCCGGTATCTGCGGCCGGGCACCAACACCCTGGCCGTGGAGGTCCACCGCTGGTCCGACGGCAGCTGGCTGGAGGACCAGGACATGATCGACCTGTCCGGGATCTTCCGGGACGTGTACCTGTACTCGATCCCCCGGGTGCATGTGCAGGACCTGTTCGTGCACACCGCGCTGGACTCCGCCTACCGCGACGCCGTCCTCACCGTCGACGTCACGGTGCGCGACCGGGGCGACGGCGACGGCGGGGTCCCGGGCCACCGGGTGAGCGCCGAACTGTTCGACGCGCGCGGGCGGCGGGTGCTGGGCCTCGCGGAGCCGGCCGGTGAGGGAACCGTGTCCCTGAAGGGCGCGGTGCGGGCGCCCGCGCTGTGGTCAGCGGAACGGCCGAACCTGTACACGCTGGTGGTGACGCTCGCCGACGCCCGTGGCCGGGCCGTCGACATCCACAGCACCCGCGTCGGCTTCCGCCAGGTCGAGTACGGGCCGGGGACCTTCACCCTCAACGGGAAGCCCCTCATGTTCCGCGGCACCAACCGCCACGAGAGCGACCCCGAGCGCGGCCAGGCCGTCGACGAGAAACGCATGCTCCAGGACATCCGTCTGATGAAGCAGCACAACATCAACGCCGTCCGCACCTCGCACTACCCCAACCACCCGCGCTGGCTCGAACTGTGCGACGAGTACGGGCTGTACGTGATCGACGAGACCAACCTGGAGACGCACGGGGTGCGCGACACCGTGCCCGCCTCGCTGCCGGAGTGGACCGACGCCTGCGTGGACCGGCTGCGCTCGATGGTCGAACGGGACAAGAACCATCCGAGCGTGGTCGTCTGGTCGCTCGGCAACGAGGCCGGGCACGGCGACACCTTCCAGGTCATGGCCGACTGGGTGCACACCCGGGACGCCGCACGCCCCGTGCACTACGAGGGCATGAACGCCGTCGCCGACCTGCACAGCGAGATGTACACCAGCCCGGCGGGCGTCGAGGCGTACGGCAGGTCCGGCAGTCCCACGCCGTTCCTGCTGTGCGAGTACAACCACTCGATGGGCAACAGCGGCGGCAACGTCCGGGAGTACTGGGAGGTCTTCGAGCGCTACCCGAACCTGCACGGCGGGTTCGTCTGGGACTGGGTCGACCAGGCCGTCCGGCTGCCGGTGCCCGGCGACTCGCGGCGCACCTATCTGTCGTACGGCGGTGACTGGCACCCCGGCTATCCGACGGACGGCAACTTCTGCTGCAACGGGCTGGTGGCCGCGGACCGCGCGGTCCACCCCGGGCTGATCGAGATCAAGAAGTGCTACCAGCCGGTGGCGGTCACCGCGGACGATCTCGCGGCCGGGACCGTACGGGTGCGCAACAAGCACCTCTTCAGCGGACTGGACGGCTACGAGCTGCGGTGGGCCGTGACCCGTGACGGTACGACGGTGCAGCACGGCACGCTGCCGGCGCCCGCGGTGGGGCCCGGCGCGGAGCGCGTCGTCCGCGTCCCCTGCCGCAGGCCCGCCGCGCCGGAGCCCGGCGCCGAGTACTTCCTCGGCCTCTCCTTCGTGCTGCGCGACGCCACCGGTTGGGCGGGCGCAGGACACGAAGTGGCCGCCGAACAGTTCGCGTTGGACTGGTCCGCGCCCGCACCGGACGACTCCCCCGCCCAAGGCGACCTCACCCTCACCGAGACCGACGCCGAGGTGCGGGTGCGCGGGCGGGACGTGGAGGTGGTGCTGGCCAAGGCGTCCGGCACCCTCGCCTCGTACACCTGGCGGGGGCGGGCGCTGCTCGCCGAGGGGCCTGTGCCCAACTTCTGGCGCGGCCCGACCGACAACGACATCGGCCGCAACTTCCACAAGACCTCGCTGACCTGGCGGGACGCGGGCGCGCGACGGACGGTGACCGCGGTGCGGGCCGAGCAGCCCGCGCCCGGTGAGGTCGTCGTCGAGGTCTCCTGCACGCTGCCGACCGCGCCGCACGCCTCCGCCTGGCACACGGTGTTCCGGGTGCGCGGGGACGGGGAGGTGCGGGTGCGGCACACGCTGGACGCCCCCGCCGGGCTGCCCGACCTGCCCGTGGTGGGCGCGCTGATGCGGGTGCCGGCGGGCGCGGAGCGGCTGGAGTGGTTCGGGCGCGGGCCGCACGAGAACTACCAGGACCGCAAGGCGTCCGCGTTCGTGGGGCGCTGGCGTTCCACGGTCGACGCGCAGGTCGCCCCGTATGTACGGCCGCAGCAGACGGGCAACCAGACCGATGTGCGGTGGCTGTCGCTGACCGGACGCACCGGTGCCGGGCTGCGGGTGGTCGCCGACCCCGCGGACGGCGAGGCCCTGCTGGAGACCAGCGCCCTGCACCACACGCCGGCCGACCTGGACGGGCCGCGGCACCCGCACGAGCTGACCAGGCGCGCCGAGACGGTGCTGCTGGTCAACCACCGGCAGATGGGCGTCGGCGGCATCAACTCGTGGGGCGCCGCGCCGTTGGAGCCGTACCTGCTGCACGCCGGGCGGACGTACGCCTACGGGTACCGGCTGCGGCCCGCGGACGCATAGCCGCGCCCGGCCCCGGCGGTCAGCGGAGTTGCGGATGGGCCTCGAAGCGGGCACGGAGCGGGCCCGCTTCGAGGCCGGTGGGTGGTCCTCCGGTGATCTAGGAGACGATGTCCTTGCGGGCGAACCCGCGGAAGGCCAGGGCGAACAGCACGAGCGCATACGTCATGGAGATCGCGGTGCCCTGGATCATGCCGGACCACTCGGGGCGCGGCTGCACGGCGTCGGCCCAGGCGAACTGCCAGTGCGCGGGCAGGAAGTCACGCCAGTGGCCGAGGGCGGTCACCGCGTCCAGGACGTTGCCGACGATGGTCAGGCCGACCGCGCCGCCGACCGCGCCGAGCGGCGCGTCCGTCTTCGTGGACAGCCAGAACGCCAGCCCCGCGGTGACCAGTTGGGACACGAAGATGTACCCGACGACCACCACGAGGCGCTGGGCCGCCGTACCCGGGTCCAGCGCGCCGCCGGTGGGGATCTCCAGTGGGCCCCAGCCGTAGGCCGCCGTGCCGACGGCGATGGCCATGAGCGGCAGCAGCAGCATCGCGGCCAGGCTGAGCCCGAGCCCCACGGCGAGCTTGGACCACAGCAGGCGGGCCCGGGGCACGGGCGCGGCGAGCAGATAGCGCAGGGACGACCAGCTCGCCTCCGAGGCGACCGTGTCCCCGCAGAACAGGGCGACCGGGATGACGAGGAGGAAGCCCGCCGACACGAACAGGTTCACCGCGGCGAAGTTGGCGCCGGACGCGGTGGCGGTGTCCATCAGGGTGACCTGGCCGTTGCGTCCGCTCGGGTTGCCGCCGATGGCGAAGGCGATGACCAGGACGAACGGCAGGGCGGCGAGGATGCCGCCCATGACGAGGGTGCGGCGGCGCTTGAGCTGCCGGACCAGTTCGACCCGCAGCGGCAGCGTGTGCCCCGCGCGGTAGCCGGAGGCCACCTCGACGGGCTCGGCGAGCGCACTCATGCGGAACCTCCGATCAGGGTGAGGAAGGCGTCCTCCAGCCGGCGGTGGGGACCGAGCGAAACGACGGGGACTTCGAGCCGGACCAACTCGACGAGAAGCCGCGCGGCGGCCTCCGGCTCGCTCTCCGACGAGCGTCCGCCGCCGACCGGGGGCACGGACGGGTCCGCGGGCAGGTCTGCGGAGGGGTGCCCTGCCGGGTCCGCGGTCAGGACTGCGGCCGGTTGCCCTGCCGGGTCCGCGGGCGCGCGCACGGGCGTGTCCGCGGTCGACTCCGCACGAGGGCGCCCGGCCGCGTCCGTGGACGGGAGCGCCGTCGAGTCCGCCGACGGGTGCGCGGGCGGGTGCGCGGGGGTCAGGTGGATGAGCAGGCCGCCGTCCGCGCGGGTTGCGGATGCCACTCCCGGCAGTGCCGCCACCTTTTCGAGCAGGGGGTCCGTGATGTCCGTGGCCAGACCGACGAGGAGCGTCTCGCCCGAGCCGACGATCTCGCCCACCGGGCCTGCCTGGACCAGCCGGCCCCGGTCCATCACCACCAGATGGGTGCAGGACTGTTCGACCTCGGCGAGCAGATGGCTGGAGACGATCACCGTGCGGCCCGCCGCCGCGTAGCGGATCATCACCTCGCGCATCTCGCGGATCTGCGGCGGGTCGAGGCCGTTGGTCGGCTCGTCGAGGATGAGGAGGTCGGGCAGCCCGAGCATGGCCTGGGCGATGGCGAGCCGCTGGCGCATGCCCTGCGAGTAGGTGCGCACCGCGCGGGCGAGCGCGTCGCCGAGGCCGGCGATCTCCAGGGCCTCGTCCAGGTGTGCGTCCTCGGCGGGACGGCCGGTCGCCCGCCAGTACAGCTCCAGGTTCTCGCGGCCGGACAGATGCGGCAGGAAGCCCGCGCCCTCCACGAAGGCACCGACCCGCGACAGCACCGGCGCGCCCGGCCGGATCGCATGGCCGAAGACGCGGATCTCTCCGTCGTCGGGGGTGATCAGGCCCATCAGCATGCGCAGGGTCGTCGTCTTGCCCGCGCCGTTCGGCCCGAGCAGCCCCAGCACCTGGCCCTTCTCGACGCGGAAGGACAGCTCCCGCACCGCGTACCGGTCGGCCGACTTCGCGTACCGCTTGCTCAGGTCCGTGATCTGCAGCGGGACGTCGGCCAGGGCGGGATCGGGCTCGGACACCGCGGTACGGCGGCGGGCGGTCAGCAGCAGGGCCAGCGCCAGCACGGCGGCGGCCGGTGGCAGCCACCACACCCAGGACGGCAGCGGCGCCGCCGCGGTCGTCACGCCCGGGGCCGTCGGCACGCTCAGGTCGCCCTTCAGGGAGACGGTGTAGGTCGCCGGGGCCGCCGGTGAGGCATAGCCGAGGTCCGTGGAGGCGAGGACCAGGCGGAGCCGGTGACCCTTCTGCACGTCGTGGTCGATCGCCGGGAGGGTGACCGTGACGTCCTTGCCGGACCTCGCGCCCTCGACGCGCAGCGGGGTGACCAGTTGCGCGGGCAGCACGGGCCGGCTGCCGCCGGGTCCGACGTCGTACACCTTGCCGAACAGCACGGCGTCGTCGCGGCTTGAGGCGACATGAACGGTGACCGTCGGGGAGCCGGTGATGCGCAGATCGGAGGCGACCGGCGCCGACTCGAACGCGGCGTACTGGCCGGGGAAGTCGAGGGAGACGCCGACGCCGAGGGCGGACAGCCCGCCGAGCCCGCTCGCGGCGCCGAGGCCGGGCAGCGCGGAGACGCCCGGCGGGCTGGCCCCGGCCGGGTTCTCGACCCGCTGCGTGCCGCCGGTCAGCGCGAGGGAGCGGCGGCCGGCCGCCAGGCCGGGGTAGGTGTCGGCGCTCGCGCCGCGCTGCAGGGCCGTGCCGTTGGTGGAGTCGACGCCTCCGGTGCGGGTGATGCGGAACGCCGGACCGGTGTCGGTTCCCTTGTCGTTCTTGAGGTAGCGGTCGAACCAGGCCCTGACCCGCGCCTGTACGCGGTCCGTCTCCATGTCGCCGCCGTCATGGCCGCCCGCGATCCAGTCGACGTCGACCGGGGCGCCGTTCGCCCGGATCGCCTTCTCGGCGGCGTCGGACTGGGCGAGCGTGAACAGGGAGTCGGTCTGGCCCTGCACGAGGAGCGTGGGCACCTTGATGCGGTCGGCGACGGCGGACGGCGAGCGCTGCTCCAGCAGGGTGCGGGCGGCGGCGTCCGGCCTGCCCGACTCGGCGATCCGGTCGTACATGGCGCACAGCGTGGCTTCGAACCTGGCGCAGCCGCCGCCGGTGTTGAAGAAGATCCCCGCCCACAGCTTCTTGAACACGCCGCTCGGGAACAGCGCGTCCGCCAGGTTCCAGTACGTGATCGCCGGGGCGATGGCGTCCACCCGGTCGTCGTGTCCGGCGGCGAGCAGGGAGATCGCGCCGCCGTACGAGCCGCCGGCCACGCCGACGCGCGGGTCGCCCTGCCTGTCGAGCCGGACCTGGGGCTGCTCGGCCAGCCAGTCGATGAGCCGGGAGACGTCGGAGACCTCGCGTTGCGGGTCGTTCAGCCCGATCCTGCCGGTCGACTTCCCGAAGCCGCGCGCGGACCAGGTCAGCACCGCGTACCCGTCGCGGGCCAGGTCCTGGGCCTGGCCGCGCAGGTCGTCCTTGCTGCCGCCGAAGCCGTGCGCCAGCAGGACGGCCGGGCGGCGGCCCGCGGCGGCCGAGGTGAAGTACGAGGTGTCGATGTGTGTCCCGTCGGCCATGGTCATGACCTGGTCGGTCCGGTGCACCCGGGGCGGGTCGTCGGCGGCGACGGCCGTCCACGTGCCGGCGCCGGCGAGCACCACGAGGGCGGCCGCGGCGGTCCACAGCCGCCGCGGCCCCCGGAACAGCCCGCGCCGGCCGGGCAGTCGAAGATCCATGGCTCAACGGTACGGGCCGCCACCGACAACCGATGCAGCCACCGGTCGGAACCCCCGCACCTTCCCGGGGAGTACGGGCCCGTTCCGGCATACCGCGGACGTGGTACGCGCCGGGTTCGGGCCGGCGCGGTCAGGTCCGCGTGTCCTCCGGGATCGACACCAGCCAGCGGGTGTCGCGGCGCGGGCGCAGGTAGAGGGCCCAGTAGAGGGTGGCGGCGGCCATGATGCCGCCGGTCCACAGCAGATAGACCGTCTCCTGTGTGCTCAGGACGTAGGCCAGGACGGCGATGAGCAGGACCGGCATCGCGGGCCACAGCGGCATGCGCCAGGCGGGCGTGTGCCGGTGCGGGCCGCGGCGGGCCAGCAGGGCGGCGACCGCGACCAGCAGGTACATGCCGGTCACGGAGACGCCCGTGACGCCGTACAGGGTGTCCAGGTTGACGAAGCAGAGCAGCGCGCCGGGCACGCCGACGGCGAGGGTGGCGACCCAGGGGGAGCCGAAGCGGCCGAGCCGGGAGAAGACGTTGTTGACCGGTTCGGGCCAGGCTTTGTCGCGGGCGGAGGCGAACAGCACGCGGGAGTTCTGGATGACCATGACGATGCCCGCGTTGATGATGGCGAGGGCGACGCAGAGGCTGACGAAGGTGCCGACGGCCGAGTTGGACCAGGCGGTGACCATGGCGCCGATGTCGCCGCCGGTCAGCTGCTCGATGTCGGAGGCGCCCAGGGTGATGGCGACGACCGGGACCAGGATGATCACGGCGGAGATGGCGAGGGTGGCCAGGACGGTGCGGGCGACGTTGCGGCGCGGGTTCTCCAGTTCCTCGGAGAGGTAGACGGCGGTGGAGAAGCCCTGGGTGACGAAGAGGGCGATGGCGAGCCCTGAGATGACCAGCATGGCGGTCACGGTGTCGGTGTGGCCGTCGGGGCCGGCCACCTGAAGGGAGGTGAGGCTGCCGAGTCCGCGGTGGCCGTGTGCGAAGCCCAGCAGGGCGACCAGGGCGGCGGCGATGACCTCAAGGACCAGGAAGATGCCGGTGATCCAGGCGTTGGCGCGCAGGTCGAGCAGGCCGGCGAGGGTGGCGAGCAGCATCACGCCCGCGCCGGTCATGGCCGGATCGAGGTGGACGACCGGGGCGAGGTAGTCGGCCGTGCCCATCGCGATCACCGGGGGCACGATCATCACGACGAGCAGGGAGAGCACGAAGACCAGCCAGCCGGCGAGCCGTCCGGCCATCGTGGACACCATGGCGTACTCGCCGCCCGCGCTGGGGATGAGGGTGCCCAGCTCGGAGTAGCAGAACGCCACGGCGATACAGAGCAGGGAGCCGATGGCGATCGTCAGGGCGGTGGCGGTGCCGAGCGAGCCGAACAGGTCGGGGACCACGACGAACAGGGTGGAGGCGGGCGTCACGCAGGAGAGCGTCAGCAGGGTGCCGCCGACGACGCCGATGGAACGCTTGAGCTGCTGGGGGCTGTCGGCCGGTTCCTGCGGGGCGCCGGTTTCGACAGGGCGGAGCGTGTCGGTCATGGAGCGGTTCCGATCGGACTCGTGCGGAGTGGTGGGGCGGGAGCGTTATCGCCTCCGGCGGCTCGCGTCGTCCATCTCTTCGTGTCGCATCTCTTCGTCGCTCCCGGCGCTGATGGAATCTCAACGAAAACCAGCACGTCAATAGCCGTTTACCTACGGAATTCGTAGATCGAGAGGCCGCTTGATCGCGTAACCGGCACCTCCCGGCCGTCCCCTCCGCGCAAGAGGCCCGTACGGGAATCGCAGGCACCGCGTCAAAAAAACGTCAGGACGTCCGCTGTCCGGACATCCGGACGTACCGGATCCGGGTATGCCGACGCCCCGCCCTCCGCGGTGTCGAGGTCCGGGAGGGCGGGGCGCGCGGCGGGGTGGGTCAGTGGTTGCGCGGGAAGCCGAGGTCCACGCCGGCGGGGGCGTCGGCGGGGTCGGGCCAGCGGGTGGTGACGACCTTGCCGCGGGTGTAGAAGTGCGTGCCGTCGTTGCCGTAGATGTGGTGGTCGCCGAAGAGCGAGTCCTTCCAGCCGCCGAAGGAGTGGTAGCCCACGGGGACCGGGATCGGCACGTTCACCCCGACCATGCCCGCCTCCACCTCCAGCTGGAAGCGGCGGGCGGCGCCGCCGTCCCGGGTGAAGATCGCGGTGCCGTTGCCGAACGGCGAGCCGTTGATGAGGGCCAGGCCCTCCTCGTACGTGTCGACGCGCAGCACGCACAGGACGGGGCCGAAGATCTCGTCCTGGTACGCCTTCGCGCCGGTCGGCACCTTGTCGAGCAGCGAGATGCCGATCCAGTGGCCGTCCTCGAAGCCCTCGACCGTGTGCCCGGTGCCGTCGAGCACGACCTCGGCGCCCTCGGCGGCGGCACCCCGTACGTACGACGCCACCTTGTCGCGGTGCGCGGCCGTGATCAGCGGGCCCATCTCGCTCGTCGGGTCGTTGCCGGGGCCGATCTTGATCCGCTCGGCGCGCTCGCGGATCTTCGCCACCAGCGTGTCGCCGATCGCACCGACCGCGACGACCGCCGAGATGGCCATGCAGCGCTCGCCCGCTGAGCCGTAGGCGGCGGAGACGGCCGCGTCGGCCGCCGCGTCCAGGTCGGCGTCCGGCAGCACCAGCATGTGGTTCTTGGCGCCGCCCAGGGCCTGGACGCGCTTGCCGTTCGCGGCGGCGGTGGTGTGGATGTAGCGGGCGATCGGGGTCGAGCCGACGAAGGAGACGGCCTTGACGTCCGGGTGCTCCAGGAGCCGGTCCACGGCCACCTTGTCACCGTGCACGATGTTGAAGACGCCGTCCGGCAGCCCGGCCTCGGCCAGCAGTTCGGCGATCCTGACGGATGCCGACGGGTCCTTCTCGGACGGCTTCAGGACGAACGTGTTGCCGCACGCGATGGCGATCGGGAACATCCACATCGGGACCATCGCCGGGAAGTTGAACGGCGTGATGCCCGCGACGACGCCCAGCGGCTGCCGGATCGAGGCCACGTCCACGCGGCTCGCGACCTGCGTGGACAGCTCGCCCTTGAGCTGCACGTTGATGCCGCACGCCAGGTCGACGATCTCCAGGCCGCGGGCGACCTCGCCGAGCGCGTCGGAGTGCACCTTGCCGTGCTCGGCGGTGATCAGGGCGGCGATCTCGTCGCGGTGGGCGTCCAGCAGCGCGCGGAAGCGGAACAGGATCTCCGTGCGCCTGGCCAGCGAGGATTGGCCCCAGGTCGCGAAGGCGTCCTTGGCCGCCGCGACCGCCGCGTCCACCTCGTCGACGGTGGCGAACGCGACCTTGGTGGTGACCGCCCCGGTCGCCGGGTCCGTGACCGGCCCGTACGTCCCCGAGGCGCCTTCGACGGTCTTGCCGCCGATCCAGTGGTTGACGATCTTCGTCATGCCCGGTTACTCCTTCACAGATGGCGGCGTCGGGTCGAGACGTGCCGTTCGTACAGCTCACGCGCCTTGACCGCGGACGGTCGGGTCGCGGTCTCGGCCACAGGAACATCCCACCAGGCCTGCGCCGGAGGCGCGCCCGACACAGTGTCGGCCGTTTCGGTCTCCACGTAGACACATGTGGGAGTGTCGGCGGCCCGCGCCTTCACGAGCGCCTCGCGCAGGTCCCGCACGGTCCTGGCGCGCAGCACGCGCATGCCGAGACTGGCCGCGTTGGCGGCGAGGTCCACCGGCAGCGGGGCGCCCGTGTGGCCGCCGTCCTCGGCCGGGAAACGGTAGGCGGTGCCGAACCGTTCGCCGCCCACCGACTCCGAGAGCCCGCCGATGGAGGCGTAGCCGTGGTTCTGCACCAGCAGCAGCTTGATCGCGATGCCCTCCTGGACGGCCGTGACGATCTCGGTCGGCATCATCAGATACGTGCCGTCGCCGACCAGCGCCCACACCGGCCGGTCGGGCGCGGCGAGCTTCACCCCGATGGCGGCGGGGATCTCATAGCCCATGCACGAGTAGCCGTACTCCAGGTGGTACTGGTCCCGCGACCGCGCCCGCCACAGCTTGTGCAGATCGCCGGGCAGGGAGCCGGCCGCGTTGACGACGATGTCGGACTCGTCGACGATCGCGTCGAGCGCGCCGAGCACCTGCGGCTGGGTCGGCCGGACGTCCGGCTCGTCGGCCTCGTAGCAGGCGTCGACGCGCTGCTCCCAGCGCTCCTTGTCCTCCGTGTACTCGGCGACGTACGCGTCGGCGACCCGCCACCCGTGCTCCCCGAGCGCCCCGGTGAGGGCGCGCAGCGCGTCCCGGGCGTCGGCGACGAGCGGCAGCCCGGCCAGCTTGTGGCCGTCGTACGCGGCGATGTTGAGGTTGAGGAAGCGGACGTCCGGGTTCTCGAAGAGGGTGCCGGACGCGGTGGTGAAGTCGGTGTAGCGGGTGCCGACGCCGATCACCAGGTCGGCGGTGCGGGCCAGTTCGTCCGCGGTCGCCGTGCCGGTGTGGCCGACGCCGCCCACGTCCTGCGGATGGTCCCAGCGCAGCGCGCCCTTGCCGGCCTGGGTGGCGGCGACCGGGACGCGGGTGGCCTCGGCGAACGCGGCGAGCGCGGCCTCGGCCCGGCTGTGGTGGACGCCGCCGCCCGCGATGACGAGGGGCCGCCGGGCCGCGCGGACGGCCCGTACCGCCGCGGCCAGTTCGGCCGGGTCGGCCTGCGGCCTGCGCACCGTCCACACCCGTTCGGCGAAGAACTCCTCGGGCCAGTCGTACGCCTCCGCCTGGACGTCCTGCGGAAGGGCGAGCGTGACCGCGCCGGTCTCGACGGGGTCGGTGAGGACCCGCACGGCCTGGAGCGCGGACGCTATCAGGGCCTCCGGCCGGGTGATCCGGTCGAAGTACCGGGAGACCGGGCGCAGGCTGTCGTTGACCGACACATCGCCCGCGTACGGGACTTCGAGCTGCTGGAGCACCGGGTCGGCGGGGCGGGCGGCGAACACGTCACCGGGCAGCAGCAGCACCGGCAGATGGTTGACCGTGGCCAGCGCGGCACCGGTGACGAGGTTGGTGGCGCCCGGGCCGATGGACGTCGTCACCGCGTGCGTGGACAGCCGGCCGGACTGGCGCGCGTAGCCGACCGCCGCGTGCACCATGGCCTGTTCGTTACGGCCCTGGTGGTACGGCATGTCGGCGGCGTACTCGACGAGCGCCTGACCGATACCGGCGACGTTGCCGTGCCCGAAGATGCCCCAGGTGGCGCTGATGAGCCGGTGCCGCTCGCCGTCCCGCTCCGTGTACTGGGCGGACAGGAAGCGGACGAGCGCCTGCGCGACCGTGAGCCGCGTCGTTGAGGTCATCGGTACCCCTCTGTGCTCTCTACGTGGTCTGGATGGAAGCGGATCCGCCACTCCCGCGTCCCGCCCGGACCCGCCATGACGTTCAGGTAGTACATGTCGTGCCCGGGCTGGGCGATGGAGGGGCCGTGCCATCCGTCGGGTACGAGGACGGCATCGCCGGTGCGGACCTCCGTGAGGACGTCGGAGCCGCCCTCACGGGAAGGGAATACGCGCTGATATCCCAGACCGTTCGGACCGGCGATCTCGAAGTAGTAGATCTCCTCCAGTTCGGACTCCTCGCCCGGCCGGTGCTCGTCGTGCTTGTGCGGCGGGTACGAGGACCAGTTGCCGCCCGGCGTGATCACCTCCACGGCGATCAGCCGGTCGCAGTCGAACACGTCGGCGGCGGCGAAGTTGCGCACCAGACGGGAGCAGGTGCCGCTGCCGCGGTGTTCGACGGGGACCTCCGGCGCGGGGCCGTAGCGGGCGGGGAGTCGTCGCTCGCACTTCGCTCCTGCCAGGGCGAAGCGGCCTCCCGCACCGGAGGCGATCTGGACCCGGGCGTCCCGGGGTACGTACACGAAGTCGGAGACGGAGGCGAACACGCTCTCCCGGCCCCGGATTTGGAACTCTTCGTCCTCCACCTGCACGGTACAACCGCCGCTGAGCGGAAGCACGATCCACTCGCTGTCACCAGTGGTGAACATATGGGTGCCGCCCGGGGTCAGTTCGACGACGCGCAGGCCGCTGTGGGCCCAACCGGCCCGCTCGGGGCCGATGTCGACGGCGTACTGGGCGCCCGCGGTCGAGCCCTGCGGCAGATACAGGTCCTTGCTGGTCATGCGGCCCTCACAGCAGTCCTACGGCGGTGTCCACGGCGGCGGCCACATCGCCGTCCGCCGGGTACAGCAGCGAGCGGCCGACCACCAGGCCGCGCACGGTGGGCAGGCGCAGGGCGCCGCGCCACTTCTCGTACGCCGCCTCCTGGTCCGCGGGGGTGCCGCCGACCTCGCCGCCGAGCAGCACGGCGGGCAGCGTGGAGGTCGCCATGACGTCGGCCATGTCGTCCGGGTGCTCGGTGACCGGCACCTTCAACCAGGTGTAGGCGGACGTACCGCCGAGGCCCGAGGCGATGGCGATGGAACGGGTGACGGCCTCCGCCGACAGGTCGTTGCGCAGCCGGCCCTCGGGCGTGCGGCGGCTGATGAACGGCTCGACGAACACCGGCAGCCGGCGCTCGGCCATCGCGTCTATGACGCGCGCGGTGGACTCCAGGGTGGTCAGCGAGCCCGGGTCGGCGTAGTCGATGCGCAGCAGCAGCTTGCCCGCGTCGAAGCCGAGCCGTTCGATGTCCTCGGGGCGGTGGCCGGTGAAGCGGTCGTCGAGTTCGAAGGAGGCGCCCTGGAGCCCGCCGCGGTTCATGGAGCCCATGACGATCTTGTGGTCGAGGGCGCCGAGCAGCAGCAGGTCGTCGAGGATGTCGGCGGTCGCGAGGACCCCGTCCACACCGGGGCGGGACAGCGCGAGGCACAGCCGCTCCAGCAGGTCGGCACGGTTGGCCATGGCGAGCCTGCGGTCGCCGATGCCGAGGGCGCCGCGGGCCGGGTGGTCGGCGGCCACGATCATCAGCCGGCCGTGCTCGCCGAGCAGCGGGCGGCGCGGGCGGCGGGCCGCCGCCTCGGCCACCGCCTCGGGGTGGCGGGTGCGGGTGCGCACCAGCGCGGACACGTCCACGCGCGCGTGCCCGCCGCCGCTCGGGCCCTCGGGGTGGGCATCGCCACCGTTCGCGCCGTCAGGGTGGGCATCGCCGCTCGGGCCTTGGGGGTGGGCGCCACCGCCGTTCGCGCCGTCAGGGTGGGCGCCGCCGCCGTCCGGGCCCTCGGGGTGGGCGCCGGTGACCCGGCCGGCCCTCACAGCACCGCTCCGGCCGCGAGCGCGGCGGCGACCTCGTCCGGGGTGGGCATCGCCGAGGAGCACTCCAGGCGGGAGGCGACGATGGCGCCGGCCGCGTTGGCGTGCCGCATGATCGTCTCCAGGTCCCAGCAGGCCAGCAGGCCGTGGCACAGGGAGCCGCCGAAGGCGTCACCGGCGCCCAGTCCGTTCAGGACGGTGACCGGCAGCGGCGGCACCTCGGCCGACCCGCCGCTCCTGCTGACGGCGAGGACGCCCTTGGGTCCCTGCTTGACGACGGCGATCTCCACGCCCGCGTCGAGCAGCGCGCGGGCCGCGGCGTGCGGTTCGCGGACCCCGGTGGCCACCTCCACCTCGTCGAGGTTGCCGACGGCGACGGTGGTGTGGCGCAGCGCCTCCGCGTAGAACGGGCGTGCCGTGTCCGGGTCGGACCAGAACATGGGGCGCCAGTCGAGGTCGAAGACCGTGGTGCCGGACTTGGCGCGGTGCGCGAGGGCCGCCAGGGTCGCCGTGCGGCTGGGCTCCTCGCTCAGGCCGGTGCCGGTGACCCAGAAGACGCGGGCCTCCCGGACGGCGTCGAGGTCCAGGTCATGCGCGTCGATCTCCAGGTCGGGCGCCTTGGGCTGCCGGTAGAAGTAGAGCGGGAAGTCGTCCGGCGGGAAGACCTCGCAGAAGGTGACCGGGGTGGGCAGCCCGGGGACCGCGGTGACCCAGCGGTCGTCGACGCCGAAGCCGCGCAGGGCCTCGTGCAGATAGGCGCCGAACGGGTCGTCACCGGTGCGGGTGATCACGGCGGTGCTCCGGCCGAGGCGGGCCGCGGCGACCGCGACGTTCGTCGCCGACCCGCCGAGGAACTTGCCGAAGGAGGACACCTGGGCGAGCGGCACGCCCGTCTGCAACGGATACAGATCCACTCCGATCCGCCCCATGGTGATCAGGTCGTACGCCATCGGCTTCCCTTCTTCGGCACACGGCTCTCCCCCGGTTTGTAGTCCCGCACCGGGAACCCTGTCAATGTTTTGTCCGGACATTCGGACGAGTGCTTGACACCCCCTTCCGTGACCCGCACCCTGGCGGCCATGACGTCGATGTCACCTCAGTCCCCCGTCCCCGGCCTCTCCCGCATCCGGGTCGGATCGGCCCCCGATTCCTGGGGCGTGTGGTTCCCGGACGACCCCCGGCAGGTGCCCTGGCGGCGCTTCCTCGACGAGGTCGCCGCATCCGGCTACGAGTGGATCGAACTGGGCCCCTACGGCTATCTGCCGACCGATCCGGCCGTCCTCACCGAGGAGACCGCCCGACGCGGTCTGAAGGTGTCGGCCGGCACCGTCTTCACCGGCCTGCACCACGGCCCGGCGGTCTGGGACCGCACCTGGGCGCACGTCTCCGACATCGCGGCCCTCACCCAGGCCATGGGCGCCCGGCACCTGGTCGTCATCCCGTCGTTCTGGCGCGACGACAAGACCGGCGAGGTGCTGGAGCCGGACACGCTGACCCCCGAGCAGTGGCGCAACCTCACCTCGCTGACCGAACGGCTCGGCCGCGAGGTGCGCGAACGCTACGGCCTGGAGATCGTCGTCCACCCGCACGCCGACACCCACATCGACAGCGAGGAGAACGTCGTCCGCTTCCTCGACGGCACCGACTCCTCCCTGGTGTCGCTGTGCCTGGACACCGGGCACTACGCGTACTGCGGCGGAGACAGCGTCAAGCTGATCGAGACCTACGGCGAGCGCATCGGCTATCTGCACCTCAAGCAGGTGGACCCGCAGATCCTCGCCGAGGTACGGGCCGACGGCATCCCGTTCGGGCCCGCGGTCGCCAAGGGCGTCATGTGCGAACCGCCGTCCGGCGTGCCCGCGCTCGGCCCGGTCCTTCAGGCCGCGGCGCGGCTGGACGTCGACCTGTTCGCGATCGTCGAGCAGGACATGTACCCCTGCGAACCGGACCGGCCGCTGCCGATCGCCCAGCGCACCCGGGCCTTCCTGAGGTCCTGCGGGGCCTGAGCGCTCCGCTGGGAGTGCCGCGCTGTCCCATCGGCCGGCTGCGGCACCATCGTGGCTGGTCGCTCCCCACGGGACCGCCGGGCCGACGCGGCCCGCCCCCGCACCGGACCGCGCCGTCGCGGCCACCCGAACCGGCGACGCCTTTGCATCGGCCGTGTCACAAACGCCTCCGCCCTGTCACACATGTCGCGCATACGCGGGCTCTCGGTCACATCCGGTCGACAGCCCCTTCCTCGCACTCACTGTGCGTCGTTGACCGGACACAGGCGTGGTGATCGCCAGCGCAGCGCCCGGCTCCCCCGACGGCCGTCCCGGTCGCCGCCGCGGCGCGCGCAGGGAGGTGCGACTCATGACCGACCGAAGGCTCTGGTCCTACAAGGAGATCGCGGCACATATCAAGGTGCAGCCGGACACCGTACGGTCCTATCGCAAACACGGGCTGCTACCCCCGCCCGACCATGTGGAGGGAGGTAAGCCCTACTGGTACGCGGACACCGTCCGCGCCTGGGTGGCCTCCCGTCCCGGCAACCGCGGCAGACGCCAGAACTGACCGGCACCCTCCGCGGTGCCCCGCCTCCGGGCGGGGCACCGTGCGCCGAGGAACACGGGATGCCGCCCGCCCGCGTGGGGGCGGTCCCGCCGGTTCGCGGCGGTCGCCCTCGCCGTCGGACCGCGCCGCGCGTCCGCGTATGGGCGGGCCTCAGGACCAAGGCTCGATGACCGTCACCCCCGAACCCGGTGCCGTGCCCATCGCGGCCAGCGCGGACGGTGCCGCCTCCAGCGGGATCGCCGCCGTCACCAGCCGGTCGGGGCGCAGCATCCCCGCCCGGACCAGCTCCAGCATCGCCGGATAGGCGTGCGCGGCCATGCCGTGGCTGCCGAAGATCTCCAGTTCCAGGGCGACGACGCGGGCCATGGGAACCGGGGTGGCGCCGTCCGCGGAGGGCAGCAGGCCCACCTGGACATGCCGGCCGCGGCGGCGCAGCCCGGCCACCGAGCCGGCGCAGGTGGCCGGGGAGCCGAGGGCGTCCAGGGACAGGTGGGCGCCGCCGCCGGTCAGCTCGCGCACCGCCGCCGCCGGGTCCGCCGTGCCCGCCGCGTCCACGCACGCCGCGGCGCCGAACGCACGCGCCAGCTCCAGGGCCCGGGGCGACACGTCCACGGCGACCACCCGGGCGCCCGACGCCGCCGCGATCATCACCGCCGACAGGCCCACGCCTCCGCAACCGTGCACCGCGACCCACTCCCCCGCCGCCACCCGGCCCTGCTGCACCACCGCGCGGAAGGCCGTCGCGAAGCGGCAGCCGAGGGAGGCGGCGGTCGCGAAGGACATCCCGTCGGGGACGCGGACCAGGTTCACATCGGCGTGGTCGAGCGCCACGTACTCGGCGAAGGAACCCCAGTGGTGGAAGCCGGGCTGGGTCTGCCGCTCGCACACCTGCTGGTCGCCCGCCGCACACGCCGGGCAGCTCCCGCAGGCGCAGACGAAGGGCACGGTGACCCGGTCGCCGGGACGCCAGCCGGTGACGCGGGCGCCCACCGCCTCGATAGTCCCGGCGAGTTCATGACCGGGTACGTGCGGCAAGGTGATGTCCGGGTCATGGCCCATCCAGCCGTGCCAGTCGCTGCGGCACAGGCCGGTCGCCGCTACGCGCACCACCACGCCGTGCTCCGCCGGCTGCGGGTCCGGCACCTCCTTGATCTCGGCGGGCTCTCCGTACCGCTCGAACACCACAGCCCGCATGTTTCTCTCCTTGTGGACCGGCTCATCTGCGACTGCGCTCCGCTTGGGGCGGATCCCATGATGCGTCGTCGGCCGGCTGCGGCTGGGCGGGGGTCGAGCGCGCGGTTCCCCGCGCCCCTTCGGGGGCTACCTGGCCTTGATCAGCTGCGGCTGGGTGTCGGCTGTCGGGGTGGGGTTCGGACTGCGGGGTGGGGGCGCTCTGCATAGGGTGCGGGTAGATCGCCTCCGAGGGGACCTGTCGTGACCCACGCCCCGCCGCCCGGGCCACCCCGGGCCCGCATCCCCGGCCCGCGGCGGTCCCCGCCGCCCCGCCGCCGGGTGCGCGGGGGCCGGTGGCGGAGCCGGCTGTGGGGTGCCCCCGCCCTGCTGGTGCCGGCCGCCCTGATCGGGTACGCGGCACAGAAGGCCGCCTCACTGCCCACGCTGCTCCTGCTCGGCGGCTCCCTCGCATGCGCCGCACTGGCCCTGCGCTCACCCGACGGACACGGCCGCGACCGGACATGAGCCTGACCGCCGGCGGTGAGCCGCGCCGAGGGCACACAACACGCTCGCCCGGTGGGCAGGGGCGCGAGGGGAAGTGAGGCTGGGTGCGGGCGGTGGAGCGAGTCGGGGTGCCTGAGAGGGCGGTCGCCGCCAACGGGGTTGTGGGCGGGTTCCCGGGCTCGGATGTACCCCCTAGGGGTATACTCTGGGTGACGCAGGCCCCACTGTGGGACTCATCGGCCCCACCTGCCACGGACGAGGAGCAATGCCATGACCGCCCAGACCGACAACAGGGACTCCGTCACGACCGTCTACCAGGTGAACGGAATGAGCTGCGGACACTGCGAGGGTGCCGTCTCCGGGGAGATCTCGGAGATCCCCGGCGTCAGCTCGGTGAAGGCCGTCGCGTCCAGCGGCGAGGTCACCGTCGTCTCCGCCGCGCCGCTCGACGAGGAGGCCGTACGCGCCGCCGTCGACGAGGCCGGCTTCGAACTGGTCGGCACGGCCTGAGCCCGCACGGCCCGAACACTCGAACGCAGAGCTGAGACACCCCTCCCCGTCCGGGCCGTACCGACCAGCCGACACTGGATCCGTACGGCCCGGTCCGTTGTCTGGAGTCCGGACATGACCAGCACCACCACGGGACCCACCGCGGCGACGACCACGCCCCCCACAGCAGCCACAGCCACCACGGCCCCCGAAGCAACCAGGCCCCCCGCGACCGGCGAACCCGCGGCCGTCCGCGAGGTCGACCTGCTCATCGGGGGCATGACCTGCGCCTCCTGCGCCGCCCGGGTCGAGAAGAAGCTCAACCGCATGGACGGCGTCACCGCCACCGTGAACTTCGCGACGGAGAAGGCGAAGATCAGCTGTGCCGACGGGGTCCGGGTCGCCGATCTGATCGCCACCGTGGAGAAGACGGGGTACACCGCCGAGGAACCCCCGCCACCGCAGCCGCCCGACACGGCCGCACCGCCGCAGGCCCCCGAGGACCCCGAGTCGACGGCGCTGCGCCGGCGGCTGCTCGGCTCCGCCCTGCTGGCCGTGCCCGTGGTCCTGCTCGCCATGGTCCCGGCGCTCCAGTTCGACAACTGGCAGTGGCTCTCGCTGACCCTGGCCGCGCCGGTCGTCGTCTGGGGCGGACTGCCGTTCCACCGGGCCGCCTGGACGAACGCCCGGCACGGCGCGGCCACCATGGACACCCTGGTCTCGGTCGGCACGCTGGCGGCGTTCGGGTGGTCGCTGTGGGCGCTGTTCCTCGGCGACGCGGGCATGCCGGGCATGCACGACGAGTTCCGGTTCACCGTCGCCCGGATGGACTCCGCCTCCACCATCTATCTGGAGGTCGCCGCCGGCGTCGTCACCCTCATCCTGCTGGGCCGCTTCCTGGAGGCCCGCGCCAAGCGGCGGGCGGGCGCCGCCCTGCGGGCGCTGATGGAACTGGGCGCCAAGGACGTGGCCGTACTGCGGGAGGGCCGCGAGGTGCGTGTGCCGGTGGCGCGGCTGCGGGTCGGCGACCGCTTCGTCGTGCGCCCCGGCGAGAAGGTCGCCACCGACGGCACCGTGGTCGAGGGGGTCTCCGCGATCGACCAGTCCTTGCTGACCGGCGAGTCGGTGCCGCGGGACGTGGGCGTCGGCGACGCCGTCACCGGTGCCACGGTCAACGCGGGCGGCCGGCTGGTCGTCGAGGCCACCCGGGTCGGCACGGACACCCGGCTGGCCCGGATGGCGAAGCTCGTGGAGGACGCCCAGAACGGCAAGGCCGAGGTGCAGCGGCTCGCCGACCGGGTCTCCGCGGTGTTCGTCCCGGTGGTCATCCTGATCGCCGCCGCCACGTTCGGGGTGTGGCTCGGCGTCACGGGCGACACGGCCGCCGCCTTCACGGCGGCCGTCGCGGTGCTGATCATCGCCTGCCCGTGCGCACTGGGCCTGGCCACGCCCACCGCGCTGATGGTCGGCACCGGCCGGGGCGCGCAGCTCGGCATCCTCATCAAGGGCCCGGAGGTCCTGGAGTCCACGCGCCGCGTCGACACCGTCGTCCTGGACAAGACCGGCACGGTCACCACCGGCCGGATGACCCTCCAGGAGGTGTACGTCGCCGAGGGGACCGACGAGAAGGAGCTGCTGCGGCTCGCGGGCGCCCTGGAGCACGCCTCCGAGCATCCGGTGGCCCGAGCGGTCGCGGCCGGCGCCGAGGAGCGGGTCGGGACGCTGCCGCCGGCCGAGCACTTCGAGAACGTCCCGGGGCGGGGCGTACGCGGGCGTGTCGAGGGCCGTGAGGTGGTCGTGGGGCGGCTGTTCGACGAGCTGCCGCCGCGGCTGGGCCGTGCGGTGGCCGAGGCCGAGAGGAACGGCCGTACGGCGGTCGTGGCCGGCTGGGACGGAGCCGCGCGCGGGGTCCTCGCCGTCGCCGACGCGGTCAGGGAGACCAGCGCCGAGGCCGTACGGGAGCTGCGGGCGCTGGGACTCAGGCCGGTGCTGCTGACCGGGGACAACAGTGCGGTGGCGCGGTCCGTCGCCGAGGCCGTGGGGATCGACGAGGTGATCGCCGAGGTGCTGCCCGAGGACAAGGTCGATGTCGTACGGCGGCTGCGGCGCGAGGGGCGGACCGTGGCCATGGTGGGTGACGGCGTCAACGACGCGGCGGCGCTCGCCACCGCCGATCTGGGTCTCGCGATGGGCACCGGCACGGACGCGGCGATCGAGGCGGGCGATCTGACGCTGGTGCGCGGGGATCTGCGGGTGGCCGCGGACGCCATCCGGCTGTCCCGGCGTACGCTGGCCACGATCAAGGGCAATCTGGTGTGGGCCTTCGGCTACAACGTGGCCGCGCTGCCGCTGGCGGCTGCCGGACTGCTGAACCCCATGATCGCCGGGGCGGCGATGGCCTTCTCGTCGGTGTTCGTGGTGACGAACAGCCTGCGGCTGCGGCGGTTCCGGTGAGTCCTGCCGAAGTTACCCACAGTAGGTCGGGGCCGAAGTAAGAGTGCCCCTAGAGTCCGGCGCGAGCCTCACATAAGCTCTTCACAAGGCTCGCGCATCATCCTTACGCTTGAGCCCCGATCGCCATATTGGGGCTCTTGCGTATTTTAGGGACATATGCAAGAGACGCAGATCACAGTGATGTGAACGTAACCATCGAAGGGGTTCGACGGTCTAAGTTGGCGATGTCAGTCGACGTCTTGGGGGGCGTCGGCCGGCATCTGAGGATGTCTTGGGGGACTTCCTCAGAGATGCGTTGCCGGGGCACGTGCAGCGGGGAGCTTTGAGCGGCCACTCCGATCGTGCGGGTCCCGGCAGATCGCACCGCATCACTGGAGTGCGGCGGGTTTTGCTCGTTGTGCTCATGCAGCGATTCAGGCGCTGCTTTCGCAAGCGCCCGGCCGGATCCCGTGGGGGGAATCCGCACCGGGACACGGGAAGGCGCCCTGGTCGTCGGCCCGTGGGGGGACCGGCGTTCCAGGGCGCCTTCTGCTTTTCAGCGTTCGGTTCGCCGCCGGGGCCCCTGGCGGCGAGTGGCCCGGAGTCGGCACGGGCTTCGGCCGCGGATCCGTCGCGCTTTGCGGGCAGCCCGGGCCCACACATACAAAACCTCGGCGGGGTCTGGCTGTGCCGCCGGGGGCGGGGCGCCTCGGGGGGTGCCTCGGAGACTTCGTCCGGCGGGTGCGGCGCCACTGTGGCCGGTCGCGCAGTTCCCCGCGCCCCTTTGGGGCGGTGACCCTGCTGGGCGCCGGCAAAAAGGGCGGCGCCGACTCGGGAGAAGACCGGATGCCGCGACCCTCCGGGGCCACGGCATCCTTCACAGCAGCAGGTGTCAGCGCACTCAGCGCTCCGGCAGGTGTCAGCGCTCCTCGACCGGCACGAAGTCGCGCTCGACGACGCCCGTGTAGATCTGGCGCGGACGGCCGATGCGGGACCCCGGCTCCTTGATCATTTCCTGCCACTGGGCGATCCAGCCCGGCAGCCGGCCGAGGGCGAACAGGACGGTGAACATCTCCGTCGGGAAGCCCATGGCCCGGTAGATCAGACCGGTGTAGAAGTCCACGTTCGGGTAGAGCTTGCGCTCGACGAAGTAGCTGTCGGAGAGGGCGTGCTCCTCCAGCTTGAGGGCGATGTCAAGCAGCTCGTCCTCCTTGCCGAGGGCCGAGAGCACATCGTGCGCGGCGGCCTTGATGATCTTGGCGCGCGGGTCGAAGTTCTTGTAGACCCGGTGGCCGAAGCCCATCAGGCGGACGCCGTCCTCCTTGTTCTTCACCTTGCGGATGAAGGTGTCGACGTCGGCGCCGGAGTCGCGGATGCCCTCCAGCATCTCCAGGACGGACTGGTTGGCGCCGCCGTGCAGCGGGCCCCACAGCGCGTTGATGCCCGCGGAGATCGAGGCGAACATGTTGGCCTGGGACGAGCCGACCAGACGGACCGTGGAGGTCGAACAGTTCTGCTCGTGGTCCGCGTGCAGGATCAGCAGCTTGTCGAGGGCGGAGACGACGACCGGGTCCAGCTGGTACTCGTCCGCCGGCACCGAGAAGGTCATACGCAGGAAGTTCTCGACGTAGCCGAGGTCGTTGCGCGGGTAGACGAACGGGTGGCCGATCGACTTCTTGTAGGCGTACGCCGCGATCGTCGGGAGCTTGGCGAGCAGCCGGATGGTGGAGAGGTTGCGCTGCTTCTCGTCGAACGGGTTGTGACTGTCCTGGTAGAACGTGGACAGCGCCGAGACGACCGAGGACAGCATCGCCATCGGGTGGGCGTCGCGAGGGAAGCCCGTGTAGAAGTTCTTGACGTCCTCGTGCAGCAGCGTGTGCTGGGTGACGTCGTTCTTGAACGTGGTCAGCTCGTCGACGGTCGGCAGCTCACCGTTGATCAGCAGGTACGCCACCTCCAGGAACGTGGAGCGCTCGGCCAGCTGCTCGATCGGGTAGCCGCGGTAGCGCAGGATGCCCGCCTCGCCGTCGAGGTAGGTGATGGCGGATTTATAGGCAGCCGTGTTGCCGTAACCGCTGTCCAGAGTCACCAGACCGGTCTGGGCGCGGAGCTTCCCGATGTCGAAGCCCTTGTCGCCGACGGTGCTGTCGATCACCGGGTAGGTGTACTCGCCGTCGCCGTACCGCAGTACTACAGAGTTGTCGCTCACGTCTTCCCTCACCGACGTAGTGCCTCATCTTCGAGGTGCCCTGACTGTCTCTACCATCCCCCATTTGGCTCAGGAGAGTGCACTCGGGGTCGACCATTGGGCTTATTGGCGGCACTCAGTGCCGCCAACCTGCTCATCCTGCCCCGTTGCCGGCCCGTCTGGAAGGGCTCTGTGACCTTCCCGACTCAATTGATCGATCATTTTCGGAGCTCCAGCCGGAAGTCGAGGGCCGTGCACCGCCGGCCGGCCGACACGGTGCGTACCGCCTGGCCGATCGCCTTGCGCGAACCGACGAGGACGACCAGCCGCTTGGCCCGGGTGACCGCCGTGTACAGCAGATTGCGCTGGAGCATCATCCACGCGCCCGTGGTGACCGGGATCACCACCGCCGGGTACTCGCTGCCCTGCGAGCGGTGGATGGTCACCGCGTACGCGTGCGCCAGCTCGTCCAGTTCGTCGAACTCGTACGGCACCTCCTCGTCCTCGTCCGTCAGCACCGTCAGCCGCTGGTCGACCGGATCGAGCGAGGTGACCACGCCCACGGTGCCGTTGAAGACGCCGTTCTCGCCTTTCTCGTAATTGTTGCGAATCTGGGTCACCTTGTCGCCGACACGGAAGACCCGGCCGCCGAACCGCTTCTCGGGCAGGTCGGGACGGCCCGGCGTGACGGCCTGCTGAAGCAGCCCGTTGAGGGTGCCGGCGCCGGCCGGGCCGCGGTGCATCGGCGCGAGCACCTGCACATCCCGGCGCGGGTCGAGGCCGAACCGGGCCGGGATGCGGCGCGCGGCCACGTCCACGGTGAGGCGTCCGGCCGCCTCCGTGTCGTCCTCGACGAACAGGAAGAAGTCCTTCATGCCGTCGGTGACCGGGTGCTGCCCGGAGTTGATGCGGTGCGCGTTGGTCACCACGCCGGACTGCTGGGCCTGCCGGAAGACCCGGGTGAGACGGACGGCCGGGATCGGGCTGCCGTCGGCCAGCAGATCCCGCAGCACCTCGCCGGCCCCGACGCTGGGCAGCTGGTCCACATCCCCGACGAAGAGCAGATGGGCGCCCGGGGGCACCGCCTTGACCAGCTTGTTGGCGAGCAGCAGGTCCAGCATGGACGCCTCGTCCACGACGACCAGGTCGGCCTGGAGCGGGCGGTCCTTGTCGTACGCCGCGTCGCCGCCCGGTCTCAGCTCCAGCAGCCGGTGCACGGTGGACGCCTCGGCGCCGGTCAGCTCGGCCAGCCGCTTGGCGGCCCGGCCGGTGGGAGCCGCCAGCACCACCCTGGCCTGTTTGGCGCGGGCCAGCTCCACGATGGAGCGGACCGTGAAGGACTTGCCGCAGCCGGGGCCGCCGGTGAGGACGGCGACCTTCTCGGTCAGCGCCAGCCGCACGGCCGCCTCCTGCTCGGGCGCGAGGTCGGCGCCGGTGCGCCCCTTGAGCCAGCCCAGGGCCTTGTCCCAGGCCACGTCCCGGAAGGACGGCATCCGGTCCTCGTCGGTGCGCAGCAGGCGCAGCAGCTGGGCGGCGAGGGAGAGTTCCGCGCGGTGGAAGGGGACGAGGTAGACCGCGGTGACGGGCTCGCCGCCGTCGGGTCCGGGCACCTTCTCCCGTACGACGCCCGGGTCGGACCCGTCCTGCGGCGGCTCGGCCAGTTCGGCAAGGCACTCGATGACCAGGCCGGTGTCGACCTGGAGCAGCTTCACCGCGTCCGCGATCAGCCGCTCCTCGGGCAGGAAGCAGTGGCCCTGGTCGGTGGACTGGGACAGCGCGTACTGGAGGCCCGCCTTGACGCGCTCCGGGCTGTCGTGCGGGATGCCCACGGACTGGGCGATCTTGTCGGCGGTCAGAAAGCCGATGCCCCACACGTCCGCCGCCAGCCGGTACGGCTGGTTCTTGACCACGGAGATCGAGGCGTCGCCGTACTTCTTGTAGATGCGCACCGCGATGGACGTGGAGACCTCGACGGTCTGCAGGAAGAGCATGACCTCCTTGATCGCCTTCTGCTCCTCCCAGGCGTCTGCGATCTTCTTGGTGCGCTTGGGGCCGAGGCCGGGCACCTCGATCAGCCGCTTGGGCTCCTCCTCGATGATCCGCAGCGTGTCCAGTCCGAAGTGCTGTGTGATGCGGTCGGCGAACACCGGGCCGATGCCCTTGACCAGGCCCGAGCCGAGGTAGCGGCGGATGCCCTGGACGGTGGCCGGCAGGACGGTCGTGTAGTTCTCCACGGTGAACTGCTTGCCGTACTGCGGGTGGGAGCCCCAGCGGCCCTCCATCCGCAGCGACTCGCCCACCTGCGCGCCGAGCAGCGCACCGACCACGGTCAGCAGGTCGCCGGCGCCCCTGCCGGTGTCGACGCGCGCGACCGTGTAGCCGTTGTCCTCGTTGGCGTACGTGATCCGCTCCAGCACGCCTTCGAGTACGGCGAGCTTCCGCTCGGTGGGGTTCCCCGCCTGCTGCACCATGCCTCCGACCGTACCGCCGACCTGTGACAGCGCCGCCCGCGGAGGTGCGCGGTGGGGCTGTGCTGGGTCTATGGGCCGACGTGGTTTCTGCGCCGGGCGCACGATCCCGGCGAGCAGTTGCCAGCGGGGGGGTGTTCAGGGGCGGGGGTGCTGCTCCTTGAGGGCTTGCAGGAAGGCCGTGAAGACGGGGGTGGGGAAGGTGAGGGGGCCGTGGGCGCGGTTCTTGGAGTCGCGGATGGCGATGTGGGTGGGCGAGTTCGCTATCTCGACGCAGTCGTTGCCGTCGCCCTCACCGGAGTAGGACGACTTGCGCCAGTTGCCGGGGATGCTCAAGGGATGCCTCACCGTCTCCCTCAGGGGGTGGGACGCGACTTCACGGCTTCGAGGAAGGCCGAGAAGGCGGGGGCTGGAAAGGTGAGGGGGCCGTGGGCGCGGTCCTTGGAGTCGCGTATGCCCACTCGGGTGCGGTGGTGTGCGATTTCCACGCAGGAGTCACCGTCGCCGGGGCCCGAGTAGGACGACTTGCGCCAGTTGTCGAGGGTGTCCATGAGGTGCCTCACAGCTCTTTGATCAACCTGTGGATGAAGTCGCGTGACCGTTCAGGGTCAAGTGACGCGGCCTCCACTTTACGGAAGAGCGTTCGAAACGCACCGAGTTGGGCTTCGGAGTCAACGAAGGCGGCGCCGTGAGGCGCATCCCGTACGACCGTATCCAGCTTGGGCACGGAGCCACCTGCGTACGTCATCGCACTCGCGGCGCCGGCAAAGCCCTCTAGGTCGAAAGGGATGACGCGGACAGTGATGTGATCGGCTTCGGAGAGTTCAAGAAGACGGGCGAGTTGGGATCGAATGGCACCGCGGTCACTCACCATGATGCGCAACGCCGCCTCGTGCACGACGGCTTCGTACGGCGTGCGGCGCGGGTCTTCCAGGATGACCTTGCGCTGCATCCGGTGCCTGACACGCAACTCAAGCTCTTCACAGGGAAGTTCAGGCACTCGGTAGGCGTAGACGGCACGGGCGTAATCCTCCGTCTGGAGGAGACCGGGAATGTGCAGGAACTGAGCTTCTCGCAAGAACGTGGCATGGTGCTCCAGCTCAGCGAGGTCAAGGAAGGGTGTGGGCAAGGCTCCGCGGTACTCCTCCCACCACCCCTGAGTCCGATCGGCGGCCATGGCGATCAGAGCCTTGATGAATGCCTCATCCGTGCATACATAGTGGTCCGCAAGACGGTGCAGCCGCTTCTCACTCACACCGGCGAGCGCGGATTCGATGTGGCTGATCTGGGCGGAGCCCACTCCTAGCAGCCCTGCCGCCTCGCGTGCGGTCAGGCCTGCCGCCTCCCGGAGTCTGCGCAGTTCGACAGCCAGACGCATCTGCCGGGCCGTTGGTTCGCGCCTCAGCGCCATCTGACACTCCTCGACTCAACGCGCCTGCGAGCGCAACTCGTTCAGGCGACAGATTACGCGACCGACTTGCGAGACATGAACTTATAGACCTACCGTCGGTGACGCGACGCACACGCTGCGGAAATTCCGGGGCACCGGAAGCGCTCCGTCCTGCCACGACGGTTGCGGCAATGCCACCGCCCGCCCCACTCGCAGCGCTCCGAACCCCACCACCGAGCCGGAGTTGACGCATGCCCGAAAACGTGCCCGAACCCTGGGAGTACTGCCTGTACATCCCGAACGACCTGCGCGCCGTCACCGTCAGCCGCCGCACCCTCCGCCTGATCCTGACCGTCCACGGCCTGATCAACCTGGTCGACGTCGCGGAGTTGCTGGCGACCGAACTGGTCTCCAACGCCGTACGGCACACGAAGGGGCCGGCCGCCCTGCGCGTGCGCTGGTCGGCGGGCGTACTGCGACTGGGGGCATGGGACGCCGACCCCGAACCCCCCGAACCGCCACGCCCCTTGGACCAGGCCACCGAGTCGGAGGACGGCCGCGGGCTCGCGCTGGTCCGGGCCTGCGCCGACCTCTGGGGCTGGCAGCCCCTGACCAGGCACGGCAACCGGGGCAAGTACGTGTGGTGCGAACTCGCGGCGGCCTGAGGAGGGGCGGCGAGAACCCGATGCGGTGGGCAAAGCGCCGCGAGGGGGCGCGGGAGTGCGGCGGGGGGCGCGGGAGGGTCGGCCGCGACACAGCGAAGACGATCTACGGCGCGTCCGGCCGTGCCGACGCTGCGGCCCGGCTCGTTGATCTCGTCGTACGGAAAGGAGAGCTGATGGTCGGCTCGTCACATGAGGCGCTGCACCGGATCTTCCAGAAGGATCCGGCCCTGCTGACCCGGGCGCTACAACGGGTGCTGCACGTGCCCTTCCCCGAGCCCCGGGAGATAGCCGCGCTGAACGTGGACCTCACAGAGATCGAACCCGTCGAGCGGCGCGTGGACATCGGGCGGAGACGGACGAGGGGACCTTCCTTCTCGTGGTCGAGTCGCAGGGGAAGGCGGACGACCGGAAGCGGGGCAGCTGGCCCTATTACCTGTCGTACTTGTATGAGAAGTACCGCTGTGAGCCCGTGCTCATCGTCATCACCCAGAACAGCGCCACGGCCAAGTGGGCGTCGAAGCCCATCCGGTTCGGCTTCCCCGGCTGGGAGTCGCTGACCGTACGGCCGCTGGTGCTGGGGCCGGACAACGTGCCGGTGATCGCGGATGAACGGCAGGCCGAGCGGGACGTACCCCTTGCGGTGCTGTCGGCGATGACACACGGGCGGGGACCGCAGGCCGCCGTCATACTGGAATCCCTGGCAGCCGCCCTGCGGACCGTCGACTCCGACAGTGCCGCGGTCTTCGTGCAGTTCGTCGACTCATGCCTGGCCGATCCCCAGGCGAAGAAGATGTGGAGGGACTTGATGACGGCGATCCAGTACTTCTGGCGACACCCGCTGGCCGAACAGGTGCGGGAAGAAGGGCGTGAAGAAGGCATCGAGCAAGGCATCGAACAAGGTCTCGAACGAGGACGTGTAGAGGGGCACATCGAAAGGTCCCGCAAGACGGTCCTGAACATCCTCGAATGGCGCGGGATCCCCGTGCCCGACACAGTCCGCGACCGGGTCAACGCCTGCACGGACCTCGACCAACTCGACACCTGGACCCAGCGAGCCATGCACGCCACCAACACCGCCGAACTCTTCACCCAAGAGTGAGTACGTGACCCGCCGGGCCGCCCGCGGCACGGGTGGCCCGCATCGTCAACCACCAAGCACACGTCGGGGGACTTGATCATGGCAATCCAGTATTTCTGGCGACACCCGCTCGCCGAACAGGTACGCGAAGAAGGGCGTGAAGAAGGCCGCAAAGAAGGCCGTCTCCAAGCGGCGCGTGACGCGATCCTGTTCATTTTGAGGTCGCGCGGAATCCCGGTATCGCAAGCCGTCCGTGACCGGGTCAACGCCTGCGCAGACCTCGACCAACTCGACGCCTGGGGCCGACGATCCGTCCATGCCACGAGCGCCGACGAACTGTTCGTTCAGGACTGAGCCGGGGGAATCTCGGGCCGCCCGCTACTCGCGGCACCGGGGCGCACGTCGGCTCAGCGCCGCCTGCTCGACCGCTTCCTCGGGCAACTCCACCACTTCCTCCGGACACGGCAGCACTCCGACGAACAGCACGCCTTCGCCCCACTCTCTCAGGCACCTGCGTGAGCCGCTCGGTCACAGGCGCTGTCAGTGCACCCGTCCAGCGCTGTGACCGGGAAGGTTCACCGTGATCGGAAGGCGGCTCGGAGCTTGCGCGGTGGGGCGAGCGCACGCGAAACGTCTGGTATTACTGGGACATGCAGGACGAGACCGCACGCTCCGCGATCGACACGTTCATCTCCGCGTTCAACGCCTCGGACGACAGCTATGTGACTGCCCTGCTCTCTCAGGCCCTGACCTCAGACGTGGTCTTCTGGGGGCCGTTGGGTCGCAGCGAAGGAATCGGGGCGGTCGAGCGGTTCGTGCTGGACATCCGACGCCACCCGGCGGGGACCGGCACGATGGTGCGCTGCTCAGCGGTGGACATGCCTGACGAATGGGCCCGGTACCAGTGGGTCTTCACCACGCCTGATGGAGGCCCGCGCCTGGCGGGAACGGATGTCGTCCATCTGCGACGGAGCCTCATCGACCAGATCATCGTCTTCGCGGGGGAGATCGAGCCGTTCGCCTCCTGAGTCATCCTTCTGTCGCTTGTCCTTCTCCTGAACTTGCCCCGTCGGCGTTCGGGGGCGGCTCGGCGTTGGTGTCGCGCCAGCGCAGGTAGCGGTGCAGCGCCTGGGTTTGCGCAGGGTGGCTGCGGTGGTGTGAGTTGGCCAGGGTGAACTGCCGCAGCGGGCCGAAGTGGGCCTCGATCGGGTCGGCCCAGGAAGCGCAGGCCGGGGTGAAGCACAACTCTGCCTTGTTCTTCTTCGCCCAGCGGTGGATGGCCGCGCCGGTGTGGGCGGAGAGGTTGTCCAGGATGATGTAGATCGGGGCCCGTCGGGTCGGGCGGCGCGGATCGACTTGAGCGCGGCCAGGGTGTTGCCGGTGCCCCTGCAGCGGCGGTTGACGCCCCACAGGCGGTCGTCGCCCACGGAGCAGCAGCCGGGGAAGTAGGTGACGCCGTGGGTGCGGCGGTAGGTCGCCGACAGCCGGTTTGGCTTGCCCTGCTTCGCCCAGCAGGAGCCTGCGGTGGGCCGGATCCCCAGGGGGCCGAACTCGTCGACGGCGAAGACCCGGTCCGGGAAGCGGTCCAGCACCTGCTCGTTCCGGTCGAGCTTGGCGTCGCGATCAGGGTCGGGTGACTCCTTCCAGGTCTTGGTGCGCTGGAAGGTGATGCCGCGGCGCCGCAGCAGGCACCGTAAGGCTTCACGGGCGATGCGGATGACACGTCCGTGCACTTTCCGCAGGCAGGCGGCGAGCTTGCGCAACGGCCAGCGGGTGAAGGGCTGGCCGAGCCTGGTGGGGAGGGTGGTGGCCCCCGGATGACGAAGTCCTCCTCGTCAGGGCTGAGTCGGCGGGGGCGGCCTCCCGCCCAGCGAGGACCCGGGCGGGCCAGGCCGATCTCGTTGAACCGGTGGATCACGTCCCGGACGGTGTCCTCGTCGGCCTGGACCAGCTGGGCGATCACCGGCACCCGGTTCCCGCCGGCCGAGGCCGGCAGCATCGTCGCGCGCCGGTAGCGCACCGGCCCTCGGCACCCCAGGGGGTCCGGGTCACGATTGGGTTTCGGAGGGGGTTCGGGGCTTGCGCGTGACTTGTGTAATCGATTCCAATCCTCCGTACGCGTCGATGTAATCGATTCCATGCATGTCCACAAGGAGGTGGAACGGCGATGGCGAGCATCAAGGACGTCGCCGCCGCGGCGGGGGTCTCCGTCGCCACGGTCTCGCGTGTCCTGAACGATCACCCGTCGGTCAGCGCGGACGCACGCACGCGTGTGCTGGCCGCCGTCGACCGCCTGGGCTACCGGCCCAACGCCGTCGCCCGTTCCCTGCGCACCGACCAGACGCGCACCCTCGGCCTGGTCATCAGCGACGTACTGAACCCGTACTTCACCGAACTGGCCCGTTCCGTCGAGGAGGAGGCCCGCGCGCTCGGCTACAGCGTCATCATCGGCAACGCCGACGAGCGGCCCGACCTCCAGGACCACCATGTGCGGACCCTGCGGGACCGGCGGATCGACGGGCTGCTCGTCTCGCCGACGGACGGCGGTTCGCCGCTGATGCTGGACGCCGTCCGCGCGGGCACGCCGATGGTGTTCGTCGACCGGTGGATCCCGGGCGTGGACGTGCCGGTCGTCAGGGCCGACGGGCGCGCGGCGATCCGGGATCTGGTCGCCCATCTGCAGGCGCTGGGGCACCGACGGCTCGCGATCATCGCGGGGCCCGCGGCCACCACGACCGGCAGCGAACGCGTCGAGGCATTCCGGGCCGCCTTGGCCGAGTACGGAATCCCCCTCCCGGACGCCTACATAGGCCAGGGCGACTTCCAGGCCGAGAGCGGGCGGCGGGTCACCGAGGGCTTCCTCGACCTGCCCGAGCCGCCCGAGGTCGTCTTCGCCGCGGACAACCTGATGGCGCTGGGCGCGCTGGACGCCGTCCGCGCGCGCGGCCTGCGCGTTCCGGACGACCTCGCGCTGGCCGCGTTCGACGACATCCCGTGGTTCGTGCACACCGACCCGCCGATCACCGCGGTCGCCCAGCCCACGGGCGACCTCGGCCGAGCCGCCGTACGGGCCCTGGTCGACCGCATCGAGGGCCGGCCCCCCGAGTCCGTGACCCTCGCCGCCCGGCTCGTCGTGCGCCGCTCGTGCGGCGAGCCCGCCCCCCAGGAGCCGTCCCCCGCAACGAACAGGAGCCAGCCGTGAGCAACCCGGACGAGTTGCTGCGCATCGAGGGCATTCGCAAGACCTTCCCCGGCGTGGTCGCGCTCGACGGCGTCGACTTCGACCTGCGCCGCGGCGAGGTGCATGTGCTGCTCGGTGAGAACGGCGCGGGCAAGAGCACGCTGATCAAGATGCTCTCCGGCGCCTACCGCCCCGACGCCGGCCGGATCCTGGTCGGCGGCGAGGAGGTCCGCATCCACAGTGCGCAGGACTCCGAACGCCTCGGCATCGCCACCATCTACCAGGAGTTCAACCTGGTGCCCGATCTGACGGTGGCCGAGAACATCTTCCTGGGCCGCCAGCCGCGCCGCTTCGGGATGATCGACCGCAGGACGATGGAGGCGGACGCCGAAGTCCTCCTCGCGCGCGTGGGCGTGAACGTCTCGCCACGCGCGCGTGTACGCGAACTCGGCATCGCGCGGCTGCAGATGGTCGAGATCGCCAAGGCGCTCAGCCTGGACGCGCGCGTGCTGATCATGGACGAGCCGACCGCGGTGCTCACCTCGGAGGAGGTCGACACGCTCTTCGGCATCGTGCGCACGCTGCGCGAGGACGGCGTCGGCGTGGTCTTCATCACCCACCACCTGGAGGAGATCGCCGCGCTCGGCGACCGGGTGACCGTCATCCGGGACGGCAGGAGCGTCGGTCAGGTCCCGGCCGGCACGCCCGAGGACGAGTTGGTGCGGCTCATGGTGGGCCGCTCCATCGAGCAGCAGTACCCGCGCGAGCGCGCCGGCGCGGGGGCCGCGCTGCTCACCGTCGACGGACTCACCCGCGACGGCGTCTTCCACGACGTGAGCTTCCAGGTGCACGCCGGCGAGGTCGTGGGCATCGCGGGGCTCGTCGGCGCCGGCCGCACCGAGGTCGTCCGGGCCGTGTTCGGCGCCGACCCCTACGACAAGGGGGACGTGCGGGTCGCCGGTGCGCCGCTGCGGCGGCACGACGTCAACGCGGCGATGGCGGCCGGGATCGGGCTCGTGCCCGAGGACCGCAAGGGCCAGGGCCTGGTGCTCGGCGCGTCCGTCGAGGAGAACCTCGGCCTGGTGACCATGCGGTCCGCGACCCGTGCCGGGCTCGTCGACCGGAAGGCGCAGCACCGGGCGGCCGAGCGGATCGCCGGGCAGCTGGGCGTGCGGATGGCGGGCCTCGGGCAGCAGGTGCGCACGCTCTCCGGCGGCAACCAGCAGAAGGTCGTCATCGGCAAGTGGCTGCTCGCGGACACCAAGGTGCTCATCCTCGACGAGCCGACGCGCGGCATCGACGTCGGCGCCAAGGTCGAGATCTACCAGCTCATCAACGAACTGACCGCGCAGGGCGCCGCCGTCCTGATGATCTCCAGCGATCTGCCGGAGGTACTGGGCATGAGCGACCGGGTGCTGGTGATGGCCCAGGGCCGGATCGCGGGCGAACTCGCGGCGGCCGAGGCCACCCAGGACGCCGTGATGGCGCTCGCCGTCAGCACTCCCACCGCCCCCACGACTCCCACGACCGAAACGGAGGCCGCTCGTGGCCACTGACACGCTCAACAGCAGGACGGGCGCGAGTGGCGCCCCGGGCGGCCTGCGCCGCCTCCTGCTCGACAACGGCGCGCTCACCGCGCTCATCGTCCTGGTCATCGCCCTGTCGGCGCTGTCCGGTGACTTCCTGACGACCGACAACCTGCTCAACATCGGCGTCCAGGCGGCCGTGACCGCGATCCTCGCCTTCGGTGTCACCTTCGTGATCGTCTCGGCGGGCATCGACCTGTCGGTCGGCTCGGTCGCCGCGCTGTCGGCCACGGTCCTCGCCTGGAGCGCCACCCAGCACGGGGTGCCGGTCGCCCTCGCCGTGCTCCTCGCGATCGCCACCGGCATCGCGTGCGGCCTGGTCAACGGCTTTCTGATCGCGTACGGCAAACTGCCGCCGTTCATCGCGACACTCGCCATGCTGTCGGTGGGCCGCGGCCTGTCCCTGGTGATCTCGCAGGGCTCCCCCATCCCCTTCCCCGACTCCGTCTCGCACCTCGGCGACACGCTGGGCGGCTGGCTGCCGGTGCCCGTGCTGGTCATGGTCGTCATGGGACTGATCGCGGCGCTCGTGCTCGGCCGTACCTACATCGGCCGCTCCATGTACGCGATCGGCGGCAACGAGGAGGCCGCGCGCCTGTCGGGTCTGCGCGTCAAGAAGCAGAAGCTCGCGATCTACGCCCTTTCGGGTGTGTTCGCCGCCGCGGCGGGCGTCGTGCTCGCCTCCCGGCTGTCCTCCGCGCAGCCGCAGGCCGCCGACGGCTACGAACTGGACGCGATCGCCGCGGTCGTCATCGGCGGCGCCTCGCTCGCGGGCGGCACCGGCAAGGCGTCCGGCACACTGATCGGCGCGCTGATCCTGGCGGTGCTGCGCAACGGCCTCAACCTGCTGTCCGTGTCCGCCTTCTGGCAGCAGGTCGTGATCGGCGTGGTCATCGCGCTGGCCGTGCTGCTCGACACCGTGCGCCGCAAGGCGGGGGCGAGCCCGCAGGCCGCGGGCACGGGCGGCGGCGACAGGGGCCGGCAGGCGGCGACGTACACGCTCGCGGCCGTGGTCACCGTGGCGATCGTCGGCGCGACGTCCTTCCTGCACAACGGGTCCGCCGGCGGCGGCAACCCGAAGGTGGGCCTGTCGCTGTCCACCCTCAACAACCCCTTCTTCGTGCAGATCCGGGCGGGCGCCCAGGCCGAGGCGAAGCGGCTCGGGGTGGACCTGACGGTCACCGACGCCCAGAACGACGCCTCGCAGCAGGCCAACCAGCTGCAGAACTTCACCAGTTCACGGCTCGGCGCGATCATCGTCAACCCGGTGGACTCGGACGCGGCAAGCAACTCCGTGAAGGCGGCCGACCGGGCGAAGATACCCGTGATCGCCGTCGACCGCGGCGTCAACAACGCCCGCACCGACGCCCTGGTCGCCTCCGACAACGTCGCCGGCGGTGAACTCGCCGCCAAGACGATCGCCGAAAAGCTCGGCGGCAACGGGAAGATCGTGATCCTCCAGGGCCAGGCCGGCACCTCCGCCGCGCGCGAGCGCGCCGCCGGCTTCGCCGCGGGACTCAAGTCCTATCCGGGCATCGAGGTCGTGGCCCAGCAGCCCGCCGACTTCGACCGCACCAAGGGCCTCGACGTGATGTCGAACCTGCTCCAGGCCCACCCCGACGTGCAGGGCGTCATCGCCGCCAACGACGAGATGGCCCTCGGCGCGATCAAGGCCCTGGGCGCCAAGGCCGGCCGGTCCGTCTCGGTCGTCGGCTTCGACGGCACCCCGGACGGGCTGGCGGCCGTGAAGAAGGGCACGCTGTACGCGTCCGTGGCCCAACAGCCCACCCAGTTGGGGAGGATCGCGGTGGACAACGCCCTCAAGGCACTTGACGGCAAGAAGATCGACGAGACCGTGAAGGTACCGGTGAAGGTCGTCACCGCGCAGAACGTGAACGGGTTCACCGGCTGACACCACGCCTCGACCGCGCCTCACCCCACCGCACAGGGAGCCAATCTGATGTACGACTACGACCTTCTGGTCGTGGGATCGGCCAACGCCGACCTGGTGATCTCCGTCGAGCGCCGCCCGGAGGCCGGAGAGACCGTGCTGGGCTCCGACCTGGCCGTCCACCCCGGCGGCAAGGGCGGCAACCAGGCGGTCGCCGCCGCCCGGCTCGGGGCCCGTACGGCGCTGCTCGCCCGGGTCGGCGACGACGCGTACGGGCGGCTGCTGCTCGACTCCCAGCGGGCCGCGGGCGTGGACACGGTGGGCGTCCTGGTGGGCGGCGCGCCCACCGGGGTCGCGCTGATCACCGTGGACCCGTCCGGCGACAACAGCATCGTGGTCTCGCCGGGCGCCAACGGCCGGCTGACCCCGGCGGACGTACGGGCCGCCGGCAGCCTCTTCCACGCCTCCCGGGTGGTCTCCACACAGTTGGAGATCCCGCTGGAGACGGTCGTGGAGGTGGTGCGGAACCTGGCCCCGAAGGGCCGCTTCGTGCTCAACCCGTCCCCGCCGCGTCCGCTGCCGCAGGAGGTGCTGGATGCCTGCGACCCGCTGATCGTCAACGAGCACGAGGCACGGGTGATCCTGGGCGGGGGCCGGGTGGGCGAGCGGCCCGAGGACTGGGCGCGGATCCTGCTGGCGAAGGGCCCCCGGTCGGTGGTGGTGACCCTGGGCGCCGAGGGCGCTCTGGTCGCCGACGCCGACGGGGTCGTCCGGGTGCCGGCGGTGCCGGTGGCGGCCCTGGACACCACGGGCGCCGGGGACGCGTTCACGGCGGCGCTGGCCTGGCGGCTCGGGGCGGGCGCCGCACTGGCCGAGGCCGCCGGGTACGCGGCCCGGGTCGGCGCGGTGGCCGTCACCCGGCGGGGTGCCCAGGAGTCGTTCCCGACCGCGCAGGAGGTCGACGCGCTGTGAAGAAGGCGGGCATTCTCAACCGTCACCTGTCCGGTGCGATAGCCGAGTTGGGGCACGGCGACGGGGTGCTGGTGTGCGACGCCGGGATGCCGACACCCCGCGGCCCACGGGTCGTGGACCTGGCCTTCCGGGCCGGTGTGCCGTCGTTCGCCGAGGTGCTGGACGGGCTGCTCGACGAGCTGGTGGTGGAGGGGGCGACGGCGGCCGACGAGGCGCGTACGGCCAACCCGGCCGCCTTCGCCCTGCTCCACGGGCGCTTCCCCGAGCTGACCCTGGTCCCGCACGCGCGGCTCAAACAGCTCTCCGAGACCGCCCGCCTGATCGTCCGCACCGGCGAGGCCAGCCCATACGCCAACGTACTGCTGCACTGCGGGGTGTTCTTCTGACCGGGTCCGAGAAGGCCGGCCGCGGTGCAACAGCGCCCCAAGGGGGCGCGAGGCTGTGTCGATATGCGGCTCCGCCGCGCGGGCGCGACCAGCCACGACGCCGCCGCAGCCGCCCGACGGCACATCGCGGCACTCTCAAAGGCCGCGCACCTCCACGCCGTCAGCGCACCACATGGTCCAAGAACAACGCAGCCGTCTCGGTCAGCACCGCGCAACCGTCGCGTGCCCACAGCTCCTCGTTGAAGAGTTCGACCTCGATGGGCCCGGTGTACCCGGCCGCCGTCACGTACCCCAGCCACTCCCGCATATCGATCGCGCCGTCCCCGATCTGTCCGCGTCCGTTGAGCACGCCCTCGGGCAACGGAGTGGTCCAGTCGGCGAGTTGGAAGGTGTGGATGCGGCCGCCCGCGCCGGCCCTGGCGATCTGCTCGGGCGCCGTGTCGTCCCACCAGATGTGGTACGTGTCCACGGTGACGCCGACCTGGTCGGCCGGGAAGCGTTCGGCGAGGTCCAGGGCCTGGGCGAGGGTGGAGACCACGCAGCGGTCGGCGGCGTACATCGGGTGCAGCGCCTCGATGGCCAGCCGTACGCCGTGGGCCTTGGCGTACGGGCCCAGTTCGGCCAGCGCGTCCGCGATCCGCTCGCGGGCGCCGCGCAGGTCACGGGAGCCGGCCGGCAGTCCGCCGCAGACCAGCACGAGGGTGTCCGTGCCCAGGGCCGCGGCCTCGTCGACGGCCCGGCGGTTGTCGGCGAGGGCCGCCGCCCGCGCGTCCGCGTCGATCGCCGTGAGGAAGCCGCCGCGGCACAGGGTGGACACGGCCAGCCCGGCGTCGCGCATCAGCTTGGCGGTGGCCTCGACGCCGTACGCCTGGACCGGCTCGCGCCACAGGCCGACGCGGCTGACGCCCGAGGCGCCGCACGCCTCGGCCAGTTCGGGCAGCGACAGCTGTTTGACGGTCATCTGGTTGATGGAGAAACGCGCGAGGTCCGCGCCGTTCGTGCCGCTCATCGCTGCACCCCATACAGCGCGAGCAGGTCCTTCATCCGCTCCTCGGCCAGCTTGGGGTCGGGGAACAGGCCCAGGCCGTCGGCGAGTTCGTAGGCGCGGGCCAGGTGCGGCAGGGAACGGGCCGACTGCAGGCCGCCGACCATCGTGAAGTGCCTCTGGTGACCGGCCAGCCAGGCCAGCAGGACAACGCCCGTCTTGTAGAAGCGGGTCGGCGGCTGGAAGAGGTGCCGGGACAGTTCGACGGTCGGGTCGAGGAGGGCGCGGAAGCCCGCCGTGTCCCCCGTGTCCAGGGCCCGGACCGCCTGGGCCGCCAGCGGGCCCAGCGGGTCGAAGATGCCGAGCAGCGCGTGGCTGAAGCCCCGTTCGTCGCCCGCGATCAGCTCCGGGTAGTGGAAGTCGTCGCCGGTGTAGCAGCGCACGCCCTGCGGGAGCCTGCGGCGCAGCTCGACCTCGCGCCGCGCGTCCAGCAGGGAGACCTTGATGCCGTCGACCTTGTCGGGGTGGGCGGCGATGACCTCCAGGAAGGTGTCGGTGGCCGCGTCCAGGTCGGCCGAGCCCCAGTAGCCGTCGAGGACGGGGTCGAACATGGGGCCGAGCCAGTGCAGGATCACCGGCTCGGCGGCCTGGCGCAGCAGATGGCCGTAGACGTCCAGGTAGTCCTCGGGTCCGGTGGCGGTCCGGGCCAGCGCCCGTGAGGCCATCAGGATGGCCTGCGCGCCCGACTCCTCGACTACGGCGAGCTGTTCCTCGTAGGCGGCGCGGATCGCGGCGAGTGAGCCGCCGGTGAGCTGGTCGGTGCCGACGCCGCAGGCGATCCGGCCGCCGACGGCCTTCGCCTCGGCCGCGGACCGCCGGATGAGTTCGGCGGCGCCCGCCCAGTCCAGGCCCATGCCGCGCTGGGCGGTGTCCATCGCCTCGGCGACGCCGAGACCGTGGGACCACAGGTGGCGGCGGAAGGCGAGGGTGGCGTCCCAGTCGACGGCGGCAGGCGAGTCGGGGGACACGTCGGCGTACGGGTCGGCGACGACGTGCGCCGCCGAGAAGACCGTACGGGAGGTGAAGGGGGTGCCGGGGGTCGGCGCGAGCGGCTCGGTGCGCGGCTCGTAGGTGCGCAACGCGCCGTGCGCGTCCGGGAGTCGGATGGTCACAGCGAGATCTCCGGTACGTCGATGCGGCGGCCCTCCGCGGAGGACTTCAGGCCCAGTTCGGCGAGTTGGACGCCGCGGGCGCCGGCCAGCAGGTCCCAGTGGTAGGGGGCGTCGGCGTAGACGTGCTTGAGGAACAGCTCCCACTGGGCCTTGAAGCCGTTGTCGAACTCGCCGTTGTCGGGGACCTCCTGCCACTGGCCGCGGAAGTCGTCGGTGGCGGGGAGGTCCGGGTTCCAGACCGGCTTGGGGGTCGCGGAGCGGTGCTGCGCGCGGCACTTGCGCAGGCCGGCGACGGCCGAGCCCTCGGTGCCGTCGACCTGGAACTCGACGAGTTCGTCGCGGTTGACGCGCACCGCCCAGGAGGAGTTGATCTGGGCGACGGCGCCGCCCTCCAGTTCGAAGATGCCGTACGCGGCGTCGTCCGCCGTGGCGTCGTAGGGCTTGCCGCGCTCGTCCCAGCGCTGCGGGACATGGGTGGCGGCGAGGGCCTGGACGGAGGTGACCCGGCCGAACAGCTCGTGCAGGACGTACTCCCAGTGCGGGAACATGTCGACGACGATGCCGCCGCCGTCCTCGGCGCGGTAGTTCCAGGAGGGGCGCTGGGCGGGCTGCCAGTCGCCCTCGAAGACCCAGTAGCCGAACTCGCCGCGCACCGACAGGACACGGCCGAAGAAGCCGCCGTCGATCAGCCGCTTCAGCTTGAGCAGGCCGGGCAGGAAGATCTTGTCCTGGACGACGCCGTGCTTGATGCCCTTGCGCTGGGCGAGGCGGGCCAGTTCCAGGGCGCCGTCGAGGCCGGTGGCGGTGGGCTTCTCGGTGTAGATGTGCTTGCCTGCCGCGACCGCCTTCTTGATCGCCTCCTCTCGGGCCGAGGTCACCTGGGCGTCGAAGTAGATGTCGACGGCCGGGTCGGCGAGGACGGCGTCCAGGTCGGTGGCGACCTCGTCGAGGCCGTGCCGTTCGGCGATCGCCCGGAGGGCGGGCTCGCGGCGGCCGACGAGGATCGGCTCGGGCCACAGCACGGTGCCGTCGCCGAGGTCGAGTCCGCCCTGCTCGCGCAGGGCGAGGATCGACCGGAGGAGGTGCTGGCGGTAGCCCATGCGCCCGGTCACGCCGTTCATGGCGATACGCACCGTCTTGCGTGTCACGTCAGTCCCTTCATGGGCATCCGAGGCCCGTCTTCGCGTACTTCCCGTGTGTCGCGGTCGCCCGCCCGGCACGCACGCCGGTTCAGCAAGCGCTTTCTATCCGTGGAGAAGCTAGCCTCTGACCAGTGGTCCCTACAAGGGCGTGTCCACGGTTCGGTGGCGGAGGGGGCGAACGGGCGGGTCTGCCGGCCGTATGGTCTGCTCGGGGGCCGACGCGCCAGGCGGGGGCCGGACCGGACGGGGATGGACCGCACGGGACGGGCTCCCGGGCGCCCGGGGCACGGGTGCACCGCACCCGCACGGGGGCGCCGGCGCAGGGCGCACCGCAGCCCCCTTGACGACGACATGCGCGACCGGAGGACGACGAGATGACGGTGACCCTGGCGGACGTGGCGGCCCGCGCCCAGGTCTCGCCCGCGACGGTGTCGCGCGTGCTGAACGGCAACTACCCGGTGGCCGCCGCCACCCGGGAGCGGGTGCTGCGCGCCGTGGACGAACTGGACTACGTCCTCAACGGGCCGGCGAGCGCGCTGGCCGCGGCCACCTCCGACCTGGTCGGCATCCTCGTCAACGACATCGCCGACCCCTTCTTCGGCATCATGGCGAGCGCCATCCAGAACGAGATCGGCGGGCCGGGCGGGCGCGCCGGCGGCGAACGGCTGGCCGTCGTCTGCAACACCGGCGGGTCGCCGGAGCGCGAACTGACCTATCTGACGCTGTTGCAGCGGCAGCGCGCCGCCGCGGTGGTGCTCACCGGCGGCGCCGTCGAGGACGCCACGCACGGGGCCGCGGTCGCGGCGAAGCTGCGCAAGCTGAGCGCCGCGGGTACGCGGGTGGTGCTGTGCGGGCGCCCGCCGGCGCCGGACACCGACGCCGTCGCCCTGACCTTCGACAACCGCGGCGGCGGCCGGGAACTGACCGAACACCTCATCGGCCTCGGCCACCGCCGCCTCGGCTATATCGCGGGGCCGCAGGAGCGTACGACCACCCGGCACCGGCTCGAAGGCCATCACGCGGCGCTGTCCGCGGCCGGTGTCGACGCGGATCCGGGCTGGACGGTGCACGGCCGCTACGACCGGCGTGCCGGCTACGAGGCGACGCGGGAACTGCTGCGCCGGGACCCCTCGTTGACGGCGGTGGTGGCCGCGAACGACTCCGTCGCGCTCGGCGCGTGCGCGGCGTTGCGCGAGTCCGGTCTGCGCATTCCGCAGGACGTGTCGGTGGCCGGCTTCGACGATCTGCCGTTCAGCATCGACGCGGTGCCCGCGCTGACTACGGTCCGGCTGCCGCTTGCCGAGGCCGGCGCGCGGGCGGGGCGTATCGCGATGGGGCGCGAGGAGGCGCCGCACGGGGGGATCGCGACGATCCGGGGTGAGCTGATGGTTCGGGGGTCTACGGCCGCGCCACGCTGACGCTCGGTTTCGGCGGCTGACCGGTCTGTCCGACGTGGGCCTGGTCATGCCGGCCGACTGCGGCGCCGTCGTGGCTGATCGCGCCCGCGCGGCGGAGCCGCGTATCGATACAGCCCCGCGGCCCATTGGGGGCGCAACCGTGGTCAGTCGGCCTCCGCGCCGTCGTGGCTGATCGCGCAGTTCCCCGCGCCCCTTCGGGGCTCGAACCGTCGTCAGTCGGCCTCCGCGCCATCGTGGCTAGGCGCGCAGTTCCCCGCGCCCCTTCGGGGCGCGACCGCCGCCGGGCGTGTGCGGCGCCGTCGTAGTTGATCGCGCCCTTGTGGTGGAGACGCGTATCGATACAGCCCCGCTCGATACAGCCCCGTGGTCCTTTGGGGCGTTGCCTCAGTGCGGTGGGGCTTGGCTGGGGCGGGCATGGACGGGGGTGGGGTGGTGGGCTAGGGTATTTCTGACTGAGTCAAGTATCGGGAGCCTTCGGGGGTGCCCGGAGGTCGGATCATCGGGGGCGCTTCATGACCGTCCAGGACATCCGTGCCTTCAACCGCTTCTACACGAATCTCATCGGCGCCCTCGACTACGGCCGCCATCTGTACGCCCCGTACACCCTCACCGAGTCCCGCGTCCTGTACGAACTCGCGCACTCATCCCGTACGGACGCCGCCGATCTGCGCGGCGAGCTGTCGCTGGACGCGGGGTATCTGAGCCGGATTCTGAACAAGTTCGAGCAGGACGGGCTGATCGAGCGTGCCCCGTCCGCGAAGGACCCCCGGCGCCGGCGGGTCAGCCTCACCCCGCGGGGCCGGGAGGCCGCGGACCTGCTCGATGAGCGGGCGCGGGAGAGCGTCGGCTCCCTGCTCGGCTCCGTCGACCCCGGCGACCGGCCGCGGCTCGCGGAGGCGATGCGTACCATCCAGGGCATCCTGGGCCCGGACGGCCACGGCCCCGCCCGCCCCGCCGGCCGCGAGGGCATCACGCTGCGCGAGCCCCGCCCGGGTGACCTCGGCTGGATCGTGCAGCGCAACGCCGCGCTGTACGCCGCCGAGTACGGCTGGAACTCCGACTACGAGGGTCTGGTCGCCCGCATCGTCGCCGACTTCGCGGCGGACCACGACCCGCATCTGGAGCGGGTGTGGATCGCCGAGGACCGCGGCGGACGGCCCGTCGGCTGCGTCATGTGCGTACGGGACGAGGCGCCCGCCACCGCCCGGCTGCGGCTGCTCCTCGTCGAACCGGAGGCGCGCGGGCTCGGGGTCGGGGACCGGCTGGTGCGGGCCGTCGTGGACTTCGCGCGCGAGGTCGGCTACCGGGACGTGGTGCTGTGGACCAACGACGTGCTCACCGCCGCCCGGCGCATCTACCAGCGCCACGGCTTCGTGCTCGTCGCCGAGAAGCCGCACCGCTCCTTCGGCCGCGACCTGAACGGGCAGGACTGGCGGCTGGATCTGCGCGGAACCGGAGCGTGACCAGTAAGGTCCGTGGTCATGAAGTTCGCCTTCTCCACCCTCGGCGTTCCCGGGCTGCCCCTGTCCGAGGTGCTGGCCCTCGCGACCGCGCACGGCTACCACGGCGTCGAGCTGCGCGCCCATCCGGAGGAACCGGTGCATCCGGGGCTCGGACCCGCCGAACGGGCGGAGACGGCCGCCGCGTTCAGGGCGGCCGGGGTCGAGGTGCTGGGCCTCGCCGGGTACGCGCGGGTCGCCGCGCCCGGCGCCGACGAGCCCGTGCTCGCCGAGATCGGGCGGCTGCTCGAACTCGCCCATGACCTGGGCGCGCCGTTCGTGCGGGTCTTCCCCGGCGGGGGCGACCAGCCCGCGGCGGACGCCGACGTCACCGCCGTCCGACGGCTTTCCGCCGCCGCCGGGCAGGCCGCGGCCCTCGGGGTGCGCATCCTGCTGGAGACCCATGACTCGCACCGCACCGGGGCCGCCGCGAGCCGCGTGCTCGGCGCGGTCGGGCAGCCGCAGGTCGGTGCGCTGTGGGACGTGATGCACAGCTGGCTGGGCGGCGAGCAGCCCTCGCAGACCTACCGGGCGCTCGCCCCGTACCTCGGCTACGTCCAGGTCAAGGACATCGCCTCGGCCGACGACACCACCCCGCTTCCGCTCGGCGCCGGGGTGCTGCCGCTGACCGAGTGCGTCGACGTGCTGTGCCGGTTCGGCTGGGACGGCTGGCTGTGCTGGGAGTACGAGAAGCGCTGGTACGAGTCGGCCGCGCCGCTGCCGGGCCTGCTGGGCGCGGGCCGCGCGCATCTGGCGCGGCTGCTGAGCGAGGCGGCGTAGCGGCACGTCCGTGATCGCGGCGGGTGCTGTGCGTTCCCTTGACTGGCAGAAACTTCCCGGATATTGGTGAATCCTCGGAAGTTTCCTTCAGTGGTCCACCCCCCGCATCTCCACGGATCCCCCTCCGGAAGGAGCGCACGTGCCCGACACGAGCACGGGAAACACCGCTCAGCCCGCCAGACGCACGGTCCTCGCCGCGACCGCGGGCATCACCGCCGCCCTCGCCGTCGGCGGCACCGCGCACGCCGACGCCGCCCGCGGCGACAAACGGCTCCGCGCCCTCATCTCCCGTATGACGCTGGAGGAGAAGGTCGGCCAGCTCTTCGTCATGCGGGTGTACGGTCACTCGGCCACCGCCCCGGACCAGGGCGACATCGACGCCAACCTGAGCGAGATCGGCGTACGGACCGCCGCCGAGCTGATCGCCGAGTACCGCGTCGGCGGGATCATCTACTTCACCTGGGCGCACAACACCAAGGACCCGCGCCAGATCGCCGAGTTGTCCAACGGCATCCAGCGGGCCTCCCTCGACCGGCCCCGCGGGCTGCCCGTCCTCATCGCCACCGACCAGGAGCACGGCATCGTCTGCCGGGTCGGCAGACCCGCCACCCTCTTCCCGGGCGCGATGGCCGTCGGCGCGGGCGGCTCCCGCGCCGACGCCCGCACTCTGGGCCGCGTCTCGGGCGCCGAACTGCGCGCGATGGGCATCAACCAGGACTACTCCCCCGACGCCGACGTGAACGTCAACCCGGCCAACCCGGTCATCGGCGTACGGTCCTTCGGGGCCGACCCGGACGCCGTGGCCGCTCTGGTGGCGGCCGAGGTGACGGGGTATCAGTCCTCCGGGGTCGCGGCGACCGCCAAGCACTTCCCCGGGCACGGCGACACCGCCGTCGACAGCCACTACGGCTTCCCCGTGATCACCCACAGCCGGGACCAGTGGGAGGCGCTGGACGCGGCACCCTTCCGCGCCGCGATCAGGGCCGGCATCGACTCGGTCATGACCGCGCACATCCAGTTCCCGGCGCTGGACGACTCCGGCGACCCGGCGACCCTGTCCCGTCCCATCCTCACCGGCATCCTGCGCGGGGAACTGGGCTACGACGGGGTCGTGGTGACCGACTCCCTCGGCATGGAGGGCGTACGGACCAAGTACGGCGACGACCGGGTGCCGGTGCTCGCGCTGAAGGCGGGCGTCGACCAGTTGCTCAACCCGCCGAGGCTCGACGTGGCCTGGAACGCCGTACTGGAGGCCGTGCGCGGCGGCGAACTCACGGAGGCGCGGCTCGACGAATCGATCCTGCGCATCCTGCGGCTCAAGGCCCGGCTCGGCCTGTTCGATCACCCGTACGCCGACCCCGACCGGGTCGGCGGCACCGTCGGCACGCCCGCGCATCTGGCCGCCGCCGACCGGATCGCCGAGCGCACGACGACCCTGCTCGTCAACGAGGGCGGCATCCTCCCGCTGTCCCGCCGCACCCACCGCGGGCTCCTGGTGGTGGGCGCCGATCCGGCCTCCCCGTCCGGTACGACCGGCCCGCCCACCGGTGTCCTGGCCGCCGCCCTCACCGAACTGGGCTTCACGGCCACCGCGCTGTCCACCGGCACGGCGCCCTCCGCCGCCACCATCGCCAAGGCGGTGACCGCCGCGCGGGACGCGGACGCGGTGATCGTCGCGACGTACAACGTCTCGGCGGGCGGCGCGCAGACGTCCCTCGTCGAACAGCTCCTCGCCACCGGGAAGCCGGTCGTCGCCGTCGCCGTCCGCAATCCGTACGACGTCGCGCACCTTCCGTCCGTACCGGGCTTCCTGGCGACGTACTCCTGGACCGACGTGGAACTGCGCGCCGCCGCCCGGGTGATCGCCGGACGCGTCGCGCCGCGGGGCAGGCTGCCCGTACCGGTGCAGCGGGCGGACGACCCGGGTCGGGTGCTGTTCCCTATCGGGTACGGCCTGTCCTACTGAGCGCTTCACTGGATTTGGCCGCGCTGCGCCTTGGCCGTGCGGCGCCGCCGGTCGCGTGCGGCGCCGCCGTGGCTGGTCGCGCAGTTCCCCGCGCCCCTTCAGGGCGCCAACCGTCGTCGGTCCTGTGCGGCACCGTCGTGGTTGATCGCGCAGTTCCCCGCGCCCCTTTGGGGCGTCAACCGTCGGCGGTCGTGTGCGGCGGCGTCGTGGTTGATCGCGCCGTTCCCCGCGCCCCTTTGGGGCGTCAACCGTCGGCGGTCGTGTGCGGCGGCGTCGTGGCTGGGCGCGCCGTTCCCCGCGCCCCTTTGGGGTGCCGCGCCCGCCGGCTGTGGGGTGGGCGCGGCACCGGGTGTCATGGGCGTAGTGCCGGTTCGCGTTCCACGTCGCGGACGTCAAGGCGGGCGTCGAAGCGGGCCAGCGGCCTGGCCGCCGACGGGTCCGCCTCGACCGCCGGGGAGGCGACGCCGGCCCAGTCCAGGATGCGGGCGGTGGCGAGCGCCTTCTCGTCGGCCACCAGACCGGCCACGTTCGCGCCGTGGTTCATACCGGGCGCGGTGAACACGTACGAGTCCCGCGCGCCGTGGCCGGGGCGGAACCGCTCGGAGCCCCACGGGTCGTTCTGGCCGTAGACGAAGAGCATGCGCGTCGCATGGTGGCGTACCCAGGTGTCCACGTCACGCATCGCGTTCGGCTGGAACGTCATCGGGATGGACCGGGGCACGAAGTTCCGGGGCGGCTGGATGCCGTACTTGATGTACTTCTTCTCGATGTACGGGAAGTGGATCGTCGGCGCGCCCAGCTGCGTACCCGCCTGGTAGTAGTACGGCGTGTACGGCTCCAGGCCCTGGTCGGTGTAGGCGGAGAACCCGGAGATGGTGTCGACGGAGTCCCAGATCTCCTGGTCGCTCGCGTGCTCGGCGTCCGCCGGGACGGTGTCGCAGTCGGACAGCCCGCTGTACTGCCAAAAGCCCCAGACGTAGTCGAGGACGACGGCCTCGTAGGCGCGGTCCAGGCTGCCGATGGTGCCGAAGGTGTAGCCGTTGTCGGCGGCGTACGCCGCGTACCTCTTCTCCAGGGCCTGACGGCGCACCAGCGCCTCCCGCTGGACCCCGTTCAGCCGGTCCCGGCACTCCTTGGTGCCGACGGTCGCGAAGAACCGATCGTACGCCGAGTCCTCCTTGTCGACCACGTCGTTGGGGGCCACGTACGCCACCACGCCGTCCATGTCGCGCGGGTAGAAACGCTCGTAGTAGGTGGCGGTCATGCCGCCCTTGGAGCCGCCCGTGGCAAGCCAGTTGGCGGGGTAGATCTTCTTCAGGGCCGTGAAGATGCGGTGCTGGTCGCTGGCCGCCTGCCAGATGTCGAGCTTGGACCAGTCCGCCGGGGACGGGCGGGACGGCGTGAAGAACCGGTACTCCATGGAGACCTGGTTGCCGTCCACGATCTGGGTCGGCTCGCGGCGGCCGGGGCTCGTGGAGACGTTGTAGCCGCCGGTGTAGAAGACCGTCGGGCGGGAGACGTCCTTGTGCAGCACGGTGATCCGCTGCTGGAACGTGCCCTTGGACGGGTGCCGGTGGTCCACCGGCTGGGTGTAGGTGAGGACGAAGAAGCGGTAGCCCGGGTAGGGCTTCTCCTCGACAAGGCTCATGCCCGGTACGGCGAGGAGCCTTTCCTTGATGTCCGTGCCGTCGGTGGTGGCCGACGGGGCGGCGGTGGCCGCGCCCGCCGTGCTCAGCGTGCCTATGAACACCGTGAGCGCGAGCAGCCATCTGAGCGCCTTGCGCATGCACCCTCCCTGTGAAACAGATGTGCGCCGGAAGCTATCGGAGCAACTCGCTTCACACCAGGGGGGATCGGGTCGGCGGGGCCGGTGGGCCGGGGGTCGGTGGGCCGGGGTCCGGTGGGGTCAGCACAGGATCCAGCCGGAACTCACCGAGCCGCGGGCCACCGCACCCTTCACCCACACGCAGCGGTGGCCTGCGTGCACGGTGACCGGGCCCGCCCGGTGGGCGTAGCGGCCCTCGTCCACCACCGGGCGGTTGCCGCGCGCCTGCACGCTGACCGACATCATGCGCTTGGTGCCGGGCCGCTTCGGGAGGGTGACCGCGCAGACGTAGCCGTTGCGCTTGTAGACGTGTACGGCGCCGGTGGAGAAGGGCAGGGTCTTCACCTTGCGCCCGGCGCAGGCTCCCTCCGACGCCGCCAGCGCGCCACCGGGCGCCGCGAAGGCGAGCACCCCGGAGGCGGCCAGCACGGCCACGCCGAGCGCCAGCCGCCTGCGCATCGCACCACTGCCCACTGTCGGCCCTCCCCTGTCCCGGCCACCGAACGTACTGATGTACGGACGCACGACAAGCGTCGGACGGTTGCCTGTCCCGCACCCCCATCCACCCCCCGACACCCCCACCGATCCACCCACCGATACCCCTGCAAACGGCGTCCGGCCCCGACACGGCAATGCCCGTCAGCCGACAGCGGCACGCCGCACAGCGGTGGCGGGCGGCACCGTGGGGTGGGCGGTCGCCCGGCGGGTGGGGTCAGGGGGTTACGCCCAGGGGTTCTTCCGGTTCGGTGTGGCCGATGAAGGTGTGCCACAGGTCGGCGTAGCGTCCGCCGCGGGCCAGCAGGTCCTCGTGGGTGCCGTCCTCGGCGACCCGCCCGTGGTCCATCACGATGACCCGGTCGGCGCGTGCGGCGGTGGTGAGCCGGTGGGCGACGACGAGCGTCGTACGGCGGCCCGCGAGCCGGTCGGTGGCCTGGTTGACCTGGGCCTCGGTGGCCAGGTCCAGGGCGGCCGTGGCCTCGTCGAGCAGCAGCACATCGGGGTCGACCAGCTCCGCGCGGGCGAGCGCGATCAGCTGCCGCTGGCCGGCGGAGAGGTTACGGCCGCGCTCGGCGACCTCGTGCAGATAGCCGCCGCTGAGCCGGGCGATCATGTCGTGCGCGCCGACCGCACGGGCCGCGGCCTCCACCTCCGCATCGGTGGCGTCGGGACGGCCGTAGGCGATGGCGTCGCGCACGGTCCCCTGGAAGAGGTACGCCTCCTGCGGGACGACGCCCAGGCGGTGGCGGTACGCGGCCAGGTCGAGGGCGCGGATGTCGGTGCCGTCGACCGTGACCCGGCCGCTGGTGGGGTCGTAGAACCGGGCCACCAGCTTGACCAGGGTCGACTTTCCGGCCCCGGTCTCGCCGACGAAGGCGACGGTCTGTCCGGCGGGTATCCGCAGGTCTATCCCGGTGAGGGCCGCCTCGCCCGGTGTGCCGGGCCCGTCGCTGCGGTACGCGAAGTGCACGTCCTCGAAGGCGATGTCCCCGCGCAGCGAGAGCACGTCGAGCGGCGCGGCGGCGGACTCGGTGGACGTCGGCTCGCGCAGCAGTTCCTGGATGCGGCCGAGGGAGACGGACGCCTGCTGGTAGCCGTCGAAGACCTGGGACAGCTGCTGCACGGGGGCGAAGAACAGGTCGATGTAGAGGAGGTAGGCGACCAGCGCGCCGGTGGTCAGAGTGGCCGCCTCGATCCGGCCCGCGCCCGCGATCAGTACCGCCGCCGCGGCGACCGAGGCCAGCAGCTGGACGAAGGGGAAGTAGACGGAGATCAGCCACTGGCCGCGGATACGGGCACCGCGGTAGCTGTCGCTGCGCTCGGCGAACCGGCGCGCGCCGTCCCGCTCCCGCCGGAAGGCCTGCACGATGCGCAGCCCGGACACCGACTCCTGGAGGTCGGCGTTGACCACCGACACCCGCTCGCGGGCCAGTTCGTACGCCTTCACACTGGCCCGGCGGAAGAACACGGTGGCGAGGGCGAGCGGCGGCAGGGTGGCGAAGACGACCAGCGCGAGCTGTACGTCGATCACCAGCAGGACGACCATGATGCCGAAGAAGGTGACGACGGAGACGAACGCGGTGACCAGGCCGGTCTGCAGGAACGTGGACAGCGCGTCCACGTCCGTGGTCATCCGGGTCATGATGCGGCCGGTCAGCTCCCGCTCGTAGTAGTCGAGCCCGAGCCGCTGGAGCTGCGCGAAGATCTTCAGACGCAGGGAGTACAGGACGCGTTCGCCGGTGCGCCCGGTCATCCGGGTCTCGCCGATCTGCGCCGCCCACTGCACGAGGACGGCGGCCAGGGCGAGCAGCGAGGCCGCCCAGACGGCGCCGAGCGCCATCCGGCTGACGCCCTGGTCGATGCCGTGCCGGATCAGGATCGGCAGCAGCAGTCCCATGCCCGCGTCGACGGCGACGAGCAGCAGGCTGACGAGGAGGGGCAGGCCGAAGCCGCGCAGCAGGCGCCGCAGGCCGTAGGACTGCTCGGGCCGTACGGCGTGCGCCTCGTCGATGTCGGGGGTGTCGGTCGCCGGGGGCAGCGCCTCGACCTGGGCGAGCAGTTCGGGGGTGGCCGGGGTGCCCGCGAGGGCTGTGTCCTTGGGGTCCTTGGGGTCCTTGGGGTCCCGGTCCCCGCTCCACAGATGCGGGGTCACACCGCGCTCGGCGTCGAACTCGGCGTCCAGTTCCTCGCGCACCGAGGTGTCCTCGTGGGGCGCGGCGGGCCGGGCGTGGCCCGGGGAGACGCCGCCGAGTTCGTCGGGGTCGGTGAGCAGGCGGCGGTAGAGGGCGGACCGCTCCTGGAGTTCGTCGTGGGTGCCGATGTCGGCGAGCCGGCCGGCGTCGAGGACGGCGATGCGGTCGGCGAGGCCGAGGGTGGAGCGGCGGTGGGCGATGAGCAGGGTGGTCCGGCCCGTCATGACCTGCTTCAGCGCCTCGTGGATCTCGTGCTCGACCCGGGCGTCCACGGCGGAGGTGGCGTCGTCGAGGACCAGCAGCCGCGGGTCGGTGAGCAGGGCGCGGGCCAGGGCGATGCGCTGGCGCTGGCCGCCGGAGAGGGTGAGGCCGTGTTCGCCGACCTTGGTGTCGTAGCCGTCGGGCAGTTCGGCGATGAAGCGGTCCGCCTGGGCGGCGCGGGCGGCCTTCTCGATTTCCTCGAAGGTGGCGTCCGGGCGGCCGTAGGCGATGTTGGCGCGCACGCTGTCGGAGAAGAGGAAGGAGTCCTCGGGGACGAGGCCGATCGCGGCCCGCAGGGAGTCGTAGGTCAGCTCGCGCACGTCATGGCCGCCGATCAGGACGGCGCCGTGGGTGACGTCGTAGAAGCGCGGCAGCAGCAGGGAGACCGTCGACTTGCCGGAGCCTGAGGAGCCGACCACGGCCAGCGTCTCGCCCGGGCGGATCTCGAAGCTGAGTCCTCGCAGGACCGGGTGCAGCGGGTCGTAGCCGAAGGACACGTCGTCGAACTCGACGGTCGCGGGGGCGTCGGCGGGCAGGGTCTTGGTGCCCTCGCGCAGGCTCGGCTCGGTGTCGATCAGCTCCAGGACCCGCTCGGTGCCGGCGCGGGCCTGCTGGCCGACGGTGAGCACCATGGCGAGCATGCGGACCGGGCCGACCAGCTGCGCGAGGTAGGTGGAGAACGCGACGAACGTGCCGAGGGTGATGTGGCCGCGTACGGCGAGCCAGCCGCCGAGGGCCAGCATGGCGACCTGGCCGAGGGCCGGGACGGCCTGGAGCGCGGGCGTGTACCTGCTGTTCAGCCGGATGGTGCGCAGCCGCCCGGCGAACAGCCGGCGGCCGACGTCGCGCAGCTTGCCGGTCTCCTGCTCCTCCTGGCCGAAGCCCTTGACCACGCGTACGCCGGTGACGGCGCCGTCGACGACGCCCGCGACGGCGGCGGCCTGAGCCTGCGCGTACCAGGTGGCGGGGTGCAGCCGGGAGCGGCTGCGCCGGGCGATCCAGCCGAGGGCGGGGGCCACGGCGAGGGCGATCAGGGTCAGCGGCAGCGACAGCCAGGCCATGACGGCCAGGGAGACCAGGAAGAGCAGGACGTTCCCGATGGTCATCGGGAGCATGAAGAGCAGGCCCTGGATCAGCTGGAGGTCGCTGGTGGCGCGGCCGACCACCTGGCCGGTGGACAGCTCGTCCTGGCGGCGGCCGTCGAGCCGGGTGATCGTCTCGTACATCTCGGTGCGCAGGTCGTGCTGGACGTCGAGGGCGAGCCGGCCGCCGTAGTAGCGGCGTATGTAGGTGAAGACGTAGACCAGCACGGCGGCGCCGATCAGAGTGCCGGCCCAGGGGGCCATGGGGCGGCTGTGGTCGCCGATCACATCGTCGATGATCACCTTGGTGACCAGCGGGACCAGCGCCATGACGGCCATGCCCGCGAGGGAGGAGCCGAGTGCCAGGACGACGTCCTTGGGGTGACGCCAGGCGTACCCGATCAGCCGTCCGGCCCATCCCCGTTCCGCTGCCACGCCGCCGCCTCCCACTGGTCCCGGTCATCCGGAACACCCCAACACCGCCCGCACCGGATTTCATCCCCCCGCAACAAACCGCTCCGCTGGGTTCGACCGAATCGAGGGTGCGGATGGCTGGGAGGGGCTAGGGACACAGCCGATCCGAAGGCACAGGGGTGAGCGAGCACGGCAGGTGCGCGCCCCAAGGGGCGCGGGGAACGGCGCGAGAAACCACAACACACCCGCACCCGAACAACGGCGAGTACGCCCCCGCAGGGGCGCGGGGAACGGCGCGAGAAACCACGACGCTCCCGCACCCGGACGACAGCGGATGCACGCCCCAAGGGGCGCGGGGAACGGCGCGAAAACCACCACGCCCCCGCACCCGGACGACGGCCAAGGCTCCCCGCAGGGGCCCGTGGCCGGCCGCGCAGTTCCCCGCGCCTCTACGGGGCGCACCCCCAGGGCCCCCGGGGGTGCGGCGGCCGGGCGGGTCGGTGCGGCCCGACCGGCGCGATGCCGGCGTGCCGGCGGCGGCCGGCACCACGACACCCGGCACCGGCACCGGCACCGCCGTGAGCGGGGGCAGCGGGCGGTGCATGAGCCGCGTGGCTCCATCAGCTCGCACCCCGGTCAGACGAACCCACCCTCATCCGGGCCGGAAGCCCGGCCGGCCCGGACACGGGGATCGTGACCGTGGGCCGGTGGGTCAGACGCGTACGCGGAGGTAATAGACGCGGGTCGTCTGGGCCTGGTTCTGGTTGTCGTCGCTGACCAGGACGACCTTCAGGCGGCCCCGGTCGCGGCCCGTGATCGCCATGCCCTCGATGTTGTCGAGGAGCGGGTTGGGCTGGGGCTGCTTGGCGGTGGCGCCCAGGGACGGGCAGTCGGCGAGGTCGGCCAGCAGGGTCTTCCTGACGGGCCGTACGCCCTTCTGGCCGGTCAGGTTCTCGACGCCGGCGGTGTCGGTGGCGTGCCGCGGGTCGGCCAGATAGAGGCGGACGGTGTTGCCGACGCCGGCGGTGAAGCCGCGTTCCAGGACGAGCAGCCGGCCGTCGGGGGTCGCCTGGACCTCGGGAACGCCGAGACCGGGGTCGGTGCGGTAGGCGTACTGCGCGGAGAGCCGGAAGTGGTCGCCCTTCGTCCGCTGCCAGGTCTGGAAGCGGACGGTGTCGGCGGCGTCGCCGGACAGCGGGCCCTCCATGGCCGCGAGCAGGGTGCGCCCGCCGGGCAGCAGGGTCAGGCCCTCGAAGGTCAGGTTGTTGGTGGCGCGGCCCGCGGGGGCGACCAGCAGGGCGGACGGCACGGGCAGCCGGTCGAGGATGCGGCCGTCGCGGGAGTAGCGGCGCACGGAGGGCTCGGTCTCGGAGCTGACCAGCCGGGTGCCGTCGCGGTCCACGACCAGGCCCTCGGAGTCCAGCTGGCCGCCCTTCTCGTCGGCGAGCGGGACGACCGACGTCGGCCTCAGGGTCTTCGCGTCAAGACCGAAGAGCGCGGAGCGGTCGGAGAGTGCGGCGAGGGAGCCGTCCCGGTCCACGGCGAGCGCGGAGAAGTTGCCGACGAAGGTGCCCTCGTACGTCGTCTTGTCGAGCGCGTCGGAGAAGCGGTCGACGAGGACGGCGGGCGAGCAGGCGTTGCCCCGTGCGGGGGCCGCTCCCGCGGTCCCCGCGGCGGTCAGGCAGGTGGCCGCCGCCAGCACGGCGGTGAAGGTGGCGAGTGCGGTTCTCATGCGCATGGGCGTCACCGTAGGGCAGTTCGGTGACGCCGCGGGATCCGCGCGGTGAAGGCTCAACTTCCGGCCGCGGCGAGGTCCTTGTGGATGGCCTTGGCCACGCCCTGGATGGTGCTGATGCCGTAGTTCATCGTGCTGTTGCCGTGGGTCAGCACGGTGATCATGTAGTCGTGTCCGCGGCCGTCGAAAGTGCCGACGCTGTGCACCCGCCAGCCGTGCGTGGAGCGTTGCAGCCAGCCGTTCTTGACGTGCACGGAGACACCGGAGGGCGCGCCGTACGGGGTGCCCCAGCGCTGCGACGAGACGACCTGCCCCATCAGTTTGCGGATGTAGGCGCGGGAGTTGTCGCTGAGCACGGTGTTCTTGGCGGTGACGAGTTTGAGCAGCTTCTGCTCGTCGGTCACGGTGATCTGGGTCAGGCCCCAGTAGCCGTTCGCGCCCGGCTTGGTCTGCGTCATCTTCGCGGCGGACAGAAAGCCCTTGATCTTCGTCAGGCCCAGTTGTTTCCACAGCTTGCTGGTCGCGTCGTTGTCCGACTTGGTGATCATGGCCTTGGTGAGGGTGACCTCGCGGTCGGTCAGATAGCGGTTGTGCTTCTTCGCGTCCCACAGCAGCGTGGCGAGGACGGTGACCTTGACGACGCTGGCCGAGTCGTAGGCGGTGGAGGGGCGCAGGGTGCAGGTCGTCTTGGAGGTCCGGTCGTAGAGGCCGACGGCGACGGTGCCCTTGCGGGTGGCGAGGGCGGCCGTGATGTCCTTCTTCAACTTGGCGGCGAGGCCCGCCTTGGCCGACGTGCAGCTGACCGTGGGCGTGGTCGCGGCGGACGCCGGGGCGGCGACGACGAGGCCCGGTACGAGCACCGCGGCGCCGACGCCCGCGGCCAGTACCGCGGCGCGCCTGGATATCGGATGAGTCATGTACCTGTTGACTCACGGCTTCGAACAAATGGTTGTACGCGCCGGCCCACCCGTAGGGCAAATCCTTCGCAATCCCCGGCGCCAGCGCCCACCGGCCGCCCCCGAAAAGCCTTGGGGCCGGGGGCCGTTGGGCCGGTGGCGGGCAGGACGTGCCGTATCCCGTCACGCAACCGACACCCCCCGTACACCACGGCCACTACATGTCCATGTCACTCTACAGGGTGCCGCCTCCATTCAACCCGCGTAGAACGGACCCCACATGATGCCGGCGACACCCCTGCGCCACTGGAGGACAGTGGCGTTGACGACGGCCACCGTCCTCGTCGCGCTCACCGCACCCGCCCTCACCGCGACCCCGGCCCGGGCGACGACGACCGCGTACGACACGACGTACTACAAGAACGCGGTCGGCAAGTCGGGCACGAGCCTCAAGTCCGCCCTGCACACCATCATCAGCAGCCAGAGCAAGCTGTCCTACGCGCAGTTGTGGGACGCGCTGAAGGTGACCGACCAGGACCCGAACAACAGCAACAACGTGGTCCTGCTGTACTCGGGCATCTCGCGCGGCAAGACCCTCAACGGCGGCAACGTCGGCGACTGGAACCGCGAACACGTCTGGGCGATCTCGCACGGCAACCTCACCACCTCGACCGGCCCCGGCACCGATCTGCACCACATCCGGCCCGAGGACGTCCAGGTCAACTCCACGCGCAGCAACAAGGACTTCGACGAGGGCGGCAGCACCTTCACCAACTCCGGCGGCAGCCGCACCGACGCGGACTCCTTCGAGCCACGCGACGCCGTCAAGGGCGACGTGGCCCGCATGATCCTCTACATGGCGGTCCGTTACGAGGGCGGCGACGGCTTCGCGGACCTCGAACCCGACGACAAGGTGAACAACGGCAGCACCCCGTACATGGGCAAGCTGTCGGTCCTGAAGCGGTGGAACGACGAGGACCCGCCGGACGCCTTCGAGGAACGCCGCAACCAGGTCATCTACGACTCCTACCAGCACAACCGGAACCCGTTCGTGGACCACCCGGAGTGGGTGGACGCCATCTGGTAGGCGCCTCGCGGCCGTGCCGAGTGGCCGGGGCTCCCGCCGCCGTGTGTGCTTGAACGACTACTTCGCCCACACCGGTGAGACCGCTCTGCGGTCCGGGCGTGTCCCGGAGCCCGGACCCGAGCATGAGGGCGCCCCGGCCGCTCGGCCGGGGCGCCCCAACTCGCCTTCTCGGAGAGCCGTATGAAGCCGCGTTCCTGGTCCCTCGCCGTCGCCCTCGCGCTGACCGCCCTGCTGCTGCCCGCCCAGTCGGCCTCCGCCCGGGCCGCCGTCCCGTCCTGTCCTGACGGATCGGTGTGCTTCTGGAGCAAGGAGGGCTTCGGCGGCTCCTACTGGGAGTGGACCTCCCGCAGCGGCTACCGCGACATGCCGCCCAGCCTGCACGACCACGTCGGCTCCGCGGTCGCGGGCACCCGCGCCTGCTTCATCAACTGGTCACCCGTCGAGAAGCGGGACGTGTTCAAGGGCGACTGGCGCTCGCGCTACCTCGGGGACTTCGGCGGCCGCATGGACGGCGTCGGCCCGGGCGCCTGCTGACCCGAGCCGACGCCCTCAGCCGAGGTGCGTCGGCGCGAACATCCGCAGCACCGCGGGGAGCACCACCACCGACGGCCCCGGTGACGCGAGCGCCTGCGCCAGGTCCGCCTCCAGGGTCTCGGGGCTGGTGCGCACCCCCGGGACACCGAAGGACCCGGCGAGCGCCACATAGTCGGGGCGGGTCAGCTCCGTCGCCGTGGCCTGGCCGAACGCATCGGTCATGTACTCGCGCAGGATGCCGTAGCCGCCGTCGTCGACGATCAGCCAGGTGACGTTCAGACCGTACTGGCGGGCCGTCGCCAACTCGGCGATCGAGTAGAGGGCGCCGCCGTCGCCCGAGACCGCCAGCACCGGACGGCCCGGGTCGGCGGCGGCGGCACCGAGGGCGGCCGGGAAGCCGTAGCCGAGACCGCCTGCGCCCTGCGCCGAGTGCATGGTGTTCGGGGCCTGCGCGTCGAAGGCCGACCAGGCCCAGTAGGCCAGGATCGTCATGTCCCAGAAGGACGGGGCGCCCGCCGGCAGGGCCCGGCGGACCGCGGCCAGCACGTCCTGTTCCAGGGTGAGTTCCTGGCCGGCGATGCGGTCGGCGACCTTGGCGAGCAGGTCGCGCACCCGCCGCGGCGCCGCGGCGTCCGTGCGCTCCGCCACCGTCTCCAGCAGTGCCTGGAGGGCGAGCCGGGCGTCCGCGTGGATGCCGAGGGCGGGGTGGTTGGCCTCCAGCTTGCCGAGGTCGGCCTCGATCTGGATCACCCGGCCGCGCGGCGCGAACGTGTGGTAGTTGGAGGAGAGTTCACCGAGCCCGGAGCCGACCACCAGCAGGACGTCCGCGTCCTCCAGGAAGTCCGTGGTGTGCCGGTCCTCCAGCCACGACTGGAGGGACAGCGGATGCTCCCACGGGAAGGCGCCCTTGCCGCCGAAGGTCGTCACGACCGGGGCGTCCAGGCGCTCGGCCAGCCGCAGCAGCTTGCCTGCGGCGTCCGCGCGGACCACTCCCCCGCCGGCGATGATCGCCGGGCGGGCGGCACGCGCGAGCAGATCGGCGGCCAGCGCCGTCAGTTCGGGCCGCGGGACCAGTTCGTCAGGGGTGGCGTCCAGCGCGGTCACCACCGGCAGGGCCGTCCGTGCCAGCAGTACGTCCTGCGGGATCTCCACCCACACCGGGCCGTGCGGTGCGGTCAGCGCCGACTTCCAGGCGGCGGCGACGGCGGACGGGATCTGGGACTGGGCGCGGACGGTGTGGACCGACTTGACCACGCCCCGGAACGAGGCCGCCTGATCCGGGAGTTCATGCAGATAGCCGTGCCGGCCGCCGCCGAGCCCGGCCGTCGGGACCTGGCTGCTGATGGCGAGGACGGGCGCGGAGGCCGCCGCCGCCTCCTGGAGCGCGGCGAGCGAGGTCAGCGCGCCCGGCCCCGTCGACAGCAGCAACGGCGCGGCCTCGCCGGTGATCCGGCCGTACGCGTCCGCCGCGAACGCGGCGTTGTTCTCCACGCGCAGGCCCACGTAGCGCAGGTCCGAGCGGCGCAGCGCGTCGAACATGCCGAGGGCGTGCTGGCCGGGCAGCCCGAACACGGTCGTCGCGCCGAGCCCGGCCAGGGTCTCCACGACCAGGTCGCCGCCGTTGCGGCCGGGTGGCGGGTCGAGGGCGGCCGCCGTCTGCGCGGGCGTCGGGCGGAGTACCAGGTCATGGTCGTGCGTCACTGGGGCTCGGTCTCCTTGACGAATCGGGCGCCCCGAAGGGGGCGCGAGGCTGTATCGATATGCGGCTCCGCCGCGTGGGCGCCACCAGCCCCCACACCCCCGCAGCCAAACCACGACAGCCACCACCCAAAAGGGGCGCGAGGAACTGCGCGCCCAGCCACCACACCGCCGCAGCCGAACAACAACCCAACGCGGCCGAACCAGCGGAGCTACGCCGTCGCGATCCGGCGGGTCATCAGGGTGATCAGCTCGTAGGCCGTGTGGGAGGCGGCCACGGAGGTGATCTCGGCGTGGTCGTACGCGGGCGCCACCTCGACGACGTCCGCCGACACCAGGTTGCAGGACGCCAGGCCGCGCAGGATCTCCAGCAGCTCGCGGGAGGTCATGCCGCCCGCCTCCGGGGTGCCGGTGCCGGGCGCGTGCGCCGGGTCGAGGCAGTCGATGTCGATGGACACGTACAGCGGCCGGTCGCCGATGCGCCCGCGCAACTGGTCGGCGATCTCGTCGGCGCCACGCCGGTAGACGTCCGCGGAGGTGACGATGCCGAAGCCCATCTTCTCGTCGTCGCTGAGGTCCTGCTTGCCGTAGAGCGGGCCGCGGGTGCCGACGTGGGAGAGCGCGGAGGTGTCGAGGATGCCCTCCTCGACGGCGCGGCGGAACGGGGTGCCATGCGTGTACTCGGCGCCGAAGTAGGTGTCCCAGGTGTCGAGGTGGGCGTCGAAGTGCAGCAGGGCCACCGGGCCGTGCTTCCTCGCGACCGCGCGCAGCAGGGGCAGCGCGATGGTGTGGTCGCCGCCGAGGGTCATCAACCGGGCGCCGGTGCCGAGCAGTTCGTCGGCCGCCGCCTCGATGGTCGCGACGGCCTCGTTGATGTGGAACGGGTTCACGGCGATGTCACCGGCGTCGGCCACCTGGGCGAGCGCGAAGGGGGAGGCGTCCTGCGCCGGGTTGTAGGGGCGCAGCAGCCTGGACGCCTCACGGATGGCGTTGCCGCCGAAGCGGGCACCCGGCCGGTAGGAGACACCGGAGTCGAACGGCACGCCCACGACGGCGACATCGGCGGTGCCGACCTCGTCGAGGCGGGGCAGCCGGGCGAACGTCGCGGGTCCGGCGTACCGGGGGACGCGGGAGGAGTCGACGGGGCCGCGGGGCGTCTCGCTGCTGCTCATGGTGAAATGCCTTCTTTCCTGCGCTTGTTCGCGCATGTACTGCTTTGCCGGTGACTCTACTGGTGAGCCGGGACGGGTTCGGAGGCGCGTTCGGGGGTCCGTCCGGCAAGGCGCTCCCGCCAGGCGGCGAGCACGGCGGCGTCGGTCGGCTTCGTCAGCAGGGAGACGACGAGGTAGGCGACCAGGGAGGACAACAGGCCGTAGTAGACGGGTTCGTTGGCCAGGATGCCGAAGGACGCCATCAGACCGATGACGGCGAGGCCGCCGACGATCACCGAGGCGAGGGCGCCCTGCGCGGTGCCGCGCCGCCACAGCAGCCCGCCGAGGATCGGGACGAGCAGCCCGCCGACGAGCAGGTTGTAGGCGACGGTCAGGGCCTCGACGACGTCGTTGAGCGCGATGGCCGTGCCGATCACGCCGACGCCCATGATCAGGATGAAGACGCGGTTGCCCCTGACCTCGTCGTGCGCGTCCGGGGCACGGCGCGTCATGCCCCGCAGCCGGGACCAGATGTCGTTGTTGGCGACGGTGGCACAGGCGATCAGCGCGCCGGAGGAGGTGGACATCACGGCGGCCAGGGCGGCGGCCAGCACCAACCCGCGTACGCCGATGGGGAGTTCGTCCTTGACGATGGTCGCGAACGCGTCGTCCGGGCTGCCCAGCTCGGGGTAGAGCACCTTGGCCGCGGTGCCGATGACGGCGCCCGCGAGTGCGTAGCCGAGACAGTAGGTGCCGGCGACGGTGCCGCCCCACCTGGCGGTCCGGTCGCTGCGGGCGGTGAACACACGCTGCCAGATGTCCTGACCGATGAGCATGCCGAAGGTGTAGATCAGGACATAGGTGAAGATCGTCTCGCCGCCGATGCCCAGCGGGTCGAAGTACCCGGTGGGCAGCTCGGCCTTCATCGCGGAGAAGCCGCCCGCCTTGACGACCGCGATGGGCAGCAGGAGCAGCAGCACACCGATCGTCTTCACGACGAACTGCACCATGTCCGTCAGCGTGATGGACCACATGCCGCCGAGCGTGGAGTACGCGACGACGATCGAGCCGCCGAGGACGATCGCGACGGTGCGGTTGAGGTCGAAGAGGACGTCGAAGATCGTGGCGTAGGCGATGGTCGAGGTCACCGCGAGCATCAGGGTGTACGCCCACATCACGACGCCGGAGATGACGCCCGCCCGGCCGCCGTAGCGCAGGTCCAGCATCTCGGAGACGGTGTAGACCTTCAGGCGGGCGATGCGGGCGGAGAAGAAGACGCTCAGCGCGAGCAGGCCGAGACCGATGGTGAAGACCATCCAGGCGCCGGACAGGCCGTACTTGTAGCCGAGGCCCACACCGCCGATGGTGGAGGCGCCGCCGAGGACGATCGCCGCCATGGTGCCGGAGTACAGGGCGGGTCCGAGGCGGCGGCCGGCCACCAGGAACTCGCTCTTCGACTTGGCGCGGCGCATGCCCCACCAGCCCATGGCCAGCATGCCGACGAGATAGACGACGATCACGGTGTAGTCGACGGCCATGTGGGCCCTCCTTCGCGCACGGTCGGTGGCGTGTCGTGCGGAGACGAGTGGGGTGTCCCGGAAGCGGGTTTCCGGGAGCGGGGACGCCGGCAGCGGATCACGGGGACAGACGCCGGTACCCGCGGCTGCCGGTCCGGACCGACATTAGGTGGCCGGAAAGCGACTGCGAAGTGTACGTTTCATCCATTCGACGGCGCCGGAGTGGAGGGAACGCACACGATGCCGGACAGGTCCGCACCGGCCGCGCCGGCGGTCCCGCCCACCCCGCCGGTCCCGCTGGCGGCGCTGCTGGCCCGGGAGGACCTGGCCCTGCGGCAGATCGCCGGGCCGTCGGGGCCCCAGGTCGCCATCCACTGGGCGCACACCTCCGAGATGTCCGACCCCTATCCGTATCTGCTGGGTGGCGAGCTGCTGCTGACCGCGGGCGTGCACATCCCCGAGGCGGACGGGGGTGCCCCTGGTCGAGCGGGGGCGGGGGACTACTTCGACGCCTACGTGTCCAGGATCGTGGCGGCGGGCGGCGCGGCGCTGGGCTTCGGCGTCGCACCGGTGCACGACACGGTGCCGGGGGCGCTGGTCGCGGCCTGCGAGGCGTACGGGCTGCCGCTCGTCGAGGTACCGCCGCAGACGACGTTCTCGGCTGTGGCCCGGGCGGTCTGGCAGCTCATGGCCCAGGCCCGGCTGGCCGAGCTGCGCCGGGTCACGGAGGCCCAGCAGAGCCTCGCGTCCGCGGCGGCCCGCCCCGATCCGGTCCCCGCGGTGCTGCGCCGCCTGGCCCAGCGGCTGGGCGGCCGGGCATGCCTGTACGGTCCCGACGGCACGGAAATCGCCTCGGCCGGCCGGCCCCCCAGGGAAGACATAGACACGGCCCTGACCCACCTGACCCAGGTAGTACGCCCCCTCCGCAACACCCCGCCCCTGAGCACACCGGCCCCGAGACCCCGGACACCCGAGCCGACCGGTCCGGCCCCCATGTCCAGGACCGCCGACCCGCGCAGCCCATCCCCGATGTCCCCGCCCCCCGAGCCAGCCAGCCCATCCCCGGGGACCCGGACCACCACCCCGGGCAGCCCAGCCCCAGGGACCCGGACACCCGAGCCGACCGGTCCGGCCCCAGACCCCACACACCAGAACCCCACCCCCACACCCGGCACCCCCGAACCAGCCGGCCAGGGCCCTGCGCCCACGGCTCCGGACGCCGGGCGCCGGGCGCCCGCGGAGGAGGCGGCTCCTTCGACCGCCTCCGCAGGGGCCGCGACCCCGGTCCGCACCTGCACCGATGACCAGACACCCCCACCTCTTACCGCCTCCACACCCAGCACCGCCACCGCCGCGCCTGCCACCGGCGGTACCGGCCCCGTCACGCAGCCCGCCCCCAAACCGCCTGCCCCCGCCCGAGCCGCGGACCGGGGCCGCGCATACTCCGCCGACCACGCCACCACACCCACCACGGCCACGCCCACCGCCACCACGCCCGGCCCCGCCACCACCGCCGCACCCGCACCCGGCGGTACCGGCCCCGTCACGCACGCCGCGCCCAAACCGGCCACCCCCGCCCAAGCCGCCGACCTGGGCCGCACACACACCGCCACCCACACCCCCACACCCACCACCGCCACAATCACCACCTCCACGCCCGGCCGCGCCGCCACCGACGCGCCCGCACCCGGCCGTAGCGGCACCGCCGTCTCCGCAGTCGGCCGTAGCGGTACCGGTGCTGGGGAGCTGGGCGGGGGGCGGGGTGGGCCGGCTTCCGCAACCGATGCGGTGGGGGGGACCCGTCTTGCCGCGTACTCGCTGGGGAACGGGCAGGGGTTTGTGCTCGGGGTCGCGGTGCCGGGGCGGGAGGCCGGGGACCACGCCATCGCCTCCGTGGCCGCCGTCCTGTTGTCGCTGCTCACCGGGGAGCACCAGAGCGGTGCCGGGGCGGCACGCTCCGCGGCGCTGGTCCGGCTGCTGCTCGGCGCGGCACCGCAGGACGTGGCGCCGCTGCTGGGCGACGGGCGGTGGCTCGTCGTGCACGCCCGCCCGCAGACCCAGCCGCCGGACGCGGTCGCCGGCTCCGCGCTGGGCGCGGCCCTGGGTTCGGCGCTGGTCGACGTCGGCCGTGACGTCGTACGGGTGCTGGTGCCGGCCGACCGCGAACCCGCCCCGCAGCCCGGCTGGACCCTCGGCGTCAGCGCCCCGGCCGCCCCGCACGAGTGGCCGTCCGCCGACGCCCAGGCGGCCCGCGCCCTGACCCGGGCCCGTGTCACCGCTACCGCGCTGGTCCGCCACGGCGGCCGGGCCGGCCTTGCGGGACTGGTCCCGGCGGACGAGGCGGAGGGGTTCGCACGCGAGCTGCTGGCGCCGCTCGCCGGCCGGCCCGCCCTCGCCGAGACCCTGCGCAGCTGGCTTTCCCTGCACGGCAGTTGGGACCGCACCGCGGTCGCGCTCGGTGTGCACCGCAACACCGTGCGGCAGCGGATCGGCCGGTGCGCGGCGCTGCTCGGCGCGGACCTCGACGATCCCGATGTCCGCATGGAGCTGTGGTTCGCGCTGAAACACGGTGAGTGACCCGCGTCCCAGCGTGCGATACGCCAGGGGAATCGCGCCGCCCGCTGCCTCACAATGGGAGGCATGCCGATACCCGGGACACCCAGCCGCGCCGAGCTAGTCGACCATCTAGTGAGCACCCGTATCGCGGGCGACGTCGCCACTCCCCGCGAGAACAACCTCTCCCACTACCGCAAGCTGGCCAACGGCGACCGCAACTTCTGGCTCGGGCTTGAGCTGGGGGACCGCTGGCAGGACGAGCAGGACGTGCTCGCGGTGATGGCGGAGCGGGTGGGCGTCAACGACGACCCGGAGTACCGGTACGGACAGGACACCATCGACCCCGAGCTGACGGTCGACGCCCTGGACCGGCTGGCGCTGCGGCTGCGCAAGGCGGCCGACGGCGGGCAGCGGGTGCTGTTCGCCACCGGTCACCCCGGCGGACTGCTCGACGTGCACCGGGCCACGGCCGCCGCGCTGCGCACCGCCGGCTGCGAGGTCGTGGTCATCCCGGACGGGCTGCAGACGGACGAGGGGTATGTCATGCAGTTCGCGGACGTCGCCGTCCTGGAGCACGGCGCCACGCTGTGGCACACCCACTCCGGCGAGCCGATGCGGGCCATTCTGACGGGACTTGAGCGTGCGGGCCGTCCGCTGCCCGACCTGGTCGTCGCCGACCACGGCTGGGCCGGTTACGCCGCGCAGCACGGGCTCGACTCCGTCGGGTACGCCGACTGCAACGACCCGGCGCTGTTCCTCGCCGAGTCCGAGGGCACGCTCCAAGTGGCGGTGCCGCTCGACGATCACGTTCTCAGCCCGCGCTACTACGACCCGATGACGGCCTATCTGCTGACGGAAGCGGGCCTGGGCAAGGGCGACTGACGGACCGACGGTCCCCAGACGCCGCGATGTGCGGCCCCGGTGAGGAGCCGCACATCGCGCTGTGTGCGTGGACGGTCAGCGTCCGCCGCCACCACCGTGGCCTCCGCCACCGTGACCGCCGCCACCGTGACCGCCACCGCCGTGGCCTCCGCCACCGTGACCGCCACCGCCGTGACCGCCGTAACCACCGTGGCCGCCGTAGCCGCCGTGGCCTCCGTAGCCGCCATGGCCGTAGCCACCGTGACCGTAGCCACCATGGCCGTAGCCGCCGTGACCGTAGCCACCGTGACCGCCGTAACCGCCGTAGCCACCATGACCGCCGTAGCCACCATGACCGCCGTAGCCACCATGACCGCCGTGGTCGTTGCTGGAGTACCCGGAGTTGACGTGCGCCGGGGCTGCCGAAGCGGTACCCGCTGCGCCGATCGCGGCGCCGCCGGCCATCAGGATGCCGGCAGCGGACACCGCAAGGAGACGCCTTGCGCGTTGTGCTCGCATGGGATTGCCTTTCCTTCCATCGTCTCGCCCGCCACTTTCGGGGCCGGCGAGTGGATGGCCGCAACCGCAGTGGTATGAAGAGGTGCGGCGCGGTCTCTGGCTTCACCGCTCTGATATGAAGGCACGTCTCGGCACCGATGCCGCCAGGTCGGGCCACGCGATACGCGTGGGCGAGATCAACGACCGGAGTTCCGCGTCTCGGGAACTTCAACGGCACGGGGCGTGCCCTCTTTTGCGGCTCGCCATTCAGCCTAGCCCGGCCCTCTGGGTTCGGCACCTCGGGCAGGAATCAAAGTCCTTTTGACGCCGACAGGGGCCGTACGCCCAGGCGTTCAGCCCCTGGGCACACGGACCACGCCTTCCTGGATCACCGAGACGGCGAGCCGGCCGTCCTGGGTGTAGATGCGGGCCTGGCCGAGCCCGCGCCCGCCGTGTGCGGACGGCGACTCCTGGTCGTACAGCAGCCATTCGTCGGCGCGGAACGGCCGGTGGAACCACATGGCGTGGTCCAGCGAGGCCCCGACCACATCGCCGACGGCCCAGCCGCCGCGGCCGTGCGCGAGCAGCACGGAGTCGAGCAGTGTCATGTCGGAGACGTAGGTGGCGAGCACGACGTGCAGCAGGGGTGCGTCGATGTCGCCGTCCAGCTTGCCGTTGGTGCGGAACCACACCTGGGAGTGCGGCTCCCGCGGCACTCCGTAGCTGCCGTAGGGCGGCTCGTCGACGTAGCGCAGGTCGACCGCCTCGCGGGCCTCCTGGAACTTCTCCACGATCCGCGCGTCCAGGTGTGCGTAGCCGCGCAGCCGCTCCTGGGCGGTGGCCAGCGTCTCCGGGTCGGGCGCGGCGGGCATGGGCGCCTGGTGCTCCAGTCCCTCCTCGTACGTCTGGAAGGACGCCGAGAGGTGGAAGATCGGCTGCCCGTGCTGGATCGCGACCACCCGGCGGGTGGTGAAGGAGCGGCCGTCGCGGATGCGGTCGACGGTGTAGACGATGGGGGCGCCGGGGTCGCCCGGCCGCAGGAAATAGGCGTGCAGGGAGTGCGCGTGCCGGTCGGCCGGTACCGTGCGCCCGGCGGCGACCAGCGCCTGGGCCGCAACCTGCCCGCCGAAGACGCGCGGAACCACAGCGGCGCTGGACTGGCCGCGGAAGATGTCCTGCTCGATCCGCTCCAGGTCGAGCAGATCGAGCAGGGACTGAAGTGCCTGACTCATGAGCCAGTTGTATCCTGCGATCTTTTCGTGGACTTACCGAGGCCCTTGCGGGCCCGTGTCCTCACAGGCCCATGTCCTTGGCGATGATCGTCTTCATGATCTCGCTGGTGCCGCCGTAGATGCGGTTGACGCGGTTGTCCGCGTACAGGCGGGCGATCGGGTACTCGTTCATATAGCCGTAGCCACCGTGCAACTGGAGGCAGCGGTCGATGACGCGGTGCGCGACCTCGGTGCAGAACAGTTTGGCGCTCGCGGCCTCGGCGGGGGTCAGCTCGCCCGCGTCCAGTGCCTCAAGGGCCCGGTCGGCGACCGCCTCGGCGGCGTCCACCTCGGCCTGGCAGGCGGCCAGCTCGAACTTGGTGTTCTGGAAGTGGGCGACCGGCTTGCCGAAGACGGTGCGCTCCTGGACGTAACTCTTGGCGAACCGGACGGCCGCCTTGGCCTGCGCGTAGGCGCCGAAGGCGATGCCCCAGCGCTCGGAGGGCAGGTTGGCGCCCAGGTAGGAGAAGCCCTTGTTCTCCTGGCCGAGCAGATCCTCGACGGGCACCTTGACGTCGACGAACGCCAGCTCCGCGGTGTCCGAGGTCTTCAGGCCCAGCTTGTCCAGCTTGCGGCCTATGGAGTAGCCCTCGGACTTGGTGTCGACGGCGAAGAGGGAGATGCCGAAGCGGCGGTCCTCGGCGCTGGGCGCGGCGGTGCGGGCGCAGACGATGACGCGGTCGGCGTGGACGCCACCGGTGATGAAGGTCTTGGCGCCGTTGAGTACGTAGTGCGTGCCGTCCTCGGAGAGCTTGGCGGTGGTCTTCATGCCCGCGAGGTCGGAGCCGGTGCCGGGCTCGGTCATCGCGATGGCCCACATCTCCTCGGCGGAGACGAACTTCGGCAGGTAGCGCTTCTTCTGCTCGTCGGTGGCGAGCATCTTGAGGTACGGCAGGGCGAGCAGCACATGCACGCCGGAGCCGCCGAAGGTCACGCCGGCGCGTGCCGTCTCCTCGTACTGGATCGCCTCGAACTTGTGCGTCTCCAGGCCGGCGCCGCCGAACTCCTCGGGGACGTTGATGCCGAAGAGGCCCAGCTCGGCGAGCTTGTAGTAGAACTCGCGCGGGGCCTGGCCGGCGGCGAACCACTCGTCGTACACCGGCACGACCTCGGCCTCGATGAAGGCGCGAAGGGTCTCCCGGAACGCCTCGTGATCCTCGTTGAACACCGTACGGCGCACGCCGCCACCTCCACGTACCTCAGGCATGTCTAAGCGCTTGCTCAGACCACGGTACCGACGAGTACGGGCCCCGTCCAGGGCGTCCCGGGGGTAACCCGCATCACGCCCGGCCGCCGCTGCCGGCCGGGTAGCGGTCGCTATCCGTGCGCGCCCGCCGCCGCGAACGCCCCGCGGGCCATGCGGTGCAGCAGGGCCGCGGTCGTCGCGCGGCCCGGCAGGGAGCCCGGCCGGCCCAGGTGCGGGGTCGAGTTCAGCAGGCCGAAGACCGAGTGGACCGCGGAGCGCGCGGCCGGCTCGGCGAGCCCCGGATACGCCGCCCGCAGCGCCTCGACCCACAGTTCCACGTACTGCCGCTGGAGCTGGCGCACCAGTTTGCGGTCGCTGTCGCGCAGGCGGTCAAGCTCCCGGTCGTGCAGGGTGATCAGGGGGCGGTCGTCGAGGGCGAAGTCGATGTGGCCCTCGATGAGGGAGTCGAGGACCGCCATGGGGCCGGCCGCGCCGTCGGCCTCCGCCAGGCGCCGCTTGGCCCCGGTCAGCAGTTGTCCGCTGATCCCGACCAGCAGCTCCGCGAGCATCGCGTCCTTGCCCGCGAAGTGCCGGTACAGACCGGGGCCGCTGATGCCGACCGCGGCCCCTATCTCGTCGACCCCGACGCCGTGGAAGCCGCGCTCGGCGAACAGCCGGGCGGCCTCCTTGAGGATCTGCTCGCGGCGCCCGGGGGCGCCGGTTCTGGTGACCATGGCAGCAATTCTAGACAGCCGGGTTAGCGCTCGTTAACCTAGGAGAAATGGTTAACGCTCATTAACAGTCGACCACTGGGTGAGGGGACCGCAGAATGCTGGAGGCACCGGAGCTGACGAGCGCGGCGGATCCCGCGTCGGCGGCCTGGCGGGCCAACGAGGAGGCGCACCGCGCGCTCGCCGAGGAACTGCGCGGCAAGCTGGCCGCGGCCCGGCTCGGCGGCGGCGAGCGGGCCAGGGCCCGGCACACCGCGCGCGGCAAGCTGCTGCCGCGGGACCGCGTGGACACATTGCTGGACCCCGGCTCGCCGTTCCTCGAACTGGCCCCGCTCGCGGCCGACGGGATGTACGACGGGCAGGCACCGGCGGCCGGGGTGATCGCCGGGATCGGCCGGGTCGCCGGGCGGGACTGCGTGATCGTCGCCAACGACGCCACCGTCAAGGGCGGCACGTACTACCCGATGACGGTCAAGAAGCATCTGAGGGCCCAGGAGATCGCCCTGGAGAACCGGCTCCCCTGCCTCTATCTCGTCGACTCCGGCGGCGCCTTCCTGCCGATGCAGGACGAGGTGTTCCCGGACCGTGAGCACTTCGGCCGGATCTTCTACAACCAGGCGCGCATGTCGGGCGCCGGCATCCCGCAGATCGCCACCGTCCTCGGGTCCTGCACCGCGGGCGGCGCCTACGTCCCGGCGATGAGCGACGAGGCGGTGATCGTCCGCAACCAGGGGACCATCTTCCTCGGCGGCCCCCCGCTGGTGAAGGCCGCCACCGGCGAGGTCGTCACCGCCGAGGAACTGGGCGGCGGCGAGGTCCACGCACGTGTGTCCGGCGTCACCGACCACCTCGCGGAGAACGACGCGCACGCCCTGCGGATCGTCCGCGGCATCGTCGCCACGCTCCCCGCGCGCGGGCCCCTGCCCTGGGAGGTCCGGCCGGCCGTCGAGCCGAAGGTGGACCCGTACGGGCTCTACGGCGCGGTGCCCGTCGATCCGCGCACCCCCTACGACGTCCGCGAGATCATCGCGCGCGTGGTCGACGGCTCGCGGTTCGCCGAGTTCAAGGCGGAGTTCGGGCAGACCCTGGTCACCGGCTTCGCCCGGGTCCACGGCCACCCGGTGGGGATCGTCGCCAACAACGGCATCCTGTTCTCCGAGTCCGCCCAGAAGGGCGCCCACTTCATCGAGCTGTGCGACCAGCGCGGGATTCCGCTGGTGTTCCTGCAGAACATCTCCGGCTTCATGGTCGGCAGGGACTACGAGGCCGGCGGCATCGCCAAGCACGGCGCCAAGATGGTCACCGCCGTCGCCTGCACGCGCGTGCCCAAGCTGACCGTGGTCGTCGGCGGTTCCTACGGCGCCGGCAACTACTCCATGTGCGGCCGGGCCTACTCCCCGCGCTTCCTGTGGATGTGGCCGGGCGCCAAGATCTCCGTCATGGGCGGCGAGCAGGCCGCCTCCGTCCTCGCCACCGTCAAGCGGGACCAACTGGAGGCGCGCGGCGAGTCCTGGCCCGCCGAGGAGGAGGAAGCCTTCAAGGCCCCGATCCGCCGGCAGTACGAGCGGCAGGGCAACGCCTACTACGCCACCGCCCGGCTCTGGGACGACGGCGTGATCGACCCGTTGGAGACCCGGCAGGTGCTGGGCCTGGCCCTGACCGCCTGCGCGAACGCCCCGCTGGGCGAGCCGCGGTTCGGCGTCTTCCGGATGTGAGGGGACCGAAGACGATGTTCGAGACAGTCCTGGTGGCCAACCGCGGTGAGATCGCGGTGCGCGTCATGCGCACGCTGCGCGCGCTGGGCGTGCGGTCGGTTGCGGTGTTCTCCGACGCGGACGCCGACGCGCGGCACGTGCGCGCGGCCGACACGGCGGTGCGGCTCGGTCCTGCGCCGGCCGCCGAGAGCTATCTGTCCGTGCAGCGGCTCCTGGATGCCGCCGCCCGCACGGGCGCGCAGGCCGTCCACCCGGGGTACGGCTTCCTCGCCGAGAACGCGGACTTCGCGCGGGCCTGCGCACGGGCGGGGCTGGTGTTCATCGGCCCGCCGGCCGACGCCATCGCCCTCATGGGGGACAAGATCCGCGCGAAGGAGACGGTGCGGGCGGCCGGGGTGCCGGTCGTCCCCGGCTCCAGCGGGAGCGGTCTGTCCGACGCCCAGCTCGCCGAGGCCGCCCGTGAGATCGGGATGCCGGTGCTGCTCAAGCCCTCGGCGGGCGGCGGCGGCAAGGGCATGCGCCTGGTACGGGAGGCGGGCGCGCTCGCCGACGAGATCGCCGCCGCCCGGCGCGAGGCCCGCGCCTCCTTCGGTGACGACACGCTGCTGGTGGAGCGCTGGATCGAGCGGCCCCGGCACATCGAGATCCAGGTCCTGGCCGACGCGCACGGCACTGTGGTGCACCTCGGCGAGCGCGAGTGCTCGCTGCAACGCCGGCACCAGAAGGTGGTCGAGGAGGCACCGAGCGTGCTCCTCGACGAGGAGACCCGGGCGGCGATGGGCGCGGCGGCCGTGCGGGCGGCCCGCTCCTGCGGCTACCGGGGTGCGGGCACCGTGGAGTTCATCGTGCCGGGCGGCGACCCGGCGGCGTACTCCTTCATGGAGATGAACACCCGGCTCCAGGTGGAGCATCCGGTCACCGAACTGGTCACCGGTCTTGACCTGGTGGAGTGGCAGCTGCGGGTCGCGGCGGGCGAACCGCTGCCGTTCGCGCAGCGGGACATCCGGCTGACCGGGCACGCGATCGAGGCCCGGCTGTGCGCGGAGGATCCCGCGCGCGGGTTCCTGCCGTCGGGCGGCACGGTGCTGCGGCTGCGCGAGCCGCAGGGCGAGGGGGTGCGCACCGACTCCGGGCTCAGCGAGGGCACGGAGGTCGGCAGCCGGTACGACCCCATGCTGTCCAAGGTGATCGCGTACGGGCCGGACCGTCGCACGGCGCTGCGCCGGCTCCGCGCGGCCCTGGCGCAGACGGTCACGCTGGGCGTGCCGACCAACGCGGGCTTCCTGCGCCGGCTGCTGGCCCATCCGGCGGTCGCGGCGGGCGAGTTGGACACGGGGCTGGTCGAGCGGGCGGTGGCCGACCTGCTGCCCGGCCAGGTGCCCGCGGAGGTCTACGCGGCGGCGGCGTTGCTGCGCCAGGCGGCGCTGGGCGCCGCGCCCGAAGCCGGCTGGGCGGACCCGTTCTCCGCGGCGGACGGCTGGCGGCTGGGCGGCGAGCGGGCCTGGACGGTGCACCATCTGCGGGTCCCGGGACACGAGCCCGTCGCCGTGCGCGTGCGCCGCACGCCGGACGGCGCGACCGAGGTGCTTCCGGACGGGGCGCGCACGCCGCTGACGGCGTCCGTGGGCCGCCTCCCGGGGGCGGAGGCGGGCGAGGACCGGTTCTCCATCCGGCTCGACGGCGTCGTCCACAGCTTCGCCGCTCTGCCGGACGGCACCTGGCTGGGCCGCGACGGCGACGCCTGGCAGGTACGGGATCACGATCCGGTGGCCGCCTCCCTCACCCGGGCCGGGCTCGCGGGCGCCGACTCGCTCACCGCGCCGATGCCCGGCACGGTCACCGTCGTGAAGGTCGCCGTCGGCGACGAGGTGACCGCGGGCCAGAGCCTGCTGGTGGTGGAGGCGATGAAGATGGAGCACGTCGTCGCGGCCCCGCACGCGGGCACGGTCACCGAACTGGACGTACGGCCCGGCAGCACGGTCGCCATGGACCAGGTGCTGGCCGTGGTCGCGCCGCACGAGGAGGCGGAGGAATGACCGCACCGGGACTGCCGATGGTCGTACCCGCGCAGGATCTGCCCCAGCGGGTGCGGATCCACGAGGTCGGCCCGCGCGACGGGCTGCAGAACGAGAAGTCGGCCGTGCCGACCGGCGTCAAGGCGGAGTTCATCCACCGGCTGGCCGACGCGGGCCTGACCACCGTCGAGGCGACGAGCTTCGTGCACCCCGAGTGGGTGCCCCAACTGGCCGACGCGGAGCAGTTGTTCCCGCTCCTCGGCGATCTGCGCGGGGTGGCGCTGCCGGTGCTCGTGCCCAACCGGCGCGGCCTGGACCGGGCGCTGGCGCTGGGCGCCCGCCGGATCGCGGTGTTCGCCAGCGCCACCGAGTCCTTCGCGAAGGCCAACCTCAACCGCACGCTGGACGAGTCGCTTGCCGTGTTCGAGCCGGTCGTCGGGCACGCGAAGCACGAGGGCCTGCATGTGCGCGGCTATGTGTCCATGTGCTTCGGCGACCCGTGGGAGGGCCCGGTCCCCGTGCACCAGGTGGTACGGGTGTGCCGGACGCTGGTGGACATGGGCTGCGACGAGCTGAGCCTCGGGGACACGATCGGCGTCGCGACCCCGGGACACGTCCTGGAACTCCTCGCCGCGCTCAACGAGGAGGGCGTGCCGACGAACGTGCTGGGCGTGCACTTCCACGACACCTACGGCCAGGCCCTCGCCAACACCTACGCGGCGCTGGAACACGGCGTCACGACGGTCGACGCCTCGGCCGGCGGCCTGGGCGGCTGCCCGTACGCCAAGTCCGCCACCGGGAACCTCGCCACCGAGGACCTGGTGTGGATGCTCCAGGGCCTCGGCATCGAGACCGGGGTCGACCTGGGCCGTCTCACCGCCACGAGCGTGTGGATGGCCGAGCAGCTGGGCCGGCCGAGCCCGTCCCGCACCGTCCGCGCCCTCTCCCACAAGGACCAGTGATCAGCATGGACCACCGTCTCAGCCCCGAGCTGGAGGAACTCCGCCGCACGGTGGAGGAGTTCGCGCACGACGTGGTGGCGCCGAAGATCGGCGACTACTACGAGCGGCATGAGTTCCCGTACGAGATCGTCCGCGAGATGGGCCGTATGGGCCTGTTCGGGCTGCCGTTCCCTGAGGAGTACGGCGGCATGGGCGGCGACTACCTGGCGCTGGGTCTGGCCCTGGAGGAGCTGGCCCGGGTCGACTCGTCCGTGGCCATCACGCTGGAGGCCGGGGTGTCGCTGGGCGCCATGCCGGTCCATCTGTTCGGCACCGAGGAGCAGAAGCGCGCATGGCTTCCGCGGCTGTGCGCGGGCGAGATCCTGGGCGCGTTCGGGCTCACGGAGCCGGACGGCGGCTCGGACGCGGGTGCGACGCGCACGACGGCCCGGCTGGACGCGGACACCGGGGAATGGGTGATCAACGGCTCGAAGTGCTTCATCACCAACTCGGGCACGGACATCACGGGTCTGGTGACGGTCACCGCGGTGACCGGCCGAAAACCGGACGGCGGGCCGCTGATCTCCGCGATCATCGTGCCGTCCGGCACGCCGGGCTTCACGGTCGCGGCCCCGTACTCGAAGGTCGGCTGGAACGCCTCGGACACCCGCGAGCTGTCGTTCGTGGACGTCCGGGTCCCGGCGGCCAACCTGCTCGGCGAACAGGGCCGTGGCTATGCGCAGTTCCTGCGGATCCTCGACGAGGGCCGCATCGCCATCGCGGCGCTGGCGACGGGTCTGGCGCAGGGCTGTGTCGACGAGTCGGTGAGGTACGCGAGGCAGCGGCACGCCTTCGGGCGGCCGATCGGCGCCAACCAGGCCATCCAGTTCAAGATCGCCGACATGGAGATGAAGGCGCACACCGCCCGCCTCGCCTGGCGGGACGCGGCGTGCCGGCTGGTGGCGGGCGACCCGTTCAAGAAGGAGGCCGCGCTGGCCAAGCTGTACTCGTCGACGATCGCCGTGGACAACGCCCGCGACGCCACCCAGATCCACGGCGGCTACGGCTTCATGAACGAGTACCCGGTGGCCCGGATGTGGCGCGACTCCAAGATCCTGGAGATCGGCGAGGGCACGAGCGAGGTGCAGCGGATGCTGATCGCGCGGGAGCTGGGCCTGGCGGGCTGATCCGGCGACCGGGTGTCCCCGGCCACACCCGGTCGCACCCGGTCGCGGGCCCGGTGCGGCGGAGGGCACCCGGTACCGCCCCTTGGGATGACTCTGAGGTTAGGCTAACCTAATCGTGACTTAGGTCCAGTGATCCCTAGCACGAAGGCAGAGCACGCCCATGTCGAACGCCAGATCCGCCCTCTCCCGTCGTGGACTGCTCGCAGCCGGCGGCGCCCTCGGACTCGGCGCCGTGCTCGCGGCCTGCGGCGACGACACGAAAAGCGGCGGCTCGGACGGTGGGGCGAGCGCCGCGTCCGGCCCCTGGACCTTCAAGGACGACCGCGGACAGACCGCCAAGGCCGACAAGACCCCGGCGAACATCGTCGCGTTCGTCGGCGTGGCCGCCGCGCTGTACGACTACGGCATCCAGGTCAAGGGCGTGTTCGGGCCGACCACCACCAAGGACGGCAAGGCCGACGTCCAGGCCGGCGACATGGACGTCAGCAAGCTGACCGTCCTCGGCAACGAGTGGGGCCAGTTCAACATAGAGAAGTACGCGGCCCTCGCCCCCGACGTGCTCATCTCCACCATGTTCGACGACGCCGGCACCCTCTGGTACGTGCCGGACGAGTCGAAGAAGAAGATCGAGGCCGTCGGCGCCCCGAGCGTGGGCATCTCGGTCTACGACCGCCAACTCACCGAGCCGTTGCAGCGCATGCTGGCGCTCGCCGGGTCCCTGGGCGCCGACACCGCGTCGAGCAAGGTCACCGACGCCAAGAAGCGGTTCGAGGAGGCGGCCGGCCGGCTGCGCGCCGCCGCCAAGGCCAAGCCCGGCCTCAAGGTGCTGGCCGGTTCCGCGAGCCAGGACCTGTTCTATGTCTCCGGTACCAACCTCTCCATCGACCTGGAGTACTTCAAGGCCCTCGGCGTGGACTTCGTCGAACCGCCGGAGAAGGCGAAGGCCCAGGGCGGCGGTTGGTACGAGTCGCTGAGCTGGGAGAACGTCAACAAGTACGCCGCGGACATCATCATGATGGACAACCGCACCTCGGCCGTCCAGCCCGCCGACATCACCAAGCCCACCTGGCAGAAGCTCCCCGCGGTCAAGGCCGGCCAGGTCATCTCCCGCAACCCGGAGCCGATCCTGTCGTACGACAAGTGCGTCGCCCTTCTCGACGACCTCGCCGAGGCCATCGAGAAGGCGAAGAAGGTCAGCTGATCCGCCCCTGACTCTCAGGAGCCCCCATGACGACGGCCCTGGCCGCCCCGTACCGCTTCTTCCCCCTCCAGGTCGTACGGACGAGGCGGCTGGGGCCGTCTCTCGTCCGGGTCGGCTTCGCCGGGCCCGGCCTGCGCGACTTCCGGTCCCACGGGCACGACCAGTCACTGTCGCTGTTCCTGCCCCGGCCGGGACAGCGCGAGCCCGTGGTCCCGCTGGACCTCGGCGACAACTGGTGGCCGGCCTGGCGCGAACTGCCGGACGACGTACGGGCGGTGATGCGCTCCTACACGCTGCGCGCGCTGCGCCGCGACGCGCTCGGCCACACCACCGAGATCGACATCGACTTCGTGCTGCACGGCATCGAGCCGGGCGCGGCCGTCCCCGCGGGCCCCGCCTCGCGCTGGGCCGCCACGGCGGCGGCCGGCGACCGTGTCCTGGTCCTCGGACCGGTGGTCGCCGACAACCGTGCCATCCGTTTCCGCCCGCCCGAGGACACCGACCTGGTCGTGCTGTGGGGCGACGAGACCGCCGTGCCCGCCGCCACGGCCGTCCTGGAGTCCCTGCCGGCCGGTCTGCGCGTCCGCGCCTGGCTTGAGGTGCCGCACGCCGGCGATGTCCAGGACGTGGCGACCGAGGCGGACGCGGACATCACCTGGCTCGTCCAGGACGAGGTCTGCCCCACCGCCGTCGACGCCCTGCGGGCCGCGCGACTGCCCGCCGCACGGCAGCCCTACGTCTGGATCGCCGGCGAGTCCGGCCGGGTCAAGGAGCTGCGCCGGCACTTCGTCGGCGAGCGCGGGCTCGACCGCCGACGCGTCACGTTCGTCGGCTACTGGCGCCGCGGCCTGAGCGAGGAGCAGCTGCGCGAGGCCGAGTAGAGGCGGAGCAGAGGCCGGTCAGGGGCGGAGCAACCGCGTCTGAAGTGACGGCGGTCACGGGAGGGGCGAGGATTCAGCACAGCAAATTAGGTTAGGCTAACCTAAGTTCAGCTCGCGCGACTCCGTCCCTCTCCCCGTCCCGCACGGACCGTTCCCCCGGAGGACCCCCACATGCGCTCGCACCTGCTCAATGACCTCACCGCGGAGCACTACCGCCGCTCCGTGACCGAAGGAGTCGAGCGGGTGGCGGCCAGGCTCGCCACCACCGAGCGACCGTTCACCGGCGTCACGGTCGACGCCCTCGCCCCGCGCATCGAGCGGATCGACCTCGACCGGCCCCTGCCCGACACCACCGCCGTGCTCGACGAACTGGAGGAGATCTACCTCCGCGACGCGGTCTACTTCCACCACCCCCGCTATCTCGCCCACCTCAACTGCCCGGTGGTCATCCCGGCGGTGCTCGGCGAGGCCGTCCTGTCCGCCGTCAACTCCTCCCTGGACACCTGGGACCAGTCGGCCGGCGGCACCCTCATCGAACGCAGACTCATCGACTGGACGGCCGCCCGCATCGGCCTCGGCCCGGCCGCCGACGGCGTGTTCACCTCCGGCGGCACCCAGTCCAACCTCCAGGCGCTGCTGCTCGCCCGTGAGGAGTCCAAGCCGGAGCCCGCCGGGTTGCAGGAGCAGACCTCGCTCGCCGGCCTGCGGGTCCTCGCCTCCGAGGTGAGCCACTTCAGCGTGCAGAAGTCGGCGAAACTGCTCGGTCTGAGCCAGGACGCCGTCATCCCGGTCCCCGTCGACCAGGACAAGCGGATGCGGACCGTCGCCCTCGCCCACGAACTGGAGCGCTGCGAGCGGGACGGCCTGACCCCGATGGCCGTCGTCGCCACGGCCGGCACCACCGACTTCGGGTCCATCGACCCGCTGCCCGAGATCGCCGAACTGTGCGCCCAGTACGGGGTGTGGCTGCACGTGGACGCGGCCTACGGCTGCGGGCTGCTCGCCTCCGTCAAGTACCGGGACCGCATCGAGGGCATCGAACGCGCCGACTCGGTCACCGTCGACTACCACAAGTCCTTCTTCCAGCCGGTGAGTTCGTCCGCCGTACTGGTCCGGGACGCGGCCACCCTGCGGCATGCCACCTATCACGCGGACTACCTCAACCCGCGGCGCATGGCGGAGGAGCGCATCCCCAACCAGGTCGACAAGTCCCTGCAGACCACCCGCCGCTTCGACGCGCTCAAGCTGTGGATGACCCTGCGCACCATGGGCGCCGACGGCATCGGCGAACTCTTCGACCAGGTCTGCGACCTGGCCCGGGAGGGCTGGCGGCTGCTGGCCGCCGACCCCCGCTTCGACGTGGTCGTCCAGCCCGCGCTCTCCACGCTCGTCTTCCGCTACATCCCGGCGGCCGTCACCGGCCCGGACCGGATCGACCGCGCCAACCTGTACGCCCGCAAGGCCCTGTTCGCCTCAGGAGACGCGGTGGTCGCCGGCACCAAGGTGGGCGGCCGCCACTACCTGAAGTTCACCCTGCTCAACCCCGAGACCACGACGGACGACATCGCCGCCGTCCTCGATCTGATCGCCGGCCACGCCGAGCAGTACCTGGGAGAGTCCCTTGACCGCGCGTCCTGAAAACCCCGCCAAGACCTACGACTTCGTGGGGATCGGCCTGGGCCCGTTCAACCTCGGCCTGGCCTGCCTCACCGAGCCCATCGCCGAACTCGACGGCGTCTTCCTGGACGCCAAGCCCGACTTCGAGTGGCACGCCGGGATGTTCCTCGACGGCGCCCATCTGCAGACCCCGTTCATGTCGGACCTGGTCACCCTCGCCGACCCCACCTCCCCGTACTCCTTCCTCAACTACCTGAAGGACAAGGGCAGGCTCTACTCGTTCTACATCCGCGAGAACTTCTACCCGCTGCGGGTCGAGTACGACGACTACTGCCGCTGGGCCGCGAGCAGACTGAGCAGCCTCCGCTTCGGCACGACGGTCACCGAAGTGACGTACGACGACGGGGTGTACGCGGTGCACACCCAGGCCGGCGAGACCTTCCGCGCCCGCCATCTGGTGCTCGGCACCGGCACCTCGCCGCACCTGCCGGACGCCTGCCGGGACCTGGGCGGCGACTTCCTGCACACCTCCCGCTATCTCCAGCACAAGAAGCGGTTGCAGGCCAAGGAGTCGATCACGCTGGTGGGCAGCGGGCAGTCCGCCGCCGAGATCTACCACGACCTGCTCGGCGAGATCGACGTACACGGCTACCGGCTGAACTGGGTCACCCGCTCACCGCGCTTCTTCCCGCTGGAGTACACCAAACTCACCCTGGAGATGACCTCCCCGGAGTACATCGACTACTACCACGCGCTGCCGGAAGCCACCCGCTACCGCCTCGCCGCCCAGCACAAGGGCCTGTACAAGGGCATCGACGGCGACCTGATCAACGACATCTTCGACCTGCTCTACCAGAAGAACGTCGGCGGCCCCGTGCCCACCCGGCTGCTCACCAACTCCTCCCTGGAGAAAGCGAGTTACCGGGACGGCGGCTACACCCTGACCTTCCGCCAGCAGGAGCAGGGCAAGGACTTCGAGCTGCGCTCCGAAGGACTCGTCCTCGCCACCGGCTACCGGTACGCCGAACCCGAGTTCCTGAAGCCCGTCCGCGACCGGCTGCGCTACGACACCCAGGGCAACCTCGACATCGCCCGCAACTACGCGATCGACGTGACCGGCCGCGGCGTCTTCCTGCAGAACGGCGGCGTGCACACCCACAGCATCACCAGCCCCGACCTGGGCATGGGCCCGTACCGCAACAGCTGCATCATCCGCGAACTGCTCGGCACGGAGTACTACCCGGTCGAGAAGACGATCGCGTTCCAGGAGTTTGCCGTATGAACTTCACCTTCCGCCCGCTCGACCCGCTCAAGGACGCCGAACTGCTACACGGCTGGGTCACCCATCCCAAGGCCGCGTTCTGGATGATGCAGGACGCGAAACTGGAGGACGTCGAGCGTGCCTACATGGAGATCGCGGCCGACGAACACCAAGAGGCCCTGCTGGGCCTGCTCGGCGGCGAACCCGCCTTTCTCATGGAGCGCTACGACCCGGTCCACCGCGAACTGACCGGCCTGTACGAGCCCGAGCCGGGTGACGTCGGCATGCACTTCCTGGTGCCGGCCACCGACACCCCCGTGCACGGGTTCACCCGGGCCGTCATCACCGCCGTGGTCGCGCACCTCTTCGAGGACCCGGCGACCGCCCGGATCGTGGTCGAGCCGGACGTGCGCAACAAGGCCGTGCACGCCCTCAACGAAGCCGTCGGATTCGTGCCCGAACGGGAGATCCAGAAGCCGGAGAAGCGGGCCCTGCTGAGCTTCTGCACCCGGGAACGCTTCCAGCGGGCGGTGCCGGCATGAGCCTCGCCGACGCCGTGGCCCACCTCTCCCCCGAACGCTGGGAGCGGGCCAACCGCCTGCTGGTCCGCAAGGCCCTCGCCGAGTTCGCACACGAACGGCTGATCACCCCCGAACCGGACGGGGACGGGTACGTGGTGCGCAGCGACGACGGGCTGACCCGCTACCGCTTCACCGCCGTACGCCGCGCCCTCGACCACTGGCAGATCGACGCCGACTCCCTCACCCGGCACCGCGATGGCGACCGACTCCCGCTCGACGCACTGGACTTCTGCACCGAACTGCGTCAGTCGCTGGGCCTGAGCGACGAGGTCCTGCCGGTGTATCTGGAGGAGATCTCCTCCACCCTGTCCGGCACCTGCTACAAGCTCACCAAACCGCAGCTGACCTCGACGCAGCTGGCACGGGCCGGTTTCCAGGACATCGAGACCGGCATGACCGAGGGTCACCCCTGCTTCGTCGCCAACAACGGACGGCTCGGCTTCGGCATCCACGAATACCTGTCCTACGCCCCGGAGACCGCGAGCCCCATCCGGCTGATCTGGCTCGCCGCGCACCGCTCCCGGGCGGCGTTCACCGCCGGTGCCGGCATCGAGTACGCGTCCTTCGTACGGCAGGAACTCGGCGAGGAGACCGTCGACCGGTTCGAACGCCGGCTGACCGACCGGGGTCTGGACCCAGCCGACTACCTGCTGATCCCCGTCCACCCCTGGCAGTGGTGGAACAAGCTCACCGTCACCTTCGCCGCCGAGGTGGCCCGCGGCCACCTGGTCTGCCTCGGCGAGGGCGACGACGCGTACCTGGCCCAGCAGTCGATACGGACCTTCTTCAACACCTCCCACCCGCACAAGCACTATGTGAAGACGGCGCTGTCCGTCCTCAACATGGGCTTCATGCGCGGACTGTCCGCCGCCTACATGGAAGCCACCCCGGCGATCAACGACTGGCTGGCCCAGCTCATCGACAACGACCCGGTGCTCAAGGCGACGGGCCTGTCGGTCATCCGCGAGCGGGCGGCCGTCGGCTACCGGCACCTGGAGTACGAACGGGCCACGGACCGCTACTCGCCGTACCGCAAGATGCTGGCCGCGCTGTGGCGGGAGAGCCCGGTGCCCGCCCTCCAGGACGGCGAAACCCTCGCCACCATGGCCGCGCTCCTGCACGTGGACCACACGGGCGCCTCCTTCGCCGGTGCGCTGATCGAACGGTCGGGGCTCACGCCCACGCGGTGGCTGCGCCGCTATCTGCGGGCCTACCTCACCCCGCTGCTGCACAGCTTCTACGCCTACGACCTGGTCTACATGCCCCACGGCGAGAATGTGATCCTGGTCCTGAAGGACGGCGTCGTGCAACGCGCGGTCTTCAAGGACATCGCCGAGGAGATCGCGGTCATGGACCCGGACGCGGCGCTGCCGCCTCAGGTACGGCGCATCCGCGTCGACGTGCCCGAGGAGCAGAGACTCCTGTCGATCTTCACGGACGTCTTCGACTGCTTCTTCCGCTTCCTCGCCGCGCACCTCGCCGCCGAAGGCGTCCTGGAGGAGGACGACTTCTGGCGTACGGTCGCGGAGGTCGTCCGCGAGTATCAGGACTCGGCGCCCGAACTCGCGGACAAATTCCGGCAGTACGATATGTTCGCCCCCGAGTTCGCCCTGTCCTGCCTCAACCGGCTCCAGCTACGGAACAACCGGCAGATGCTCGACCTCGCGGACCCCTCGGGCGCGCTCCAGCTCGTGGGCAGCCTGCGGAACCCCATCGCGGGGCTCTGACCGCACGAGCGGTGGAACAATCCCCGTATGGCGGAAATCCTCCAGAAGGACGGCACGTGGGTGTTCGACGGCGACGCCCTCCGACTGACCCCGGGGCGGGACAAGAGCGTCGGCCTGCTCCGGCGGACCCTGGGTGAAGTGGTGGTCCCGCTGGCCGCGCTGGCTGGGATCTCCTTCGAACAGGGCAAGAAGTCGGGCCGGTTGCGGCTTCGGCTGCGTGACGGCGCCGATCCGCTGCTGCATGCCACCGGCGGCCGGCTCACCGAACCGCACGACCCCTACCGGCTCACCGTCGAACCGGACCGGTACGGCGTCGCCGAGTACGTCACGGACGAGGTCCGCACCGCCCTGCTGCTGAACCGGGTGCCGGACGGGCCGGTGACCGGCTTCCTGCTGCCCGGCCCGTCCGTGCCGCTGTCGGTCTCCGCCGGGGACGGCACGGCCGCGTTCGACGGGGAGCGGGTGCGGCTTGAGTGGAACTGGAAGACCGAGGACGCCAAGGCCGCCGCCGGGGCCCGTACCCTCGCCGTCGCCGACATCACCGGCGTGGAGTGGCAGCCGGCCGCCGGTCTTGACAACGGGCATCTGCGCTTCAGCGTGCGGGGCGCGGCCACCGATGCGCCGCCCAAGTACGACCCCCACGCCGTGGAACTGTGGGGCTTCAAGAGGGACCCGCTGATGGCCCTGGTCGCCGCCGCCGTCCAGGCCCGCCTGCCCCACCCGTCGGCGTCCGGCCAGGCCGTTCACGAGCCGCCGACGCCCGCGGACGACCACGACGCGCTCCTGCGCCGGCTCCGCGAACTGGGCGACCTGCACCGCTCAGGCACCCTGACGACCGAGGAGTTCACGATGGCCAAGCAAGCGATCCTCAAACACCTCTGACCACCACCCCGAGCCACCGACCCAACGGCGAGGCCGCCCCATACGGCCACCGGACCCGGGCGCCACCCCGCGGAAACCGAACGCAGCCGACCGGCACCGGCAGCAGCCGAGCCACAACGCACCGCCCCGGCGAGGCCGAGCGGGTGCCGGCCCGACACCGGACGCGGACGGCGGCCGGCCCGGCGCCGAAACGGCGCCGAGAAGCGCCGTTCCGGCCCCGGAGACGCCGAGCGATGACGCACCGGCCCCGGCGGGGGCCGGGCGACATCGCCCCCCGGAGACGCCGGGCGATAACTCACCGCCCCGGAGGCGCCGGGCGGTGCCGGCCGGACACCGGAGGTGCCAGATCGCCGCCCGGAACAGCGCCCGAAAACACCAGAAGGCGCCACCCCGGCCCCGAAAACACCCGGCGGAGCCCGGCACCGGAGGCGGGCAGCGGGCGGGCCGGCGCCGAGGCAGTGCCGAGAAGCGCCATTCCGGCCCCGGAGACGCCGAGCGATGACATACCGCCCCCCCGGAGGGGCCGGGCAGTGCTGGCCGGACACCGTAGGCACCACCCCGCCGCCCGGAACGGCGCCCGAAAACACCAGAAGGCGCCATCCTGGCCCCCCGGAGCCACCGGCCCCACACCGGGAAACACCGGCGGCACCAGGCGGCACCAGGAAGAGCCGTTCCGGCCCCGGCGGGGCCGGGTGGTGCCGGTCCGACACCAGAGGCACCAGACCGCCGCCAGGGACAGCGCCCGCAGACGCCAGAAGGCGCCGCCCCGGCCCCGGAGACAGCCGGTGGTGCCAGTTCGGGGCGGGGCGGGGCCGGGAGGTGGGTGAGTGGTGCGCCCTGCCTTCTGGGCGCGCCGCTGGTTACTTGGCCCTGCGGGAGACCGTGAAGTGGTCGATCTGGGCGCCGGTTTCGGCGATGCCGCGTACCGTCAGCGTGGCGTGGTGGCCCTTGGCGGCCGGGGTGACGTCCACGCGCAGGAACGAGTAGTCGAGGTAGCGCACGCGCGACCAGGTGACCGTCTCGTTCTGCTTGCCGTCCTTGGTGTTGATGAAGGAGGCCACGGAGTCGACCTCGTTCTGGTGGCCCTCGTAGGACAGCGGGGCGCTGAACGCGTACAGGCTGCGGCCGGCCGCACCCGCCGTCACATAGACGACGCCCTCGGTCTCGGGGTACGCGGTGCCGCCGATCGGCAGCTTCTTGGTGACGGCGCCCGCCTTGAGGACGTCGGTGCGCTCGTACTGGTGGTTGTGGCCGTTGATGACCAGGTCCACGGTGTACTTCTCGAACAGCGGCACCCACTCCTGGCGCACCCCGCCCTCCGAGGCGTGCGCGGTGGAGGTGCAGTAGGCGCAGTGGTGGAAGAAGACGACGATGAAGTCGATGTCCTTGGCGGTCCGGAACTTCCGCAGCTGCCCCTCCAGCCACTTGGTCTGGGTGCCACCGGAGACGCCGAGGTTGGCCGGGATCTCGAAGGAGACGTCGTTGGCGTCGAGGGAGATGACCGCGGTGTTGCCGTAGACGAAGGAGTAGACGCCCGGCAGGTTCTTCTTGTCGGGGCCGTTGTCCGGCAGGGTCCAGCGGGCGTCCTCGCCGCCGTAGCCGTTGGGCGAGTACCACGCCTCCATGTCGTGGTTGCCGTACGCGGGCATCCACGGCACGGACTTCGCGACGGATTCGGTCTGGGCGAGGAACTGGTCCCAGACGCGGGAGTCGAAGCCGGTGTCGGTGGACTTGCCCTGCCCGGCCGGGTCGCCGTAGGCGATGTCACCGGCGTGCAGGTGGAAGGCCGGGTTCTGGCCGAGGATCAGGGCGTTGTTGGCCAGGCCGTGGTAGCCGACGCCCTCGTCGCCGAAGGCGGTGAAGGTGAACGGCGCCTTGTGCGCGGGGGCGGTGGTGAAGGTGCCCACGGTGCTCGCGAGGTGCGGCTCGGCCGGGTCGAAGCCCTGGTGGCCGACGCCGTAGTAGTAGGTGCTGCCGGGCCGCAGATGGGTGAGCTTGGCGTGCACGTAGTACTGCGTGTGGTCGCCGCTGGCGCCGACGCCGGCCGGGGTGTACAGGGCGCGGACCTCGGCGTCGATCGTGCGGGAGAGGTCCCAGGGGTGGGCGCCGATCCGGATGAACGGCTTCTTGACGGCGACGGGCACCTGCCAGGACACGGTGATCTCGGTCCGCGGGTCGTTGCCGTAGGCGAGGTGGCGGCCGAAGGGGGCGACGTGGGCGCCGTCGACCCTCTCGGTGGCCGGTGCGGTGCGCTGGGTCGGGACGGCCGCCTGCGCGGTGGCCCCCTGGATGAAGGCGCCGCCCGCGACGGCGCCCAGCGTGACCGCGCCGCCCCTGATCATCGTGCGCCGCGAGAACCTGGCGCGCAGGTATTCGTGCTGCTCGGCCATGCTCATGCGCGCGGCCAGCTGCTCGGGTACTCCCATGCGTGGAATGTCCATGGCGTCTGAAACTCGTCTCCCCGGGCAACCGCATCCAAGACGCCGGATGGACAGCTCGCAAACAGCGTCCCATAAGAGTTTCAACAGCCCCCTGCCCGATCTCGGGCAGAATTCTTGCGAAACCGTCCCCGATACCTCAGGATCATCGGGTGCACGACGAACTAGTTGATCACCTGACGCGATCCACGACGCTCAACCGGGGCGAGGCGCTGCGGGTGGTCCAGGACGTGCTCGCCTATTTCGACGAGACGACCGAGGACTACGTCCGTCGCCGCCACCGCGAGCTCCAGGCCCAGGGCCTGGTGAACGCGACGATCTTCGAACGGATCGGGGCGGACCTGAGGTACCGAGCGGTGGCACCGCCCGAGCTGACGCTCAGGCAGTTGCGGCGCATCGTCTACGGCTGAGAACCGACGGCCGGCCGACCGACCGGCCACGGACAGAGGGATATCTGCTATATGTGCGGAATTGTCGGATACATCGGGAAGCGTGACGTCGCGCCGCTGCTCCTGGAGGGCCTCCAGCGCCTGGAGTACCGCGGCTACGACTCCGCGGGCATCGTCGTCACCGCCCCGAAGGCGCCCGCCCTGAAGATGGTCAAGGCCAAGGGCCGGGTACGCGACCTGGAGGCCAAGGTCCCGGCGCGCTTCAAGGGCACCACCGGCATCGCCCACACCCGCTGGGCCACGCACGGCGCCCCCTCCGACGTGAACGCCCACCCCCATCTGTCGGCCGACAACAAGGTCGCCGTCGTGCACAACGGGATCATCGACAACGCCGCCGACCTGCGCCGCAAGCTGGAGGCGGACGGCGTCGAGTTCCTTTCCGAGACCGACACCGAAGTGCTCACCCATCTGATCGCCCGTTCGGCGGCCGAGAAGCTGGAGGACAAGGTCCGCGAGACGCTGCGCGTCATCGAGGGCACCTACGGCATCGCGGTCCTGCACGCCGACTTCCCCGACCGCATCGTGGCGGCCCGCAACGGCTCCCCGGTCGTGCTCGGCATCGGCGAGAAGGAGATGTTCGTCGCCTCCGACGTCGCCGCGCTGGTCGCCCACACCCGCCAGATCGTGACCCTCGACGACGGCGAACTGGCCACCCTGAAGGCCGACGACTTCCGCACCTACACCACCGAGGGCACCCGCACCACCGCCGAGCCGACCACCGTGGAGTGGGAGGCCGAGTCGTACGACATGGGCGGCCACGACACCTATATGCACAAGGAGATCCACGAGCAGGCCGAGGCGGTCGACCGGGTGCTGCGCGGCCGCATCGACGACCGCTTCTCCACCGTGCACCTCGGCGGGCTGAACCTGGACGCCCGCGAGGCCCGCCAGATCCGCCGGGTGAAGATCCTCGGCTGCGGCACCTCGTACCACGCGGGCATGATCGGCGCCCAGATGATCGAGGAACTGGCCCGCATCCCCGCCGACGCCGAGCCCGCCTCCGAGTTCCGCTACCGCAACGCCGTCGTCGACCCCGACACGCTGTACGTCGCGGTCTCCCAGTCCGGCGAGACCTACGACGTGCTGGCGGCCGTCCAGGAGCTGAAGCGCAAGGGCGCCCGGGTGCTCGGCATCGTCAACGTCGTCGGCTCGGCGATCGCCCGTGAGGCGGACGGCGGCATGTATGTGCACGCCGGTCCCGAGGTGTGCGTGGTGTCCACCAAGTGCTTCACCAACACCACGGTCGCCTTCGCCCTGCTCGCCCTGCACCTGGGCCGCACCCGCGACCTCTCCGTGCGCGACGGCAAGCGGATCATCGAGGGCCTGCGCAGGCTGCCCGAGCAGATCACCGAGATCCTGAAGCAGGAGGAGGAGATCAAGGAACTGGCCGAGCGGTACGCCGAGGCCCGCTCCATGCTCTTCATCGGCCGCGTCCGGGGCTATCCGGTGGCCCGCGAGGCATCCCTGAAGCTCAAGGAGGTCTCCTACATCCACGCCGAGGCATACCCCGCCTCGGAGCTCAAGCACGGTCCGCTCGCCCTGATCGAGCCCGCCCTGCCGACGGTCGCGATCGTGCCGGACGACGATCTGCTGGAGAAGAACCGGGCCGCCCTTGAGGAGATCAAGGCCCGCAGCGGCCCGATCCTCGCGGTGGCCCACCAGGAGCAGGAGAAGGCCGACCGGACCATCGTCGTGCCGAAGAACGAGGACGAGCTGGACCCGATCCTGATGGGCATCCCGCTGCAGTTGCTCGCCTATCACACGGCGAAGGCCCTGGGCCGCGACATCGACAAGCCGAGGAACCTGGCGAAGTCGGTGACGGTGGAGTAGGCACGGCCGCACGCCGGTACGCCCGCAGGGGCGCGGCGGACCCCCACGTGTACCGCCCGTCACGTGGGGGTCCCTTCGGTGCCGCTGCGTGCTCAGCCGGCGGCCGTCACCCCCCGGCCGGAAGCGGCACGGCGCGGAAGTGCCGTGGGCCAGTGGGCGAAGGCCGCGGTCGCCGCGTACCAGGCCGCCGCGCCCGCCGCGACGGCGAACCAGCCGCCGGCCTTCGCGAGGCTGCCGTTGGCCGCGAACCGCGCGATGGCGAGCAGGACCAGGGAGACGAAGAACAGTCCGTAGGTGCCCTGGGTGAGCGGATCACGGCCCGCCAGGGCGAGCGTGAGCGTCACGAGGGCGAACAGCAGCAGGAAGAGTCCGGCGGCGTTGTCCGACACCTGGGTGCCCGCCGAGACGGCCCAGGTGAACCAGAGGGCACCGAGTGCCGAGAAGGCCGTACCGGTGGCGGTGTCCCGGTCGCGGAACGCCAGCAGTCCGGCGACGAAGAGCGCGACACCGCCCACGTAGTGGGCCAGTGACACGGCATCGGAGGCCGTCACACCGTCGATCACATCGGTGTACCCGAACCCGAAGGCCAACAGGGTGACACCGAGGGCGAGTCGGCCGACGACCGTGGTGGTGCTTCCCGCAGAGACGTCGTTGTCCACGGCGGGCTCCCTTCATGCATGTGCAGTTGTGCGGTGACCGATATATGCCCTTCACAAGAGCACAAACACCTCTACGCGCCGGTATCTTCACCCACCGCCCATCCCGGCACGAGGACAAGCCGCCGCCACGACCACAGAGTTGACGACGGTACGCGAGAGCGGGCGGCGCGATGCGCCGAGTTGACGACATCACGCGGAGGTCGGCGCTGAAACACGGCAAGTTGACGACGTGCCACGGAAGACGTGCCACGGAAGCGGACATCGAGACACGGGCCGCGGGCGTCGGCGGGCTTGGGGTGGTTAGGGAATGACCACCACGGGGCGTTGTGCCCGTTTGGCCAGGCGGCCGGCGACCGAGCCGAAGATCCGGCCCACGATGCCGTGCGTGGAGCCGACGACGATCGCGTCGGCCTCGTACTCCCGCCCCACCTCTTCGAGTTCGTGGCAGATGTCGCCACCGCGCTCGACCAGGATCCAGGGCACCTCGGCCAGATAGTCCGCACAGGCCAGTTCGAGACCCAGCACCTCGGTGCGGTGATCGGGCACATCGACGAAGACCGGTGGCTCGCAGCCCGCCCACACCGTGGTGGGCAGCCGGTTGGCGACATGGACGATGATCAGACCCGAGTGGGAGCGGTGGGCCATGCCGATCGCATAGGCGAGGGCGCGCTCACTGGAGGTGGAGCCGTCGAAGCCGACGACGACACCGTGCTTGAAGGCGGGGTCGCAGGAGGGGCGTGACTCTTCCGCCGCCAGGGGCTCGGCCGCCGTGGGGTCGGCGACGGGCCGCTTGCGGTCCGCGGGTTCGAAGAATTCGTGACCGGCCATGGGTGTCTCGGCGTTGTGATCCTCGTGGGTGGGACGGCAATGTGCGGCGGAGCTGTGTCCGGGAAACATCTTCCCGACCCCATACCCCCAAGGGTACGGCGGCACGCCTCCTTAGCCCAGATCCCGCGTGGGCTCCGCGGGGTTCCAGGGAGCATGCACGAGGGTGCGCCCGTAACGCAATGCTTGGTGCGCTGTACAGGCGGTTCATACAGGATTCCGTTACGTGACCGACGCAGGCCACGCCCACAGTGACCGACCGTGCGACTACGCGTTGATCAGCGTGAGCCACGCCACAGGGAGCACGCATGTCCGGACCCGCCATCCGTTCCGGGGCCCACCGCGCGACCCCGCCGGCCGCGCCCGCCCCGCCCGCCGGGCCCGCCCCGGACCGGGGGCCCGCCCCGGGCCTCCGTTCCGGCCGGTCGCGCCGCACGGGGCCGTACCCGCCGTACACGCCGTACACCCCGTATGCCCCAACTGCCCCCGCAGCACCGCAGGCACCGGCGGTATCACAGGCACCGGCGGTATCACCCGCGCCCCGCACGCCACCGGCGCCGCCCGCACAGACCGCACCGTCCGCGCAGACCGCACAGCCGTCGGCGTCCGCCGCCGACACGGCGACCGATGTCGTCCGCTGGGCGGCCTTCAGCTGTTTCCTGGTCCCGGTGGTACTCCTCTGGTACGGCACCTCGCTGGCCGGCGCCGCCGGCACCGCCTTCGGCCTCGCCGCCGTGACCGCCGCCTGCCGCGTCCTGCTGCGCCGCTCCGAACGGTGCGCCGCGCAAAGAGGCGGACGTCACACCCGGGGCGGTACACCGGTCGGCTGACCGGTTTCCGCGCACGCGCCCGCTGCTTTTCAGCCAACTTCCGGATCCCGTCAAGGCCGTACGCCGAGCACCCCCCAACCCCCGTTCCACCTGCACGGAAAGGGTCTCGAACGCCCTGCGCACCCTACGCGGATTGGCCACCGCCACGAGGCGCACTTCCCTGCACGGCCCACGAGTGCAACGCTTCGTGATCGAATGCTTTACGCCAAGTTGTCATGTCGACAATGTGCCGCATGTGGAACTGGTCACCGCGGCACCGCGGGACACAGTAGATTCGATCTTGACTGTCTTACGGCGGGGGACTCGTGCAGGACCGAGGGGAAACGTGCAGGAGCGACACAACCGAGGAGCCGCGACCACCGAGGGGGGCTTAGCAGGATGAGCCACGACTCCACTGCCGCGCCGGAAGCCGCGGTCCGGAAACTCTCCGGGCGACGCCGCAAGGAGATCGTCGCGGTGCTGCTGTTCAGCGGCGGCCCCATCTTCGAGAGTTCCATACCGCTTTCGGTGTTCGGTATCGACCGCCAGGACGCCGGAGTGCCGCGCTACCGGCTGCTGGTGGCCGCCGGTGAGGAAGGCCCGCTGCGGACCACAGGGGGCCTCGAACTCACCGCGCCACACGGCCTGGAAGCGATCTCACGCGCGGGCACGGTCGTCGTGCCGGCCTGGCGATCGATCACCTCGCCTCCGCCCGAGGAGGCACTGGACGCGCTGCGCCGCGCGCACGAAGAAGGCGCCCGCATCGTGGGCCTGTGCACCGGGGCGTTCGTCCTGGCGGCCGCGGGCCTGCTGGACGGCCGGCCGGCCACGACCCACTGGATGTACGCGCCGACGCTGGCCAAGCGCTATCCGTCGGTGCACGTCGATCCCAGGGAGCTGTTCGTCGACGACGGCGACGTACTGACGTCGGCCGGGACGGCCGCCGGGATCGACCTGTGCCTGCACATCGTGCGGACGGACCACGGCAACGAGGCGGCCGGCGCGCTCGCCCGGCGCCTGGTGGTCCCGCCGCGCCGCAGCGGCGGTCAGGAGCGCTACCTCGATCGGTCTTTACCAGAGGAGATCGGCGCCGACCCGCTCGCCGAGGTCGTCGCCTGGGCGCTGGAACACCTCCACGAGCAGTTCGACGTGGAGACGCTGGCCGCGCGCGCGTACATGAGCCGCCGTACGTTCGACCGCCGCTTCCGCTCGCTGACCGGGAGCGCGCCGCTGCAGTGGCTGATCACCCAGCGCGTGCTACAGGCCCAGCGTCTGCTGGAGACGTCGGACTACTCGGTGGACGAGGTCGCGGGCCGCTGCGGCTTCCGCTCCCCGGTGGCGCTGCGCGGGCACTTCCGCCGCCAGTTGGGCTCGTCCCCCGCCGCCTACCGCGCCGCCTACCGGGCGCGCAGGCCGCAGGGCGACCGGCCGGGGGACGGGGAGCCCGCGGCGGCGCAGCCGGGGGCCGCGGGCCCGGGGGCGGCCGGACTCGCCGGGCCGGTCGGACCGGTGCCCGCCCTGCTGCACCCGGAGAGCGCCGTGCCGATGCAGTCGCGGCGCACCGCCGCGATGAGCCTGCCGGGACCGCGCACCGGCGCGTGACGCGCTGACGGGTCGGATGTGACGGGTCGGGGTCCGGGGAGCTGCCCCGGACCCCGCTCGGTGTCGGCGGCATCGGCGGCGGCTCGCCGTGAGCCCGCGCACGACCGGCACCGGAGGCGGCTACGGGCCGTAAGGTTAGGCATATGAACGATCGCATGGTGTGGATCGACTGCGAGATGACCGGTCTCTCGCTGTCCGACGACGCGCTCATCGAGGTGGCCGCCCTGGTCACCGACTCGGAGCTGAACGTACTCGGCGAGGGGGTGGACATCGTCATCCGTCCGCCGGACTCGGCGCTGGAGACGATGCCCGAGGTGGTGCGGCAGATGCACACCGCGTCCGGGCTGCTCGCCGAGCTGGCCGGCGGCACCACGCTTGCCGACGCGGAGGAGCAGGTCCTGGCCTACGTACGGGAGCATGTGAAGGAGCCGGGCAAGGCCCCGCTGTGCGGGAACTCCGTCGGCACCGACCGCGGCTTCCTGCTGCGCGACATGCCCACCCTTGAGGACTACCTCCACTACCGGATCGTGGACGTCTCCAGCATCAAGGAGCTGGCCCGCCGCTGGTACCCGCGCGCGTACTTCAACAGCCCGGAGAAGAACGGCAACCACCGCGCGCTCGCCGACATCCGCGAGTCCATCGCGGAGCTGCGCTACTACCGCGAGGCCATCTTCGTTCCCCAGCCGGGCCCCGACTCGGACACCGCACGGTCGATCGCGGCCAAGCACGTCCTGCCCGCCACGCGCTAGCCACCGGCGGTACGGCGGAACGGTCGAGCACTGCCGGCAGGGGGCGCCGCGAAAGCCGTGCGCGAGCACCCCTTCGGACCCTGTACACTTTTTCTCGGCCGGTCGGGGATTCCACACAGTAACCGCCGGTCATGGTGGGTGTAGCTCAGCTGGTAGAGCACCTGGTTGTGGTCCAGGATGTCGCGGGTTCGAGTCCCGTCACTCACCCTGAACGATCAAGGGCTGACCTGGGAAAACAGGTCAGCCCTTCGTCATGCTTCCGCGCTCGGCCAAACCGTGGCCACACACGATCTTGGAAACGCCCTTACATTCCCCGTTATGGCGAGCATCAGGGAGCGCAAGAGCAAGGACGGGACCATTACCTACCAAGTCCGCCGGCTCAGGGCGGGCGCGGCGGCACCTGGGAAAACGAGCGCTTCGGCAGCGAGGACCCGACCGAAGGCCGGGCGCAGGCCGAGCAGTTCAAGAAGCTGGTCGAAGCCCACGGGAACCGGTGGCCGCACGGCTGGGTCCCGGGCGAGGGATTCGTCGAGACCCCAGCCGTCCCGGGAGACGTGCCCCTGGTCGACTACGGCTACCGCTACGTGGACCGTCTCAACGGTGTTGACGAGCGGACCAAGGATGATTATCGGCGGGACATCCGCCTGCATCTGTCCCTGATCCGGCACACCGACCCGCGCGTGCTGCAGGTGCCGGCGACGCCAACGTTAAGGAGGACTACAGCGACATCGCGTACAACGCGGTCGTCTGCCCCCACGGGTACGTCTTCGGCCTGCACCGCAAGACGGGCGCCAACGGCAACCAGAGCCTGAACGCCAAGGACTACGCGGTGTGCGCGATGGTCGGATCGTCCGGCCTCGTGCAGCCGACCAATGCTCTGCTGGACGGTCTGGTCGACGCCATCCAGTGGCTCCGGTCAGGTGGCGCTGCCGGCAGCGAGGTCGGCGGCCACCGCGACGGCTACGCAACCGCGTGCCCCGGCGACCCGCTGTACGCGGGGGTGACGGCGGGCGTTTTGCAGGCAGGCAATGGAACGAGGAGCATCGCACTACTCATCAGCGGACCCGCGCTCTGCGGCTGCCAGCTCGATGCCGCGGATCTTGCCTAGCCACCGGAAGAAGAAATGAAGAGCCACGGCGCAGCCGGCGCACCACCCCCACCCTTCGGTAAGAAGGCTATAGAGGCCATCATGCTTGTGGATGTAGATGGCCTGGAGGCCGACCGCGAGTGCGATCGCCGCCTGTTTCCTCGACTCGGAAGTCAGAAGCCAGTCGACCGGGCGCCACAGTGGTTCCCACAGAGCCCCGCTACGCATTCGGACAGCCGCAACCACGAGACCTGCGGAGTGGCGCAACTGGCCCCAGCCACTAAGGGTCAGGCCCTCCTCTGGAGCGCCAACGAGATCGGCCATCCAAGTGTTACGCATTCGGGCCGCCCGCTGGCCAGCGACGGTCAGCGCAAAGGCTGTGAGGGTCACTACCAGTCGCCTCTGGAGGCTTCGCCGTGCCCAAGCAGCCGCGCGCCTGTGGGGCATCTGCTCCCAAAGAGCCTTGATTAGACTCAATTCGTCCCTGATTGTATCGACCCTTGGCTCAAGCACGGGGGTAAGGATGCGCAGTCTCTCAAGGGTGGCCCGAGCTTCTTCCGCAGCTGCCTCCCTCTCGCGAAAATCTTGCGCCGTTTCAGACTCAGTCAGTTTCTGCTCTGCGTGTTTCAGCATGGAAATCGCCTCTGCCGTCATGTCCTTAACAGCTTCGTATTCCGCGAACACGCGATGAGCTGCCTTGGAGTAGGCCGTGAACGGCTTCCAATTGACGAGGAGCAACAGAAGCGTGAGGGAGCATAGAGTAAAAAAGAAAAGCCGCGCTGGCCCCGGGCCACTGCGAGTGAAGAGCAAATTCACCGCAACCAATGCCGCATTGACGGCGATGCTCGCTCTAAAGAGCCACAGTTCAGGGACGGCTTTCACGATTCGGGCCACCTGGAGTCTTACCCTCATGCCTGGCCGCCCGCCCATCGCAGTACGCTTCGCTGCCGGGCCCGTCGGGCGTCAAGAGCGCCCACAGCAAGCGTGCGCCCCGAGTGCGTAAGAGAGTAGTAACGACGTGGAGGGCGCCCAGGATGGGGTGCGGACTCGTTCCTGCTGGAGACCCAGCCGCGTTCTTCCAGTCGGTCGAGGATCGGGTACACGGTACCGGGCCCGAGGTCAGTGTCTCGGCAGATGCTGAGGCCCCAGGCCTGACTGTCGTCCGTCACAGAGAGCAGGGCCTCCAGGACGGCGATCGTCGGCTTGGTGAGCCGGATGTTCGTCATACCACCAGTGGAGCATGTATCGAGTACGAAACGCAAGCATGTATCGAGTACGAGTCAAAAAGGGTCCTGTCGGCGCGCTTCGGTCGCCCCGCCGGGTCGGCGTCACGACGGTCAGGGTGCGATTTCAGTGACATCATGAGTAGTGAATCCCGCATCATGACGGTCGCCCGGCCAGGCGTCACCTGGGCCTTTTCCCACCTGCCAGTACGGGAAGGCGGTGAGCACATGAGCGACGCCGCGCGGGAGCCCACTGCGGCGGAAGAGGCGGAGACCACCCCCGCAGAGGGGCCAGCCACGGCTGAGGCTGTCCCCGCTGAGGGCGAGGAGCCGACCGCCGAGGTGGCGGAGACGAGTCCTGAAGAGCCCGCGACCACCACGGGCGAGGAAACAGGAACCGAGGAACCCGTCACCGCAGCCGAAGGGACTGGAACCGAGGGACCCGCCACGCCCACGCCCGACGAGGGCGGAACCGAGGAGCCAGCCACGGAAGAGTAGGAGACCGACCACGCCTCCTGTACCCCCGGCACACGGGTGGTAAAGGGGGCGCTTCGTTGTGTCTGGGGTCGGTCATGCGTCGTGTGCATCCGATCCGTCATCCGATGGGCCGCTTCCCGGTGGACCGCTGCTGTGCCGAGCGGTCACCATGCTGCTGCGGCGTGGTCGCCGGGGCTCCCAGCAGGTCACGCCAGGGGTGGGGCCTCTCCCTGACACGCGCCTGCAGGGGCCCCACCCACCAGATCCACATGTGGCCCGGGAGCCTGGCGCGCATACTGTGCGTATGGGGATGGCTCGGCCAGCTTCCGGGCCGCCCTCACGCCGCAGGGATGCCCACGCCCCAGCACAGCCACGCGGGGCTGTGCTGTGCAGGGGGCGTTTCGTGGTGCCCGGAGCCATCAGTGGGGGATGGCTCGGCTGCCCTTCCAGGCGCCTACGAGGCATGCCGCGGGTTCAGTGAGCGCCGCGCCGCGTTGATCACATTCTGGGCGTCCGGGCCGTAGACCGCCGACTCGCGCAGCGTGTTCCAGGTGCGCAGGTAGAGGGTGATGCTGTCGGCGTCGTCGAGCCACATCTCGGCGTGCCACACCTCGGTGACAACCTGGCGCTCGTCATAGATCCAGAACCCGGTGCCGGGCGGGACCTTCATCGACGCAGCGAGCGGCACGATCCCCAGCTCCACGGTGTCCATTCCGATGACACCGGCGAGACGATCGAGTTGGGCGACAAGCACGGAGGGCGAGCAGACGAGGGACCGGAGTACTGGTTCCCAGAGGAGGATGTGGTAGTGCCTGCCCCCGCTGTAGAGGAGTTCCTGCCGCTTCATGCGGGCTCGTACGGATGCCTCGATGTCCCGGGGTGACCGGTGGAGTTCGGCGGATCGGGTGAGGACGGCGCGCGCGTAGTCGGGAGTCTGGAGGACTCCGACGACCCATGAGGACTCCCAGGCCCGGAGCACGGTGGAGCTGGCTTGGGCCTCGTTGTGTGCGTCCTGGACCGGCCGGTGGCCGGCGCCGAGTTGCCGCTTCCAGGAGCGGATGTGCGATTCGAAGCCGGCGAGCCGGGCCCGTAGCTCCTCGTACGCCTCGGGCTGGCCGCATGCCTGTGCCCATTGGCGCAGGTCTTCGGGTGTGGCGGTCTGCTTGCCCAGCTCCAGTTTGGAGATTCGGGAGTTGGGCCAGCCAAGCGTCCGGGCGAGTGCTGTACCGGTGAGCCGGCCGTCAGGGGCCGTGAGCCGAAGCTCCCGGAGCCGCAGCCCCAGTGCCTCGCGTGCCTTCTGGTAGTCCGTGCTCACCGGTACATACTCGCTTCTGCTACTCCTCGACGTGAACTTGGGGCTTGAACTGCTCGTAGGGGACGGCGTAGTGCTGTGCTACGTCGCGCAGCCGGTTGTACTGGTTGACGCGTGCGGGTTCGGTGATCAGCTCGGCGCCGGTGAGGTTGTCGTCATCGTCGAAGAGGCATAGGGCGACGATGTGGGAGTCGAAGATCCAGAAGTCTTCGTTCGGCAGGTTCACCCGTTCGGCGTCCGCCCGCCACATGTTGCGTACGTCTTCGCCGAGGGCGGCGTTCTTCTCGGCGTGCGCCAGGAGGTAGAGCTGCCCGGTCGTCGGAGGGTTGTCGACGATCCGGACCCGGCCGACGTACGCGCCGTCCTGGGTCTTTGCTCGGATCGTCTGGCTCCACGACGTCTCCAGGTCCCAAGTGGGCGCCTCGCCGCGCGTGAACTGGGCGTAGGTGTCGGTGGTCTCGTCCACGGCGTAGCGCCGGCGCATCTCAAGGTGCCAGGCGCTGTGCTGGAAGTTCTCGAAGAGTCGGGCGAACTGTTCCGGTCGGAGGATGCGCGGCTCTGTGTCCCGTTCCCGCGGTCCGAAGTCGATCAACGTGTTGCGCGGCATCACGATCGGGATCTCGTCCTCGTCGATGTGCTGGAGTTGGGCGAGGTCCTGGGGGTCCGTGAGCCGGGGACCGTGCACGATGATCTCGCCGCTGTCCAGGTCTTCGTGCACAGCGGGGCAGCTGCCTTCGCCGCTGCCCGTGCCGTTGAAACGCAGCCGTCGGGCCATGACCAGGTCCTTTCATCGGGGACTGACCACCCCAGCATCCCCACGCTGAGGGCGCGGGGCTACGTGTTCCCTCCACCCTTCTGAGAAAAAACGAGGGAGGCAAGCGAGAGGGCGAGAAAAATCAAGAAAACCGTCTCGCCTCCTCCAAGTAGCGCTCCGTACGGTCCTGTTCATGGCCCAAGGAGGCGAGCTGTACGACGCCGTGAGCGTCGATCCGTTCACCGCCGTGGAAGCGCTGCGGGCGACACTCGATCAGGCCGGGATCGTGCTGCCGTCGCTGTCCGTGGATCCGGCGACACCCGCCCTCGCCCTCGTCGAACTCGGGCGCGTTCGCGCGGACGTGGCCATGCGACTGGCCGACGCACTCCAGCGAGGAGCAGCAGCATGAGCAGAACAGCCACAGAGGTCCCGCCCGAGGTGCTGGAAGTCCTCGCGCTGCCCGACCTGGACGACCTGGACGAGGACCGCGCCGCCGGCCGCGTGTGCGTGTGGGGCGGCGAGTCTCTGACGATCGAGACGGCTGTCGATCTCGGCGAGCAGCAGGCGGCGGACGGCACCCGCTTCCCGCGCGCCTGCCGGAAGTGCACCGCGGACCGCGCGCACCGCGGCCTGTTCGCCCACGCGCCCCTGTGCGACCTCTGCAAGACAGCAGAGACCGCAGCCAGTTGCGTCGTCGGCCGCAGCCTGTACCGGCTGGTGAGGGACTGCCGCCGATGACGACTACTGCCGGCGGCGTCGGCTTGTGCTCCTGGTGCCGGCTGATCGCCACCGACCGCCTGCTGATCCAGGTCCCAGCGGACGCCGGTTCGGGCCCGGGCGCCCCGGCTCACTACGCGTGCGGCCGGTGCCGGGAGAAGCACCACCTGACCCCGCTCGCCGACCAGGCCCCGGCCGAGGGAGGCGGCTCGTGAAGTTCTGCCGCCGCTGCGACAAGCCCATCCACGGCTCGGCCGACGAGGTGTCCTCGCTGCGCCCGACCGGCGCCGCCCCGGCCGTGTACACCCACCCGGGCGGCCGGTGCCCGAAAATGCCGCAGCAAACCGCACCAGTGCAGCGCACCCCGTGAGCCGTCGCCCGTCCCGTGCCCCGTGATCACTCGGGGCGGGCGGCCCCTGCCCGTGGCCCCGGATGACATTCCGGCCGCGGCCATCGGGCAGGTCAGAGACCCGGAGCGGGGACTGCATGGATCGTGCTCCCCACGACGACTCGCCTCGCTCCGGGCCGCAAGGAAGTCCCGCGAACCTGAGGAGAACGCCGATGACGACCGCCCCCGAGGCACCTACCCGGCAGACCGTGCCGGAGTTCCTGGAGCTGGAGATCACCGGCAGGTGCCAGCTCACCTGTCCGTCCCTCTGCTACGCCAAGGCCGGCCCCACCGAGGGCCACGGCAGCATGACGGCCGACGACTGGAAACGCCTCATCAGCGAGGCCGCCGAGATCGGCGTGAAGAAGGTCCAGTTCATCGGCGGCGAGCCGACCATGCACCCCGACTTCGAGGCACTGGTGCACCGCGCCCTGGCCCTCGGCCTCGCGGTCCAGGTCTACAGCAACCTGTACCGCGTCAAACTGGAGCACTGGGCCCTGTTCGAGCAACCGCGAGTATCGCTGGCGACGTCGTACTACAGCGACCTGGCCGACGAGCACGAGCGGGTCACCGGCCGGAAGGGCTCGCACGGCGCGACCCGCGCGAACATCGTCCAGGCCGTCAAGCGGGGTATCCCATTGCAGGTCGGCATCGTCGAGGTGTTCGAGGGGCAGCGCACCGCGCAGGCCCGCGAGGAGCTGCTGGCGCTCGGGGTCCGCACGGTGAACACGGACCGGGTCCGCAGCGTGGGCCGGGGCGAGGTCCACGTCCCGAGCACCAAGGACCTGTGCGGGCGCTGTGCGGACGGACGGGCCGCGGTCATGACCGACGGGACGGTCACTCCGTGCGTGCTGGGCCGCTTCCTGGACACCGGGAACGCGAAGACCCACGGGCTCACCGCGGTGTTCGCCGGGAAGCGGTGGGCGGACACCGCGGCCGGCATCCCGCGGCGGACGGCGTCGGCAGCGTGCACGCCCGACGACTCCAACGACTGCGACCCGTCGAACACGGAAGCCTGCGACCCTGCTTACGACTAGGCCAACGAGAGGGCAGTGAAGCGATGAAGTGGCAACCGCCGGCCCGGCGCCTGGCGCACGAGGTCGTACGGCCCGAGTCCCGCTGGCACGCAGCTGTGGCCAGAGTGCCGCGGCACCAGTTCGTTCCCCGCTGGTGGGAACCGGACGGCGAGGTATGGAGGTTACGAACCGGGCCCGACGACCCGGCCGCGTGGCTGAAGGCCGCCTACAGCGACCAGACGCTCGTGACCCGGGTCGAAGCCCACCACGCCGACAACGCCAGCAACGGCGATGTTCTGACCGCCGGTCAGCCGACCTCGTCGTCGACGCTGCCCAGCCTCGTCGTACGGATGTACCGGCACGCGATGATCTCCGACCAGGACCAGATCCTCGTCACCACGGGCACCGGATACGGTACCGCTCTCGCGTGCGCCAGGCTCGGCGCCGGCCAGGTCACCAGCATCGACATCGACGAGCACCTGGTGCAGCTCGCCACCGACCGGCTCGCACTCCATGGCGAGAACCCACGGATGGAGGTCTGCGACATCACAGGGCCGCTGCCCGGCGAGTACGACCGGATCGTCTCCACCGTGTCCGTGCGGCCCGTCCCAGTCTCCTGGCTGCGAGCCCTGCGGCCCGCCGGCCGACTCGTGACCACGATCGCCGGCACCGGGCTGATCCTCACCGCGGACAAGAACGCGGACGGCGGCGCCATCGGCCGCATCGAGTGGGACCGCGCCGGGTTCATGCGGACCCGACACGGCGACGACTACGACCACCCCGACGAATCCGTATGGAAGGAGGCAGGCGACGGCGAGGGAGAAGAGACCTCCACCAGCCGCTACCCACTACTCAACCCGCAGGACACATGGGACGTCATGTCGATGCTGGAACTGAAACTCCCCGGCATCGAGTACCGGGTCCGCGAAGACGGCGACGCCCGCACGGTGTGGCTGCTCTACCCCGACGGCTCATGGGCCCGCGCCACAGCAACCGGGTTCCTCGACTCGCCGGTCGTCCACGAAGGCGGACCTCGGCGGCTGTGGGCGGAGCTGGAACGCATCCGCCACCGCCTGAACCGGTCCGGTGCGCTGCCCGTCTACGGCGCCCGGGTGGCCATCTCCCCGGACGGGACGACCACCCTCACCCGAGGCTCCTGGACCGCCACCCTCTAGCCCCACCCAGCGCGGGCCAGCCCGTCACCGCACGAGATCGGCGAGGGGCACGCCGATGGCGTCGGCGATGCGGATGAGCGTGTCCAGCAGGGGCGACGCGTGTCCCTGCTCGATCCGGCTGTAGGTGGCGATGTCGATCCCACTCCTGCCGCACACCTCGACCTGGGTCAGGTTGTGTGCCTCACGAACGCGGCGGATCTGCTCCCCCACCTGGCGGCGGCGGGCAATGACCCGGTCGTCGGGCGGGGTGGGGCGTGACACGCGTCCACGCTCCCGACATCATGATCAAAAGGGATTAGGGTCGACCCTAATTTGTGTGATCTTGAATGCGAGTGGGCATGCCCCGAGCAGCCCCCACCCCACAGACACCCTCCCCCGGCTTGCTCCCCAGGCGGACGGGGTGAGGGCAGCAGCGCCCCCGCGGGTTGCGGGGGCGCTGCACGTTTTCGTGATCACGGTTGGGCGCTTTTCGACTCAGTCGCACGGCGACCTCCACCCCGCCCATTGCCGCCTGTTCCCACGGGAACAGCGACCCGCATCCAGCGTCATTCAGCGACATCGAACGACATCGAATGTCATCCATTTGTCCGCATTCAGGGCATCGTTGCAGGTCACAATATGCTCAAGAATCAGGTTCGAGTCCCGTCACTCACCCTGATGGCCCAAGGGCCGACCTGGAGAACAGGTCGGCCCTTGGGCGAATACGGCGCCTGGGCCGACTGGCTCGGCGTATCCCGGCACACTTTCCACGCCATGTTCGGCGCTGTCATCACCCAAGGCCGCGACTACCGTGACACCTTCCAGGAGTTCCGGCCCGGCTTCGACCTGTACGCCGAACGCGAGCGCCGCGCTGAGGCGGGCCAGCCGGAGACCTTCGGCGAGGCAGACCTGTACCCGGACGTCCGAGACGCGCTCACCGCGCTCCGGGCCGACGGGCTGTGGTTGGGCATCGCCGGGAACCAGACGGTCCGTGCGGGCCGGATCCTGCGCGAGCTGTTCTCCAACGACGTGGACCTGATCGGCACGTCCGACGACTGGGGTGCCAGCAAGCCGGACCGGGCGTTCTTCGACCGCGTCGCCGAGGTCGTGCCCGCGGAGCCCGGCGAGATGCTGTACGTCGGCGACCGCGTGGACAACGACATCCGCCCCGCCCGCCAAGCCGGGATGCACACCGCGCTCTTGCGCCGGGGCCCTTGGGCCACGATCCAGTGGAACAGCGAGGCCGCGCAGAAGCTTCCGACCTTCCGGGTCGAGAGCCTTCTGGAGCTGTCCGGGCAGATCGGCCGGTTCAACGCGCGAGAGCGCTGACGGTAGTCGACCAGTCGTACAGCCGATCGTCCAGGTCGCGCACCCACTGCTCGTGCTGGTGCGGTGCCAGCGTGCGCCGCACCTCGCGGATCCGGTCCAGGCCCATCGCGTACCAGGTCCGCTCCAGCTGGTCGAGCGCACGCACGGCGTACCGGCATGCTGCCTCCGTGTCGCCGGCCGCGGCCTCGACGGCGGCGAGGTCGCCGAGGATGACGGATGTTGCCCCCGTCTACGGCGCCCGAGTCACCATCGACCCGGACGGCACCACCATCCTCGCCCGAGGGTCCCGGACCGCCACCCTGTAGCCGCGACCAGCGCGGGGCGGCCCGTCACCGCACGAGGTCGGCGAGTGGAACGCCGATCGCGTCGGCGATGCGGATGAGAGTGTCCAGGAGCGGGGAGGCGTACCCCTCCCTGTTCGATCCACCTGTAGGTGGCCATGTCGAACGGCACGGAGGGGGCCTCACGGGGACTGTCTCCAGGAGGGACGGATGAGCGCGCCGACTCGGACCCGAAGACGAACCTGACCGTTGAACTGGCGGGGCGTCTTGCCGCGGCGATTCAATGCCATGTGCGCCACTGTTTGAACATCTCCAAGTTGCGGATCACGACGCTCTCCCAGTCCTTACGGACGGGCTCGGCGCCCAGTTCGTTGAGCTGAATGAGGACGTGTTCGAAGGCGACGCGGCCGGTGGGCATGTGGCTGCGGCGTGAAAGCACCGCATCGTGGCTGAGTTCTCCACTACCGATATGCAAGTGCGGGTAGTCGATGTCGCTCTTGGACTCGGGGTGCCAGTGGTATGCCGCGATCTCGGCGCCCCCGGGACGGTTGAGCGTGTAGTAGTAGGCCTTCGTGCTGATCTTGTACCGCTGGCTGGCCGGGACTCGTTCGCCGCGCTTGTTTATGTCCTGCTCCACCACCGTGAACGAGATCAGTCCGTCGATCTCGACCGGCAGTCCCGCCACCTGTACAGGCTGCCCCCAGTTCAGCACCGCGGTGTAGCGGCCACCGATCTCCGGGCCGCCCTTGGGACGGTGGTACGCCCAGCTGACAGGCAGGACGGAGCAGGTGGACTCATTCAGCGGGTTTAGGAAGGCATCGACGGCGGCTCTTGGGGTCCTACCGGGCATCGGCCGCGCGGATGAGGGGGATCAGCAGTGCGACCTCCTGGGCCCGGGGATTCTCTTCCGAGAGGTTCGCGAATCGTCCCGCGTCCCAGCGACGCAGGAACTCCTCGCCGCTGATGCCCAGCTTGCGACGGGCGGTCTGGTCGAAGATGCGCTGGGCGTCCTCGTCGCTGATCTCCTCAGGAGGTGGTGCCGACTCACATGCGCTATGCGTGTAGATGCTCACAGCTAGTCCCCCCAACAATGACGGCGTGTCCTAACCACCCTGCCCTGCCCACCGAGATCGTTTCCAGTTCTCGGCGCAGATTGTAACGAGTTCCCTCTGAAGAGTGACCCATACGCAACCGAACGCAGAAAGCCCAGCGCGCGCCCGGGACAGGCGCCTTCACGCCCCTGGCCCTCGGCCAGATGGGCGCGGACCCGGTGCGCTCGCCGCTGACCTCGTCCAGCCTGGCCACCGCCACCCCGTGGCGCCCGACCGCGTCGACCGCGTCGTCCACCGTGACCACGCCGGGGATCTTGGCCGCGGCCTTGTAGAGAGCGGCCTCAAGCGCGGCGGGCGGGTACGACTCCCCGATCAGATCCCCGATCATCTCGAAGACCGCGTAATCGGGGCTGTTGCCCTGGCCCTTGCTGTCCTCGTAGATCTTCTTGAGCAGCGCGTCGGGGTCGGTGGACAGCATGACGAGGTCGTTGTACGCCCCCGCGCCGGCGTACGGCGAGTCCAGAGTCTCGCCTCCGTCGGGGCTTTTGCCCGGTTCGATCAGCCAGCCCTTTTTTCCGCCTATCGACGGCCAGACCTGCCTCCGGTGCAGCCAGGGAGGTCCGGTCGAGCAGCGTGGTGGTACCGCTCGCGCTGGCGGTGCCGATCGGTGGTCAGCACGGGACCGGTGGCGACGCCGGGACCGGTATCGGCGTCCCGTCCGGTGAGCAGGCCACCGGCGGCGATCGCGCCGGCCAGGGCGCACGCCGCCACGGGCAGGACGATCGCCGGGCGCAGGAACCGGTTGCGCCGCTTTGGAGGGCGGGCGGGGGCGGTGGTCGTCGTGGACCTGGGCCATCAGGCGCTCCTTGCGGAACTGATGGCGGCCCGCCGGCAGATCCCGCTCCACCGGTGGCAGGAGGTCTTCGGTCTCCTGCCACTCGGCCGGATGCGGCGAGGGACTGGCGTTCATCGGATTCCTTTCCGTGCGGACCGGACCGCGTTTGCGCGATCGCCTCTTACCTGTCGAGGCGGTGCGGCGAGTTCCCGTTCGTCTCCCGCCAGTTCCGCGTCGGCGAGTCTGCACAGTCTCCTGCGAGCCCGGGACAGCCGGGAGCGGACGGTGCCGACAGGGATGCCGAGGGTGCGCGCGGCGTCGACGTACTCCATGCCCTCCCACAGGCACAGGACAAGGACCTCGCGTTCGGGGCGTTTCAGCGCGCCGAGAGTGGTCAGCGTGGCGCTGATACGACGCCGGTCGTCCACCTGGCCGGCCACCTCATCGGCATGGTCGCGGATGTCGGCAGCCGCGGCCCGGTAGCGCCGGTTGCTGCGGCGATGGTTGCGGGCGACGTTGGTGGTGATGCTCAGCAACCACGGCCGCAGCGACCCCCCTTCCGCGTCGACCTTCCCGCGCAACCGCCATGCCTCCAGGAAGGTCGCGGACATGACGTCCTCCGCGACGGACCAGTCCGCGGTCAACCGGAACGCGTGGTTGTACACCGCGTGCGTAGGCGTCGAAGAGGGCCGCGAAGGCGTCGGGATCCCCGGCTCTTATCCGGGTTCGCAGATCTGTGGTCACTCCTGTCGGCTGTCCAGCACCTGATGGTGAGTTCCAGTGGCGTACATCACCTCAATACCGCCACCTCACTGGGCCCGGCCTCGCTTCAGGTGCCGGGCGAAGAACCGGGCCGCGTCGTCCGCCTCGAACCACGGGGTACCGGTGTGCCCGCCCAGATTGGCGTGCAGCGTCTTCTCCTTGGTGCCGAAGGCGTCGAACAGGTCCAGGACCGGCTGCCGTTCCATCCCTTCGTCGTCCCACTGCATGAGGAACTGCAAGGGGACGGCGACCTGCCGGGCCTCCTCGCGCAGGGTGTCGGGCACGAACGTCTGGCCGAAGAAGGCGGCTGCCGAGATGCGTGGCTCCACCACCGCCAGCCGAATGCCGATGGCGATCATCCCGTCGTATCCGACCGGGCCGCCGATCGCGGGCAGCGATAGGAGGGCGTCCAGGGTGGTCCGCCATTCCGGGACCGCCTTGTCGACCAGCGGGACGATGAAGGCGTCGACGATCCCGTCGACCGGCTCGCCGGCCTGTATCGCCCGGCGGAGGTCGGTGCGGAACCGCTCGTCGGCGGCGGAACGGGGCCGGTCGCCGCATCCGGGGGCGTCGATGGCGGCCACCGCGAAGCCGTACTCCGCCGCGTAGAGCCGGGCTCGGGTGACCAGCCTGGGCAGCCGCTTGTGCAGGCCGCCGGGGTGGCCGATCAGGATCAGCGGGGCCGGTGCGGATCCGGGCGTCCACAGGACGCCGGGGATCTCGCCGAGGGTGAATTCGCGTTCGAGGACGCCGTCGTCAAGGCGCTGCTCGGAAGTGAATCGCATGGTCGTGCCTTTCGGGAGTGCTCTGGAACGGCGCTCCCGGACGACCTATCGCCCGACCGTGACCCCGGAGGGGAGCACCCATGTCGATACGTTCACGGGTACCACCTCCTCGTTCTCTCGCACGGCCTCCGGAAAGTTAGCAGCGGCCGCCGTGGTCCGCCAACGTGTTGACGAGGGCGCGAGGAGTTCCACAAGGCCACACGCGGACCGAGCCACCCGGCGCGCCCGCCCTCGGCGCGGGTCGTTCGTCGGGGCGGCTCGCCGTCGTTCGTCCTGGTCACCAAGACGTTCGTCGTGGTCACGACGATGCGCGGATGACCAGTTCCGTCGGGAGGACCGCGTGCCGGCGTTCCAGGCCGCGGGAGACCGCGGGGCGGCGGTCGGCGATGTCCGTCAGGAGCAGGTCGAGCATGGCGCGGCCCATCTCCTCGATGGGCTGGCGGACGCTGGTGAGCGGCGGGTCCATGTGGCGGGCGATGGCCGAGTCGTCGTAGCCGACCAGGGCCACGTCGTCGGGGATGCGGCGGCCCGCCTCGCGCAGCACCTGCCGGGCGCCGGCCGCGGTGACGTCCGAACCGGCGAACACCGCGTCCAGGCCGGGGTCGCGCTCCAGCAGCCGGGCCATCGCGCGCCGGCCGCCGCCCTCGGTGAAGTCGCCTGATTCGATGAGGAGTTCGTCCACCGGGTGGCCGGCGTCGCGCAGGGCGTCGCGGTAGCCGTCGACGCGTCGCTGGGCGCCGTACACATCGAGGCGGCCGGTGATGTGGGCGACCGTGCGCCGCCCGCGGGCGAGCAGATGCTCGACGGCCGAGCGGGCGCCGCCGTAGTTGTCCGAGTCGACCGAGGTCAGTGTCTCCGCCGCGGAGCGCGGGCCGCTGATCACCGCCGGGATCTCCAACTGGGCCAGCAGATCGGGCAGCGGGTCGTCGGCGTGCACGGACACCAGGAGCACGCCGTCCACGCGGTGTGCCGCGAGGTACTGGGCGAGCCGCTGCCGTTCGCGGTCGCTGCCCGCGAAGATCAGCAGCAACTGCATCTCGGTGTCGGAGAGTTCGGCTCCCACTCCGCGCAGGATGTCCGAGAAGTACGGTTCCGCGAAGAACCGGGTCTCCGGCTCGGGGACGACCAGGGCGACGGCGTCGGTGCGGTTCGCGGCGAGCGCGCGGGCCGCCGTGTTCGGCACGTACCCCAGCTCGGCGACGGCCGCCTCCACGGCCGCGCGGGTGGCGTCGCTGACCCGGGGCGAGCCGTTGATCACCCGGGAGACCGTGCCACGGCCCACACCGGCCCGTGCGGCGACCTCTTCAAGGGTCGGCCGACGGCCACTGCGCCCCCGCGTTCCGTGGCTTGCCATGGCCTCCGCCTCTCTGGACCGGCAATCTGCCTGGTGTGGAATGTAACAGCCCCCGCGTGCGGGGCCGGCCGTGCACCGGTGCCATGACGGTCCCGGTGGGACGAGTGGGAATTAGTTAACAGGCAGATAACTGAACGCATTTGGCCGCGTCCGCTCCCTTGACACCCCCGCTCGAACCGACGACTCTTCAACTCATCACTTGTGGGAGCGCTCCCACAGTACCTGACACATACACGTCCCGCACGTTCCCCGCCCGAGCCGCAGCGAGTACGAACGGGCCCAACAGAGCAGTTGGCCGGGGGGTCGGCACGTCAGGCAACAGGAGGACTCAATGCGCACGAGTACCCGCCGGTCCCGCAGGCTGGTGGCCTTCGCGGCCGTCGCCGCGCTGACTACGGGAGTGCTGGCCGGCTGCGCCAACGACTCCGACGACGGTTCGTCGAAATCGGGCGGCGGCAACGGCGACGGCACGGGCAAGACCACTTTGACCATCGGGACCTTCGGTGTCTTCGGCTACAAGCAGGCCGGCCTCTACGACGAGTACATGAAGCTCCACCCCGACATCACCATCAAGGAGAACGTCACCACCCGCACCGACGTCTACTGGCCCAAGGTGCTCACCCGGCTCCAGGCCGGTTCCGGCACCGATGACATCCAGGCCATCGAAGTCGGCAACATCACCGAGGCCGTGCAGACCCAGGCCGACAAGTTCGTGGACCTCGGCAAGGAGGTCGACAAGTCCCAGTGGCTTGACTGGAAGCTGGCCCAGGCCACCACCAAGGACGGCAAGACGATCGGGCTCGGCACGGACATCGGCCCGATGGCGATCTGTTACCGCAAGGACCTGTTCAAGAAGGCCGGTCTGGAGACGGACCGGACCAAGCTCGCCGCGCAGTGGAAGGGCGACTGGGCCAAGTACGTCGAGCTGGGCAAGGAGTACATGAAGAAGGCGCCGTCCGGCACCAAGTTCGTGGACTCCGCCTCCTCGGTCTACAACGCGGCCCTCGGCGGCGCGAAGGAGCGCTACTACGACGACGGCGGCAACGTCGTCTGGGACAAGTCCGCGGGTGTGAAGACGTCCTGGGACGTGGCGATGACCGTGGCCACCAGCGACATGTCCGCGAAGCTGAAGCAGTTCGACAAGCCCTGGGACCAGGGCTTCGCCAACGCCACCTTCGCCACGGTGGCCTGCCCGGCCTGGATGATGGGCTACATCCAGGAGAAGTCCGGTGACTCCGGCAAGGGCAACTGGGACGTGGCGGCGGCCCCGACCGCGGCCAACTGGGGCGGCTCCTTCATCGGCGTGCCGACGGCGGGCAAGCACCAGAAGGAGGCCATCGCCCTGGCGAAGTGGCTGACCGCGCCCGAGCAGCAGGCCAAGGTCTTCGCCAAGCAGGCCAGCTTCCCGTCGACCCCGTCGGCGTACGCGAGCCTGAAGCCGGCCGCGGACACCACGGCGTACTTCTCCGACGCGCCGATCACGCAGATCTTCGCGGACTCGGCGAAGACCATCCCGACGCAGTACTTCGGCATCAAGGACCAGCCGATCAACTCCGCGATCACCGACATCGGCATCCTCCAGGTGGAGCAGAAGGGCAAGAACCCGACGCAGGGCTGGGACGCCGCCACCAAGGAGATCAAGGACGTGCTCGGCCAGTGACCAGCTCCAAGCAGGCTCTCGCGCAGCCCGCGTCGAGTGCCGACGCCGCGCCCGGCTCCCAGCCGGGCGCGGCCCGGGGCGCTCACGGTCGCGGTGCGCCGGCGGGCGCCGACTCCTGGCGCAGCCGGTTCTACCGCTGGGACATGAAGGCGTCGCCGTACGCGTTCATCGCCCCCTTCTTCATACTCTTCGGGGCCTTCTCGCTGGTCCCGCTGCTGTACACGGCCTGGTACTCGCTGCACGACGTGCAGTTGTCGTCGCTGGACCACCAGACCTGGGCGGGCCTGGACAACTACCAGAACCTGTGGTCGTCGGACTTCTTCTGGAACGCCCTGAAGAACACCTTCACCATCGGGGTGATCTCGACCGTGCCGCAGCTGCTGGCCGCGCTCGGGCTCGCGCACCTGCTGAACTACCGGCTGCGCGGCTCGACCGTGTGGCGGGTCGTGATGCTCACCCCGTACGCCACCTCGGTGGCCGCGGCGACGCTGGTGTTCACGCTGCTGTACTCGTGGGACGGCGGCATGGTCAACTGGATCCTGCACTTCTTCGGTGTGGATCCGGTCAACTGGCGTGAGTCGGACTGGGGTTCGCAGTTCGCGGTGTCCTCCATCGTGATCTGGCGGTGGACCGGCTACAACGCGCTGATCTATCTGGCGGCGATGCAGGCCATCCCGACCGACCTGTACGAGTCGGCGGCGATCGACGGCGCCAACCGCTGGCAGCAGTTCCGTCATGTGACGATCCCTCAGCTGCGGCCGACGATCCTGTTCACGGTGGTCGTCTCCACCATCGGCGCGACCCAGCTGTTCGGCGAGCCGCTGCTGTTCGGCGGGGTCAGCGGTTCCAAGGGCGGCTCCGAGCACCAGTACCAGACGCTCGGCCTGTACATGTACGACCAGGGCTGGATCATCGGCAACCTGGGCAAGGCGTCCGCGATCGCCTGGTCGATGTTCCTGATCCTGGTGATCGTCGCCGTGATCAACATGCTGTTCACCCGACGCCTGAGGAAGTCCCAATGACCACCAGTGAACTCACCCTCCCGGGCGGCGCGGGCACGAAGCGGCCGGGGCGCGGACGGCGCCGGGTGATGGGCGCGGGCAAGCAACTGCACGCGGGTCCGGTCACCTATGTCGTCCTGACGGTCTTCGCGCTGGTCTCGCTGGCGCCGCTGGTGTGGACGGCGGTCGCGGCCTCCCGCACCGACCGGCGGCTGGCCCAGACCCCGCCGCCGCTGTGGTTCGGCGGCAATCTGTTCTCCAACCTGCAGTCCGCCTGGGACGAGGCGGGGCTGGGCACCGCCATGGTCAACTCGCTGATCGTGGCGGGCACGATCACGGTCAGCACGGTGCTGTTCGCGACCCTCGCCGGGTTCGCCTTCGCCAAGCTGCGGTTCCGGTTCTCCAACCTGCTGCTGGTGCTGACGATCGGCACCATGATGATCCCGCCGCAGCTCGCCGTCGTACCGCTGTATCTGTGGATGTCGGACCTGGGCTGGTCGAACCAGTTGCAGACGGTGATCCTGCCCAGCCTGGTGACCGCGTTCGGCACGTTCTTCATGCGGCAGTACCTGGTGCAGGCGCTGCCGACCGAGCTGATCGAGGCGGCCCGGGTGGACGGGGCGAGCAGTCTGCGGGTCGTGTGGCACGTGGTGTTCCCGGCGGCGCGGCCGGCGATGGCCGTGCTCGGCCTGCTGACCTTCGTGTTCGCCTGGAACGACTTCCTGTGGCCGATCATCGCCCTGAACCAGCAGAACCCGACCGTGCAGGTCGCCCTGAACTCGCTCGGCACCGGCTATGTGCCGGACCAGGCGGTGATCATGGCGGGCGCGCTGCTCGGCACGCTGCCGCTGCTGGTCGCCTTCCTGCTGTTCGGCAAGCAGATCGTGGGCGGGATCATGCAGGGAGCGATCAAGGGCTGACCCCACGGACCCCGGAGCCCCGGGGGCCGGGCCACCGCCGCCCCGGCCCCCGTGCCCCGTCCGGACCCCCCTCCCCGCCCCTCCCCTCACTTACTTCTCTCCACCACCCCACCGGTCTCCACGACCACTCGATGGGAGCGCTTCCATGCCTGAGCCCGTTACCTCCGTGAGTTTTCCTCCCGCCTTCCTCTGGGGCGCCGCGACCTCCGCGTACCAGATCGAGGGGGCGGTACGGGAGGACGGCCGCACCCCCTCGATCTGGGACACCTTCAGCCATACGCCCGGCAGGACGGCCGGCGGCGACACCGGTGACATCGCGGTCGACCACTACCACCGCTACCGCGAGGACGTGGCGCTGATGGCCGGCCTCGGCCTGAACGCATACCGGTTCTCGGTCTCCTGGCCGCGGGTGCAGCCGACGGGCCGGGGCCCGGCCGTCCAGGTGGGCCTGGACTTCTACCGCCGTCTGGTCGACGAACTGCTGGCCGCCGGCATCAAGCCGGCCCTCACCCTCTACCACTGGGACCTGCCGCAGGAACTGGAGGACGCGGGCGGCTGGCCGGAGCGGGACACCGCCCTCCGGTTCGCCGAGTACGCGCAGATCGTCGGCGAGGCCCTGGGCGACCGGGTGGAGCAGTGGATCACCCTCAACGAGCCCTGGTGCAGCGCCTTCCTGGGCTACGGCTCCGGGGTGCACGCGCCGGGCCGTACCGACCCGGCGGCCTCGCTGCGCGCCGCGCACCACCTCAACCTGGCACACGGGCTGGCCACTTCGGCCCTGCGTACGGTGCTGCCGGCCCGCAACACGATCGCGATCAGCCTCAACTCCTCGGTGGTGCGCACCGTTTCGCAGGACCCGGCGGACCTCGCCGCGGGCCGCCGGATCGACGACCTGGCCAACGGCATCTTCCACGGCCCGGTGCTGCACGGGGCGTACCCGGAGACGCTGCTGCGGGACACGGCGTCGGTCACCGACTGGTCCTACGTCCGGGACGGCGACCTGCGCGCGATCCACCAGCCGCTGGACGCGCTGGGCCTCAACTACTACACGCCCACGCTGGTCTCGGCGGCCAGACCGGACGCGACCGGGCCGCGTGCCGACGGACACGGGACCAGCGAGCACTCGCCCTGGCCGGCCGCGGACGGCGTGGCCTTCCACCAGACGCCGGGCGAGCGGACGGAGATGGGCTGGACGATCGACCCGACGGGCCTGCACGAGCTGATCATGCGCTACTCCAGGGAGGCCCCGGACCTCGCGCTGTACGTGACGGAGAACGGTGCCGCCTACGACGACAAGCCGGACCCGGACGGCCGGGTGCACGACCCGGAGCGCATCGCCTATCTGCACGGCCATCTGTCGGCGGTCCGCCGGGCCATCGCGGACGGCGCGGACGTGCGCGGCTACTACCTGTGGTCCCTGATGGACAACTTCGAGTGGGCGTACGGCTACGAGAAGCGCTTCGGCGCGGTGTACGTCGACTACGCCACGCTGGAGCGGACACCGAAGTCGAGCGCCCGCTGGTACGGGCAGGCCGCCCGGTTCGGCGCACTGCCGCCGACGGACGGCGTCTGACGGCGCGCTCCGCTGGGTTTGCCGCGATGGGTCGTCGGTTGGCTGCGGCACCGTTGTGGCTTGTCGCGCAGTTCCCCGCGCCCCTTCGGGGGCGCTGTCGGACCGCGGCGTACTTCACCTGGAGGTGAACGGGTGGGTGACACGGTCGTAGCGGTTCAGAAAGTGGAAGCGGCCGGACGCGGCGCCGTAGAGGAAGCTCGCGTCGGTGTCGTCGAGGGCGCGGGCGGTGTCGAAGCGGATCGGCTTGGCGACGCCCTGGACCGGCGTCCGGAACAGGCGTTCGGCGACCTGGCCCCGGGTGAGGTCCGGGCCGCCGCCGAGCGCGTCCAGGGTGCGGGCGATCAGCACGACGGCGTCATGGGCCTCGGCCGCCCACCGCGCCGGCTCGGCGCCGTAGCGGTCGCGGTGGGCGGTGGTGAAGGCGCGGGCGGCGGCGGTGTTCATCGACCGGGGCTCGGCGTAGGGGGTGGCGATGACCCAGCCGTCGGCCGCCGCGCCCGCCGCGTCCAGGAACGCGCCGCGCAGCACGGGCTCGACGGCGACGCGGGCGCCGGTGAAGCCGGCCCCGTGCAGCGCGCGGGCGCAGGAGGCGGCCCGGGTGGGCGAGGTGCCGGCGTACACGACGGCATCCGGCCGCGTCGCCAGCGCGTCGGCGACGGCCGCGCGGAAGTCGGTCCGGTCCGCGGCCACCGGGTGCCGGGTCGTGGCGCCGCCGCCGGGCGGCAACGCGGCCATCATGCGCGCCAGTTCGCGCCCCGCGGGCCCGGCGGCCAGGTCCTCCACGACGGCGGTGCGCCGGGACGGACGGGCCTGGGTGAGATAGACGGACAGCGGCAGGCCGAGCGCGTCGTCGCCGACCCGGGTCACGCACAGGGAGCGCACCCGGGCCGCGTCCCGCGCGGTGGCGGTCGCCGAGACCAACAGCGCCGGCAGATTGCCGGCCCCGTACACCGGCGCCGCCGCATGCACCGCCGCGGCGGTGGTGGGACCGAGCACCGCGAGCACCGCCGGGTCGGCGGCCAGCAGCCGGGCCGCGCGGGCCGCCTCGTCGGCCCGCTGGCCGCCGTCGACGGCCCGTAGCGCGAGCCGGAACCGGATGCCGGTGCCCGCGTTGTGCGCGGCGACGGCGAGCCGGGCGCCGCGCTCCTGGTCCGGGCCGATGCCGTGCAGGCCGATGGTGTGCTCGGGCGGTGCCGTGCCGCCGCCCGAGCCGTCGCGCAGCAGCAGGACGGCCGCCCCGGCGCCCCCGGCGAGCAGCGCACCGCCCGCCGCCGCGCCGACGGCCAGGAACCGGCGGCGGCCCGGCACGGGGGCGTCCTCGGCGGCGGCACCGGCGCCCGCGGCGGCGCCGGGCGGGCGCGGGGGCGGGTCCAGCGCCTGGGCGGCGCGCGCGGCCGTCAGCCGCACCAGTGCGGGCGGCAACCAGTCACCGCAGTCGTCGAGTTGCCCGCTCTCACGGGGGTCACGGCGGCTGCCCGCGGCGGCCAGGGCCGCGCTCAGGTCGGGTGCCGTGGGCCGCAGGGCCGCGTCCTTGGCGAGACAGCCGGTGACGGCGGCGCGCGCCGGGCCGGGCAGCCGGTCGAGTCCGCGGACGTCCGGCTCCTCGTGGACGGTGCGGTAGAGCACGGTGGCCGGGTCGCCGCCGCCGAACGGGGGCCGGCCCGAGGCCGCGTACACCAGGGCGCAGCCCAGTGAGAACACGTCGCTCGGCGGGCCGACGTCGTCGCCCAAGGCGCGGGTCTGTTCCGGGGAGAGGTAGCCGGGAGTGCCGATCACCGCGTCCGGCGCGGTCAGCGCGGTGGCTCCGCCGCCGCGGACGATGCCGAAGTCGATGAGGTGGGGCCCGTCCCGGCCGAGGACGATGTTGCCGGGCTTGACGTCCCGGTGGACCAGCCCGGCCGCGTGCACGTCGGCCAGCGCCTCGGCGATGCGCTGCCCGAGGGTGAGCACGGCCCGCGCGGGCAGCGGGCCGTGCCCGGCCACCGCCTCGGCCAGGGTGGGCCCGGGCACGAACGCCGTGGCCAGCCACGGTTCGCGGGCCTCGGGGTCGGCGTCGGTGACCGGCACGACCCAGCGGCCGCGCACCCGGGCGGCCAGCCGGGCCTCGCGCCGGAACCGGGCCCGGAACTGCGGTTCGGCGGCATGCTCGGCGCGGATCACCTTGAGCGCGACGAGCCGCCCGCCCCGGTTGCGCGCCAGGTACACCACGCCCATGCCGCCCGCGCCGAGCCGGGCCAGCAGCCGGTGCCCGCCGACCGTGGCGGGGTCGTCCGCCGTCAGTGCCCGCATCGCCGCCGCCTCAGGTGAGCGGCACCGGGCCGACGTACCGCCAGCGTCCGCCGGACACCCGCAGATGGCTGAGCCGGCCGCCCTTGAACGTGCCGTCCTTCTCGAAGGCGTACGTGGCCGCCGCCCCCTTGTAGTCGGCCGTGCGCAGGGCCGCGGCGAGTTCGCCGCGGCTGGGCCGCCGCCCCTTGCTCCGCTCGACGGCGGTGAGCCGGTCGATGACGAGGCGGGCGACGTCATGGGCCTCGGCGGCCCAGATGCCGGGGGCGGCGCCGTAGCGCTCGCGGTACGCGGCGGCGAAGGCCCGCACCGCGGGGGCGTCCGGGGCGGCGAACGAGGTGAGGGCCTGCCAGCCGTCGGCGGCCTCGCCCGCGCGGGCGGTGAAGGCGTCCGTGGCGGCGGGGGTGTCGAGGAACCGCGGCCCGTCGAAGCCGCGTTCGGCCAGGGCCCGCGCCACCAGCGCGGCCCGTTCGGCGGTGCCGGTGTAGTAGAGGCCGTCGATGCCGTGGGCGAGCAGGTCGGCGACGACCGCGGCCGGGTCCGGCGCGGCGGCGGGCACGATCCGCACGTACGGGTCGAGCTTGAACCCGGCGGCCATGCGGTACGCCAGTTGGACGGGTTCCCGGCCGGTCAGCCTGCCCGCGCGGTCCATGAGCACGCCGGGCCGCTCGGCGCCCAGGCCGGCCAGCGCGGCGTCGGTGAGATAGCCGCCGACCATGTTGGCCGGGGTGCAGCGGAAGTAGACCCGCGGGTCGAGGACCTGGGCGGAGTCCGGTGCGGACAGGCACAGCTCGGACACCGTCAGCAGGGGCAGCCCGGCGTTCTCGTACGACGCCAGACAGGCCGCGGCGGAGGTGAAGCCGGTGGGGCCGAGCACGGCGAGCACATCGCGGTCGCCGGTCAGCCGGCGGGCCGCCGCCCGCGCGCCGGCCGTGTTGCCCCGGTCGTCCACGGACTCGACGGTGAGCGTGAAGGGTCGGTCCGCGCGGGAGTTGAACGCGTCGACGGCCAGCCGCACCGCCCGCTCCTGGGCCCGGCCCGCGGCCTGCTGCGGCCCGCTCAGATCGGCCTGGACGCCGATCGTCCACCGCCGGCCGGCCGGTGTGCCGGGCCGCTCGCCGCCGTCGCGCAGCGCCGCCCACAGCGCGCTGCCGCCGCCGGCCGCGACGAGCACGGCGCCGCCCGCCGCCAGGGACAGCAGCCGCCGCCGGGAGGTGCCGCCGCGCCGCGCGGCATCCGCCTCGGTGGGCTCCACCTCGGGCAGCGCCAGCAGCCGGGCGGACCGGTCGGCGATCATGCGGACGACCGGTTGGGGCAGCCAGTCGGCCGGGTCGGCGGGGGCGTTGTCGGCGAGGGCGGCGGCGGCCTCGGCCGGCGTGGGCCGCTCGGCGGGCTCCTTGGCCAGGCAGCGTGTCAGCAGTGCGCGCAGCCCGTCGTCCTCGACTCCGTCCAGGTCGGGCCGGTCGTGCACGGTGCGGTACAGCAGGGCGTCGGCCTGGCCGGTGCCGAAGGGGAGGCGGCCGGTCGCCGCGTACGCGAGGACGCAGCCCAGCGAGAACACGTCGCTCGCCGGGCCCGTGGGCCGGGCCTGTGCCTGCTCCGGGGAGAGGAAGCCGGGCGTGCCGACGACCACGCCGTCCGAGGTGAGCGCGGTCGCGCCGGGGGCGGTGGAACGGGCGATGCCGAAGTCGATCAGGCGGGGGCCGTCGAGGGCCAGCAGGACGTTGCCCGGTTTGACGTCCCGGTGCACCAGGCCCGCGTCGTGGACGGCTTCGAGCGCCCGCGCCAGCACATGTCCGAGCACCCGCACCGCCGGCACCGGCAGCGGTCCGCACTCCGCGACGGCCTCGGCGAGCGAGGGGCCGGGGACGAACGCGGTCGCCAGCCACGGCGCAGGGGTCTCGGTGTCGGCGCCGGTCACCCGCACCACCCAGGGGCTGCGGGCCTGCCCCGCCGCGGCCGTCTCGCGGCGGAACCGCTCACGGAACTCGGGGTCGTCGGCGTACTCGGCCTTGATCACCTTGACGGCGGCGAGGTCCCCGTCGGTCGTGCGCGCCAGGTACACCACGCCCATGCCGCCGGAGCCGAGCCGGCCGAGCAGCCGGTGGTCGCCCAGTCGGGAGGGGTCGGAGGGCAGCAGTCGCTCCATCACGCGCCTCCCTGGCCGCCGGACACGGTGGGCGCGGGGGCGCCGGGCGGGCGGCCGGACGCGGTGGGAGGGCGGCCGGACGCGGTGGGTGCGGGCGCGCCCGCCGGGCGGGCGATCCCGTCCTTCACGTTCCGCAGCATCCGCGTGAAGTACGTCTGGACCAGGTCCACGGACGCGTCCCGCGCCCGCTCCGTGCCGCCGCACAGGGACGCGCTGACGACGACCGGCCCGAAGGTGGCCTGGATCCACCAGTACGGGCGCGGGCCGCCACGCGTCTCACCCACGCACCGGCCGCTCTCGATCAGGGAGTCGTCGCTGTAGGTGTTGCTGCCCTCGCCCCAGGCGTACGCGGACGAGGTCAGGCCGGTCAGCCGCTCGCCGGCGCGCAGGGTCTGCTCCGGGCACTGGATGGCCTCCTCCTGCATCCGGGCCTGCTCCCAGGCGGCGTCGAGCGTCGTGCGGTGCACGGTGACCTCCGCCGACAGCCGCAGTCCGGCCGCTCCGTCGGCCCCCGGCACCTCGAAGTTCCGCCGCAGGTTGGCCAGGACGTCGCCGCGCAGTGCCGCGCGGCGCCACGTGCAGTCCTCGCCCAGCACGGCCCAGGTGCCCGGGTCGCTCTCGTACGGCGTGCCGCGCCTGGCCCCGTCGCCGACGGTGCCCTCGTCGGCGATCACCCGGCGGATCAGCGCCCGCGCGGCCCCGGCGGTCGCCGGCAGCTTCGCCGGGTCGGCCCGCTGTGTCGGGCCCTCGGCGGATGCCGTCGCGGAACCGCTCGGCGCCGCGCCGCCCCCGGCCGTTCGGGACGCCGACGGACGGCCGGTCGCCGAGGGCCCGCCGGACTCCGTGCACCCGGCCAGCAGCAGCCCGCACACGAGCGCGGCGGCGCCGCTTCGCAAGGATCTCCCCCACCACACAAGGCCCCATTATCCCCGTGGACTTCGCGGGCCGTCAGTACGATCCGATCACGACCGCGGACATACCGGCGCCCCGGCCGGGTGGGGGGATGCCGGCCGGGGCGCCGCCCCCGTGTCCCCAAAGGGCCTCGGGTCGGGCGGTGGTGAAGGGGCTCGGGTCAGCGGTAGGCGGCGAACGCCTTGGAGAAGGCGAACGGGTCCTGGACGATCGAGCTGCAGGTGGCGTCGGCGGTGGGCCTGCTGCCGCCCGCGCACTGCTTGTCGCGGGTCGCGGACCACATGGACAGCCCGCCGAGGCCCTTTGATGTGGCGAAGTCGACGAGCTGAGCGGCGTCGTCGACCGTGAAGACCTCGGAGGAGACGTCGTTGACGCCGATCATCGGGGTGACCGCGACCGCCTGCCACGCCGCGCCGTCCGAGAGGCCGAGCACGCTCTTGATCTGCGCCTGTGTCGCGGTCGCCGCCTGCTCGGCGTAGTCGCCCATGTCACCGCTGTACGCGGCGCCGTAGTCCATCGCCATGATGTTCACGGTGCCGATGCGCACGCCGTTGGACCTGGCGTCGGCCAGCAGGTTCACGCCGTCCTGGGTGAGGCCCTCGGGCATCACGGGCAGCGTGAAGGAGACGTCGAGGCCGGGGTGCCGGGCCTGGAGCCGGGCGATGGCCTGGGCGCGCCGGGTGTTGGCCGCGGTGTCGGGCAGCGCCCCGCCCTCCACGTCGAAGTCGACCTTCGTGAGCCCGTACGCGTCCACCACCTTGCCGTACGCCGCCGCCAGCGCGTCGGCCGAGGTGCAGGTCGTCGCCAGTTCGGAGCCGGAGGCGCCGCCGAAGGAGACCCGGACGTCGCCGCCCTCGGCGCGCAGGGCGCCGATCTGCGCGGCGACGCCGTCGCCCGACAGGTCCGTCACGCCGCCCCACTTGGGGGTGCAGCCGCCGCCGTCGGTGACAAAGGCGAGGTTGTAGTCCTTCACTCCGGTCGCCGCGGCGCTCGCCGACAGGTCGAAGGCCGGATACAGGGAGGTGTCGACGTATGGGGCGAAGCCCGCGCCGGCGGCCGTGCCGGTGCCGGTGCTCCCGGACAGGGACGGGCCGCCCGTGGCGGGCGGGGTCGCCCGGTCCGGCAAGGACGGCGTCGCGGTCGGGGTGGGTGCGTGGCTCGGGCGGCCGCTCGGCTCGGGCGTCGCGGCCCCGTCCGCCGAGCACTTCGCCCCGCCGATCAGACAACCGGTGGGGTCGGCCGTGCCGTTGACCACGAAACCGACGGTGAGCGATGCGCCGGCCGCCAGGCCGTCGGTCTGCCACTTGGGCGGCCTCACCGTGACATGCCGGCCGTTCACGCTCGACTCGCCGTTCCACAGCGAGCCGAGCTTCGTGCCGGCCGGCAGGTCGAACTCCAGCGTCCAGTCCCGCTGCGGCCCGCCGCTGTTGTTCGTGACGACGTACTGCGCGGTGTATCCCGTCGACCAGTCGCTGGTCCTGGTGTACGCGGCGCCGACGCCGGCCGCCTGCGCGGTGCCGGTGAGCAGGACGGCACCGCCGGCGACCGCCGCTGCCGCCACGAGACCGCCCAACGCCTTGTGCCCGCCTGTGATCCTGCGCCGGTGCGTGCTCATGCGCGTGCCTGCCTTCGCTGTTCGCGGGGGGTGGGTGCGGCAGCACGCTAGCGAGCCGGAATCGGGCAAAGTACTTGATCCGGACGGGCGTTGCGGTTCTTAGGGTGCGCTTAAGGAAGGCATCGGGGGCGGTTAAAGGTCGAGGCCGGGAGCGGGGACGGGCGGGGGCGTGTCAGTGCACGGCCGGGCGTCTTCGGCGGCGGACCGCGCCGCGGTGTCCTCGGCGCACCGGCTCCCGCCCGGCCAGCTGGATCCAGAGGCGCACCTCGGTGCCGCCCAGCACCGACGAGCCGATCCGCACGTCACCGCCGGTGGACTCGGCGAGCCTGCGCACGATGTCCAGACCCAGTCCGGTCGAGCCGTCGCTGCCGGAGCCACGGCCGCGGGCCAGCGCCGCCTCCGGGTCGGATATGCCGGGGCCCGCGTCGGACACCAGCACGATCACCGCGTCCTCGCCGTTGTGCACGTCGACCGCGAACGCCGTGCCCTCGGCGGTGTGCCGGAAGACGTTGCCGAGCAGCGCGTCGAGCGCGGCGGCCAGGTCGGCGCGGGCCACCGGGACGCGCACCGGACGCTCCACCCCGGCCACCCGCCACTTGCGGCCCTCGTCCTCGGCGAGCGCGGACCAGAACGCCATGCGCTCCCGGACCACCTCGGCCGCGTCACAGCCCGCTCCCGGCCCGGCCGCGGCCGTCTGCGGCTTGGCATCCCGCGCGGTGCGGATGATGGTGTCGACCTCGCGCTCCAACTGCTCGACAGCGGCCCGGGTCTGGTCGGCGGCGGGCCCCTCGCCCAGCGAGGCCGCGTTCAGCCGCAGCACGGTCAGGGGCGTGCGCAACCGGTGGGACAGGTCCGCGGCCAGTTCCCGCTCGTTGGCGAGGAGCTGGACGACCTGGTCGGCCATGGAGTTGAACGCGACCGCGGCCAGCCGCAGTTCGTTCGGCCCGTCCTCGGGCACCCGCGCCCCCAGTTTGCCCTCCCCCAGCTCGTGCGCGCCCTCGACCAGCCGCTGCGCCGGCTGCACCATCCGCACGCCGAGCCGGTCGGCCACCGCGACCGAGCCGAGGACCAGGGCGACGCCGACCGCGGCGAGGACGCCCCAGGCGGTGCCGACGCCCTTGCCGACGTCGGAGTCGGGGACGAACACCTCCACCACCGCGATGGCACCCGAGCTGAGCGCGACCGGCTGGAGCAGCGTCGAACCGCCCGGCACCTCGGTGGTGGAGGCACGGCCCAGCCGGCGCACGGTGCCGATGTCCCGGTCGGCGGCGCGCCGCCGGCCGATGTCGACGGCGGCGGTGCCGTCCACGGCCGGTATGTGCACGGCCATCCCGGAGTCGGAGCCCGCGGAGGCCACCACCCGCTCCAGCTTGCCCCGGTCGGTGGTGATGGACAGCGCGGGGGCGAGGGCGGCGGCCTCGCGCTCCGCGTTGGAGAAGGCGCGGTCGCGGGCCATCTCCTTGATGACCAGTCCGAGCGGCACGGCGAAGGCGACCACGACCATCGTGGTGACCGCGAGACACACCTTGACCAGGGCCCACCTCATGGCGCGGACCCCCCTCCCGGCGGCTCAAGCTTCACGCCGACGCCCCGCAGGGTGTGCAGATAGCGCGGCCGGGCGGCCGTCTCCCCCAACTTCCGGCGCAGCCAGGACAGATGGACGTCTATGGTCTGATCGTCACCGTACGACTGCTGCCAGACCTCGGCGAGCAGTTCCCTGCGGGGTACGACGACGCCGGGCCGGGCGGCGAGGAAGGCGAGCAGGTCGAACTCGCGGCGGGTCAGGTCGAGCCGTACGCCGTCCAACTCGGCCTGGCGGCGCAGCGGGTCGACGCTCAGACCGCCGACGCGCAGCACGGAGGGCGGTGCGGCGCCGGCCAGGGCCGCGCGGGCCCGGCGCAGGACGGCGGCGATGCGCGCGGACAGGTGGTCGACCGAGAACGGCTTGGTCAGATAGTCGTCCGCGCCCGCGTTCAACAGCCGGACGATCTCCGCCTCGTCGTCCCGGGCGGTGGCGATGATCACGGGTACGTCGGTGATGCCGCGCAGCATCTTCAGGGCCTCGGACCCGTCCAGATCGGGCAGTCCGAGGTCGAGGACGACCACGTCGAAGCGGAGATGGGCGACCTCGCGCAGCGCCTCCAGCGCCGTGCCGACGCTGCGCACGGTGTGCGAGGCGTCGGTCAGGTGCCGGATGAGCGCCGAGCGTACGAACTGGTCGTCCTCGACCACGAGCACACTTGCCATGCGCCGCACCGTACGCCATGCGGCCCACGCGGTCCGGGGCCTGTGGACAACTCCCGCCGGGTGCGGTCCGTGGGGCGGGTGGGGCAGTATGGCCGACGATGCGCAGAGGACTCGTACACGTACTGGCGTGGTCGCTCGCCACGGGCGCGGCGGTCACGCTGTCGTGGTGGGGGGTGCACACGGTGATGGCGGGGACCGCGTACGACCCGCCCCGCGCCCTGCCCATCACGGCGGCCGACGCGACCACGCAGGGCGCGAAGCCGCTGGTGCCGGCGACCGCACGGCCGCCGTCCCCCTCGCGGACGCCCGCTCGGCAGCCGCCCAGCACGCCGTCGGACACGCCTTCCGCTTCCGCGCGGCGCACGCCGGCGCCCGCCCGTAGCGCGCCGAGCAGTCCCACGCCGTCGCCGTCCCCCACCGCCGCCGGCCGGGTCAGGGGTTACGACACCGACGGCGGGCGTGCGGTGTTCGACCTTGGGGAGACGAGCGCGTCCCTGGTCTCGGCGACCCCGGGCACGGGGTGGTCGATGCAGGTGTGGAAGACGGAGAGCTGGATCCGCGTGGAATTCACCCGCGGCGCGGACCGGGTATCGGTCTTCTGCACATGGCATGACGGCCCGCCCCGCGTGGAAATCGGCACCTACTGAGCCCCGCCGGCTCGGCCGCCGGAGCACGGCGGTTGACGGCCCCGCGAACGCAGTGCCGCGCCGCCCCGCCACCGAGACCGTCGAGCTGACAGGGCGCCGAGTCCACCGGACCGACCGATCGCAGCGGCCGACCGCCAAGTCGGCGCGGACCGGGGACCGCGGGAGGCGTACGCGGGGAGGCGGACGCGGGGACCGCGGGGCGGCGGAGGCGGGGGCAGCGAGTTCGCCGGGCACGGAGGCATCGGGTCCGCCCGCACAAAAGCCACCAGGAACCGGGCCCGGAGCCCGACGAGTTCGACCGACGCGAAGCCGCCGGCTCGGCCACGGACGGGAACCGCAGGGGTCAGTGGAAGGCTGAGGGGGGTGGGGGTGGGGAAGCCGTTGCCGCCGCGTCCGTGACGGGGGTGGCGCCGCCGGTGAAGTCGGTGAGCGGCTTGCCGTGTTCGACCCGGCCGGGGTGCGGGTCGGAGGCGGTACGGCGGGTGAGTTCGGCGACCGGCAGCGGGCGGTCGGCGGCGATCAGGACCGCGTTGCCGAACCGTTTGCCGCGCAGCACCGCCGGGTCGGCGACCAGCGCGACCTCGGCGAACCGGGCGGCGGCTGTGGCGATCTGGCCGCGCAGATGTGCGAGCGGTGGGCCGTCGGTGAGGTTGGCGGCGTAGACGCCGGTGGGGCCCAGCGCGCGGCGGACCTCGTCGAGGAATTCGGTCGAGGTGAGGTGGGCGGGGGTCCGGGCGCCGCTGAACACGTCGGTGACGATCAGGTCGGCCCAGCCGTCCGGGACCTTGGCGAGGCCCGCGCGCGCGTCCGTCGAGCGCACGCGGATCCGGGCGGCCGGGTCCAACGGCAGTCTTCCGCGGACGAGTTCGACAAGGCGTGCGTCGCGTTCGACCACCTGCTGGGTGGAGCGGGGGCGGGTGGCGGCGACGTACCGGGCGAGGGTGCAGGCGCCGCCGCCGAGGTGCACGGCGCGCAGCGGCTTTCCGGGCGGTCCTGCCAGGTCGACGACGTGTCCGAGCCGGCGCTGGTACTCGAAGGAGAGGTGGGTGGGGTCGTCCAGGTCGACGTGCGACTGCGGGGCCCCGTCGATCAGCAGCGTCCAGGCCCGTCCGCGGTCCGGGTCGGGTATCAGCTGCGCCAGCCCGCCGTCGACGCTCTCCGCGACGGCATCGGCGGCCGCCGCCCCGCGCCGAGAATTCCTTGCCCTGCCCACCCCCTCATTCTCGCAGCCACCCACCGACCACGGACGCGCCGCCCACACGGCCCCCGCGGGCGCCGACCACTACGCACACCTCCACCACGGGCACGCAAGCCGCAACCGGCCCAGTGCGCACGCCGCAACCGCCCGGGACGCGCACCCTCACCACGGCTGCGCACACCGCGCGACCGGCCCGGTACGCGCACACCGACTGGCCCGGTGCACGAGCAGCGACCGGCCCGGTGCACGCGCCGACGATGGGCCCGGTGCGCACACCGCGAGGGCCCGGTACGCGCACAGCGACCGGCCCGGTGCACGCGCTGGCGAGGGGCCCAGTGTGCACACCGCGGGGGCCCGGTGCGGGCGTCCGGCGACCCGGTACGGACGACGCGGGTGCCCGAAGACGCGCGGGCAGCGCCACCCGCCCGGCCACGGTGCCACCGGCGGCGGGACTGGGCGGACCGGGGGTCGGTCGGAAGGCCGCCCCGCCCCGGGGTCCGACCGAAGGCCACCCCCCGCGGTCCACAGAGGCCGCCGCGTTGTCGGCCGGCGGCGCAAACCCGCCCCGACGGCGACGTGTTCAGCGGCAGCTGTCCGCCGCCTTGATCAAGCGGGCCGCCTCCCCGAGGGCGCGGCGCAGCACCGTCGGGTCCGTAGCGAGGTCGGCCTCGCTGGCCGGCCGGCCGCTGCGGGCCACGGGGCGCCGCGCAGTCAGCCGACGACGCAGACCAGCCCCGACGGCGGGGGTTCACGCCGAAGGCCGGCCGCTGCGGTCCGCCGGGGAGCGACGACGCAGACCAGCCCCAACGGCGGGGCGTTCACACCGAAGGTCGACCGCCGTGGTCCGCCACGCAGTCGGGCGACGACGCAGACCAACCCCGACGGCGGGCGTTCACGCCGAAGGTTGGCCGCTGCGGGCCGCCGGGTGGGCGGGCGGCGGCCCAAACCCGCCCCGGCGGCGGCGCGTTCAGCGGCAGCTGTCCGCTGCCTTGATCAGGCGGGCCGCCTCCCCGAGGGCGCGGCGCAGCATCGTCGGGTCCGTGGCGGGGTCGGCCTCGCCGGGGGGTACGAGCCAGTCCGAACCCTCCACCGGGGGCTCGGGGTTCAGGCTCAGGCCGCGCCCGTCGGTCTCGGTGCAGGTGCTGCCCGGGACGTCCCAGGCGGCCGCCGTGCCGGGCGGCACGAGGAAGCCGAGGGTGCCGCCCCCGTCGTCGTGCAGCACGGGGCCCACGCCGTCCGCGGCCCCCCGCCGAAGGATGTCGACGGCCTCCAACCCCTGCCGGGTCGGCACCGTCACGAGGTCGCACGCCGCTCGCGACGAGGTACAAGGATCGTTGCTCCGGCTGGTCTCCATCCCGGCCTCCACCACGCAGCCTCCTGCAGTCCACCCGGTTCAACGCGGCAGAGCGTCAACAGCTACGCGCAAGTCCGCCGCAAAGGATGGCAGTTCATGGCAGATCGTGGGGCAGATATCCGATTTGTAGCCAAACACTGCGTGGCGGGACCGTCACAACCGGTACGTTCTTGCTCGCCGGAACAGGATGCCACACGCACAACTCACCTCGGATCCGGCATGGTTCGACGGTTCGCAGAGAGGACCCCCCGGCCATGGCGTCGTCAACGGTGACCTCGTCACAGCCCGATCGGCCACCGCGGCCGAACCTCGCCTTCCGGCGATTGCGCGGCCGGCGTTCACCCGCCGAGTTCGCGGCGCTGGTACGGCGTGCCGCTCGCGAGATCGGTGAGCGGGTGAGCTGTGACGCGCGCTACGTCGGCCGGGTGGAGGCGGGTGAGATCCGCTGCCCGAACTACGCGTACGAACGGGTGTTCCTGCACATGTTCCCCGGCCGCACGCTCGCCGACCTCGGCTTCGCGCCCCGGTCGTCCGTCCGCGGACGCGGGGCACGCCCGGCCGGGAACCCGGCACCCTCGCGCGGCACCGACCCGGTGCCCGCCGCGGGTGCCACGGGGGCGGCCGTCGAGCCGTATGACACGCAGGACCCGCAGAACCCGTACGAGACGCACGAGAACCACGAGGAGAGCGACGTGCTGCGTCGCGCATTCATGACCGGCGGGGGCGCCACGGTGGCCGCCGCCCTGGGGCCCTTCGGCCTCACCATCGACGCCGCGGCCGCGCCCGCGGACCGGCCGCCGCGGCGCGCCGGATCGGCGGAGGCCGCCGCCCTCGAAGAGGCCGTCCGCCGGATCCGGCTGCTGGACGACCGGCACGGCGCCGACGGCCTCTACCGGCGCGCGGCGGCCCCCTTGCGCGCCGCGTACGCGCTGCTGGACGCCGGTGCGACCCGGCAGGCCACGGTCGACCGGCTGCACTCGGGCGCCGGTGAACTGGCCATCTCGGTGGGCTGGCTGGCGCACGACTCCGGCCGTTTCGACGACGCGCGCTCGCACTACGCGGAGGCGCTGGCGACCGCCCGGGTGACCGGGGACCCGGCCCTGGAGGCGCACGCCTTCTGCAACACGGCGTTCCTCGCGCGGGACGCCGGACGGCCGCGCGAGGCGGTGCGGGCGGCGCAGGCCGCGCAGCGGGCGGGGCGCTCGCTCGGCTCCGCGCGCCTGATGTCGCTGCTCGCGCTGCGCGAGGCGGGCGGCTGGGCCGGGCTCGCCGACCGCACCGGCTGCCAACAGGCGCTGGCCCGCGCGCACGCCCTCTTCGCGCGAGGCCGCTCGGACGCCGACCCCGAGTGGATGACGTTCTACGGAGAGGCCGAACTGGAAGGGCTTGAGGCCCAGTGCTGGTCGACGCTGGGCGACTGGCCGCGCGCGGCCCGGCACGCGCGCCGCGCGGCCCGGCTCCAGGACCCGCACTTCACCCGGAACATCGCCCTGTACACGGCGGAACTGGCCGACGACCTCGCGCGCGGGGGCCTGCCCGACGAGGCCGCGCAGGCCGGGCTGCGGGTCCTTGAGCTGCTGGACCAGGTCCAGTCGTCCCGCATCCAGACGATGCTGGCCGGGACGGCACGCGTGCTGCTGCCGCACCGCGGGGCCTTCGGGGTCTCGGAGTTCCTGGAGCGGCACGCCGCACTGCCGCGCGGTGTGTGACGGCGCTCACTCGGCGAGATGCCCCTGGTCGTTCCAGCTGTCGATCGCCGGTTCGCCGTACGCCCAGCCGAGGACCGACAGGGACGTGGGGTTGAGGCGGATGCGTGCGGCGAAGTCCAGGGGCAGGCCCAGCCACCGCGCCCCTATGGAGCGCAGGATGTGCCCGTGGGCGAAGACCAGGACGTCGCGGTCCGCCGAGCGGGCCCAGGCCACCACCTCGTCCGCGCGGGCCGTCACCTCGGCCGGGCTCTCCCCCTCGGGGACGCCGTCGCGCCAGATGAGCCAGCCCGGGCGGACGGCCTGGATCTCGGCGGGGGTCATGCCCTCGTAGGCGCCGTAGTCCCATTCAAGGAGCGCGTCCCAGGCATCGGCCCGCTCGCCGAACCCGGCGAGTTCACAGGTCTCACGCGCGCGTGCCAGCGGGCTGGTGCGCACCTCGGCCCCGGGCAGGCCCTCCAGGGGCGCCCGGTGCAGCCGTTCGCCGAGCAGCTTGGCGCCCCGGCGCCCCTCCTCCAGGAGCGGCACGTCGGTCCTGCCGGTGTGCTGGCCGGACAGCGACCACTGCGTCTGTCCGTGCCGGGCCAACAGGATGCGCGGTGCCATGAGGGGGACCTTTCGGGACGGGCGGCGGGAGGCCGCCGAAGCGGAACCCGTCCATCATCGCGCACGCCAGGCGGGGGCAACCCGGCGGGCGATCACAGCGTCTTTGAGTGCTGGAACGCCCCCCGCACGGGCGGACCACGTACACCGTAAAGTGGCACGGTCGGCCCGCGGGGCGCCGCGCGGGAAGAGGGGGAGGGCGATCGGATGCCGCAGACCGAGACACCGGGCACCGGGGTGCTCTCGCGGCTCCGGCTGCGGTGGTGGACCGAACTGCCGCTGATCCTGCTGGTGTACGGCTGCTACTCGGCCGGCCGGCTGCTCGCCCGGGGGGACGTCTCGACCGCCGTCGACCACGGGCTGGCGATCCTGCGCATCGAGCAGTTCCTGCGCATCAACGCCGAGCATCCGCTCAACCGGCTGTTCACGCGCGAGGCGTGGCTCGGGGTGCCCGCCGACTTCTGGTACGCGTCCCTGCACTACCTGGTCACGCCGGTCATCCTGATCTGGGTCTTCCGGTTCCGTGCCGCCCACTACCGCGCGGCCCGCACCTGGCTGATGACGTCCACGTTCATCGGCCTGATCGGCTTCACCCTGCTGCCCACCTGCCCGCCCCGGCTGCTCTCGCCGGGACACGGGTTCGTCGACACGATGGCCCAGTACAGCTCGTACGGCTGGTGGGGCGGCCAGGCCAGCGCCCCGCGCGGTCTTGGCAGCATGACGAACCAGTACGCGGCCATGCCGAGCCTGCACGTCGGCTGGTCGCTGTGGTGCGGGGTGATGCTGTGGCGGTACGGCGGCACCCGCCTCACCAAGGTCCTCGGCGTGGTCTATCCGCTGCTGACCACGATCGTGGTCATGGGCACCGCCAACCACTATCTGCTGGACGCGGTCGCGGGCGCGGTCGTGATGGGCGCCGGGCTGCTGCTCGCGCCGTATGTGACGCGGGCCGTCGCCGCGGCGCGGGCCCGTCTCGCGCCGGCCGTGGCCCAGGCCCAGAACGCGCTGCGGGCCAGGTTCGCCCCGGCCGCCCCCGCCGTCACGGGCCGCTCCGGCGGCGCTGGTTCCCCGATTGTCGGTGGCGGATGCCAGACTTCGACGGGTGAACGATTTCCACGGCAGCGCGAGGATCGGCTCGGGTCCGGAGCCGGGCCGGACGGCTCCCCCGGGGACGCGGGAGACGGCCGTCAGGACTGGGATGTCCCCCACCCCGGCGAAGTCGAGAGTCTGGGGAAGACTCGCTGAACTGCGCGGCGGCCCCGACGTCCCGGCCAAGGCGCTGGACGCGCGCGCCCTCGCCGCGCTCGCCGCGAACCCGGGCTGCCGCAGGCGGGCGATCCTGGACAGCGCCGGGATCGACAAGACCGCGCTGGCCGAGGCGCTGGGCGCGCCGGCCGTCTTCGGCCAGTCCCAGTTCGCCCTGACCCGGGGCAACGCCTTCGAGGCGCGGGTGAAGGCCGACGACGGCGCCGAACTGCTGCGGCTCGTGCACACCGCGCTGGATCCGGCCGCCGAGCCGCCGCGGCAGGCCGCCGTCCCCGATCTGTCCGCGATCGGCCCCGAGGGGCGCACGGCCCGTACGGCGCTGGCGCTGCGCGAGGCCACGGCCGCCCCGGGCACCTGGACGCTGCTCGACCATCCGATGCTGGCGCTCGACGTCGCGGGCTCCGCCACGTTCCTGGAACCGGACGCGGTGGTCGTGCACCCGGACGGCAGCTGGTCCGTCGTGGAGATCAAGTCCTTCCCGATGCTGGACGGCGCGGCGGACCCGGCGAAGGTGGGCGCCGCCGCCCGGCAGGCCGCGGTGTACGTGCTGGCCCTTGAGGAGGTCGCCGCCCGCCTCGACCCGGCCCCGCGGGTGCGCCACCGGATCCTCCTGGTCTGCCCCAAGGACTTCTCCAACCTGCCCGCCGCCTGTGCCGTCGACGTCCGCAAGCAGCGCGCCGTCACCGCCCGCCAGCTGGCCCGGCTCACCCGCATCCAGGACATCGCCGACGCCCTGCCCGAGGGCACCTGCTTCGCCTTGGACCGGCCCGCCGCCGAGCTGACGGCCGCGGTCGACTCGGTGCCGGCGACGTACGCGCCCGAGTGCCTGGCCGCCTGCGAACTCGCCTTCCACTGCCGGGCACGCTCCCGCGCGGCCGGCGCGGTCACCGCGCTCGGCCGTCCGCTGCGCGCCGAGCTGGGCGGTCTGGCCACGGTCGAGGACGTGCTGTCGGCGGCCCGGGGCGCGAGCGGCGACCCGGACGATCCGGCGGTCGCCGCGCTGCGCCGTGCGGCGGCCCTGCGCACGGAGGCGCTGCGCGAGGCGGCAGCGGCCGAGTCGGCACCGGGCGAGGCCGCCTCGGGCGAGTCGGCGCTTCCCGGAGCGCGGGCCGGCCGGGAGGTGGCCCCTTGTCGCTGATCGCCGCCCTCGGCCGGCTGGAGGCCGTGAGCTGCGGCCGGGCCCGGCCCGCCGCCACCGTGCGCCACCGTCACCTGTCCGACCGGCCCCTGGTGTTCGTGCCGCTGACCACCGCAGGCGAGGCCGGTGCCCCGCTCGGCGCCCTGGTCGGCACCGACCGTGACGCGCCCCGGCTGCTGGTCGTGCCGCAGCCGCGCGACCGTGATCTGCGCTTCGCCTTCTTCGCCGAACTCGCCGACGTCGTCCTGCCGTACCTCGACGGCTACGCCGACCGGGTCGAGGACGCGGAGCGCACCGAGACCGACCCGGAGAGCGGCAAACGGGTCAAGGTGGTCACGGAGCTGTGCGCGGACGCGCCCCAGCTGATCGTGCCGAGCCGCGCGGGCGTCGACTTCGTACGGCTGCTGGGCCGCTCCACGCGCTTTCGCCGCACGGCCGAGCAGGATCCGCAGGCGCCGTACCCCGCGCCGCCGCGGGTGCCGCTGCTCGGCCGGTGGCTGACCCACTTCGGGGAGCGCGCCCGGGTGCCCGGCTCCTCGCTGCTGCTCGCGCTGACCGACGTGCTGGCCCGGCACTGGTCGACCGGCCAGTCCAGCCTGGAGGACCAGCACCTGGGCGCGCTGCTGGCCTGGATCGATCCGCCCGACGGCGAGTCGGGCGCCGCGGCGGCCGAGCGGGTGGAGCGGGCGCGGGACACCGCAGGGCAGTTGCTGCACCCGCCCGCGGGCCCCGCCACCGACCCGGCGTTCGACAACCGGCTGCTGGCCCCCGCCATCGAGCGCCACCACCGCGCCCGCACGGCGCTGGCCGCCGCCGAGGACGGCCTGGAGGCCGAGGCACGGCTCCGTGCGGTCACGGCAGCCGAACGGGAGATCCACGCCCTGGTCGAGAGCCGTACGCGGCCCACCTGGGACGCCGTGTGGCGCGGACTCGACCTGCTGCGGGCGCTGCCCGAGGGCGCGCATGTCGAGGAGCGGTGGACCCGGGACCGCTGGTCGTTCACCGGCCACCGCGACCGGGTGCGGGCCGGCGAGCCCCCGCAGCCGCGCCGCGACGACGCGGTCACCGCGGCGAACAAGCTGGCCGCGCGGGAGCGCGAACAGGCCCGCCTTGAGGCTCAGGAAGCGCTCGACGACCCGCTGGTGATGGCCGGCCGGCGGCTGGCCGGGGAGGCGTTCGCGGGCGAGGTCACGGATGTGGTCATGGCGTACAGCGAGGGGAAGCGGCCCAGTCCGCGCCCGCTGGTCACCGTCCGCACGGACGACCGTCCGCACCTCGGGGAGCGGGCGAAGGCGTACCGCTCGCTGGGCGGCAGACCGCAGTCGGCGGAGTTCGTCGAATACGAGGGCGAGGGGCTGATCGTGCTGCGCGTCCTGGACAAGATGGGCCGCGGCAAGGAGCCCGAGGCCGGGTCCGTGCCGGAGAAGGGCGACCGGCTGTGCTTCACGCTGTTCGAGCACGACCAGCGCGGCGGGGCGAAGCTGCCCGACCCCGAGCGGACCCCGTGGACGCACGGCGGGCCGCCCGGCGAGGCCGTGCCGGAGGCCGCCGATCCCGTCACCGAGGAGGACGTACTGTGACCGCGGCCAGGACGGCGGGCACCTTCGACCCCGGTGCCGCCGCGGCCCGGGCCACCGAGGCGATCCTGAACGACACCGTGCACGGCGAGCACCGGGGCGTGGTCGTCGACTCCCCGCCCGGCGCGGGCAAGTCCACGCTCGTGGTCCGTGCCGCGCTCGAACTCGCCGACGCCGGGCGGTCGCTGATGGTGGTCGCGCAGACCAACGCGCAGGTCGACGATCTGGTCCTGCGGCTCGCCGAGAAGAACCCCGAGCTGCCCGTGGGCCGACTGCACAGCAGCGACGCCGACCCGTACGACAAGGCGCTGGACGAGCTGCCGAACGTGCGCACCTCGGCGAAGGCGGCGGACCTGGCCGACGTTTCTGTGGTGCTGTCCACGGCCGCGAAATGGGCGCATGTCACGGTGGACGAGCCGTGGCGGCACGCGATCGTCGACGAGGCGTACCAGATGCGCTCGGACGCGCTGCTCGCGGTGGCCGCCCTGTTCGAACGGGCGCTGTTCGTGGGCGACCCGGGCCAGCTGGACCCGTTCGCGATCGTGGGCAGCGAGCAGTGGGCGGGGCTGTCGTACGACCCGTCGGCGTCCGCGGTGACGACGCTGCTCGCGCACAACCCCGAACTGCCGCAGCACCGGCTGCCGGTGTCCTGGCGGCTGCCGGCCTCGGCGGCGCCCCTGATCTCGGACGCGTTCTATCCGTACACGCCGTTCCGCAGCGGCACGGACCACGGCGACCGCGGGCTCGTCTTCGCCGTGCCGTCCGACGGCTCGGGACCCGACCGGGTGATCGACGAGGCGGCTGCCTCGGGCTGGGGCCTGCTGGAACTGCCCGCCCGGCACACACCGCGCACGGATCCGGAGGCGGTACGGGCGGTGGCCGCGGTCGTGCGCCGGCTGCTGGACCGCGGGGGCGCGGCGACCTCCGAGCGCGGCAAGGGGCCGGTCCCACTCACCGCGGGCCGGATCGCCGTCGGCACGGCGCACCGGGACCAGGCGGCGGCGGTACGGGCGGCGCTGGCCGAGCTGGGCGTGGCCGACGTCACGGTCGACACGGCGAACCGGTTGCAGGGCCGGGAGTACGACGTCACGGTGGTGCTCCACCCGCTGTCCGGCCGCCCCGACGCCACCGCCTTCCACCTGGAGACGGGCCGCCTGTGCGTGCTCGCCTCCCGGCACCGGCACGCCTGCATCGTGGTGTGCCGGGCGGGCGTGGCCGAGCTCCTGGACGAATATCCGTCAACCGACCCGGTCCAGCTGGGCACCCTGGTCAAGTTCCCGGACGGCTGGGAAGCCAACCACGCCGTACTGTCCCATCTGACGGAACACCGAGTCCCCTGGCAGCCATGACAGGTCGCGGTAGCGGGACCCGCTTCGCCGAGGTAGGCGAGGGGGCGGTTTCCGGTGGCGTGCACCACAAGGGCGCGCGGCGCTCCGCGCGCGGCCGTGACCGCTCTGGGCGGGGGCCGGGGTGGCGAGGGGGGAAGTGTGGGCGTTACGGGGTTGTGGGGGGCGGGGGAGAATGGAGGGGGTGCAGCCTGAGGGGCGGCCCAGGAAGACGTACGAGGAGGACGAGACATGGCGGAGCCCACGCCGCGTCGGAACGAACCGCGGCTACGCCCCGCGCCCCTGCTCTTCGAGCCCGTGGCGGCGGTCGCCGATCCCGAGCACTTCTTCGACCTGGAGTCGATGGACGACCCCCGAGCCCTGCTGGCGCGCGCGACCGAGCTGGCCCAGGCGTTCCGCGCCGCCGCCGACCGAGCCGTGGAGTACCAGGCCATCGCGGCGGCCCAGCTGGCCGACCCGCGCCGCTTCGACCGGCTGACGCCCGCGGACATCGCCGAGCGTGCGGAGTGGACCGAGGACTACGCGAAGAAGATGGTGGAGTTCGGCCGGGACCTGATGCGCGGGGCCGACGCCGAGGGCCGCGGCACCGCCGATCCCGTGTGACGCCCGGCGACGCCGGGGGCCGATGCCACCGAACCGCCACCACCCCGTCACCACCCCTGCACCACCGCATATGCCAGGTGGCAAGATACCCCCCTTCCATCCTGCCGTCCCCGAATTTCCGCAACTCACAGCGACGGAACTTTCACGGGCGGTAGATCTAGGGGCCATGAACAGCACACGGGAGGTCACCACCGACGGCGCCGCCTGGCTCGCCTCCGCAGGAACGTATCCTCGCAGCACCCTCGCACTGTGGGAGGAGCGGCCCGACGCCCCGCTCGTCCTGCCCTGCGGCACCGCCTTCGACGTGGTGAACGCACCCGCGATCTTCGGTCGCCGGATGCTGGACCGGCTGTGGGCCGAGGGCCCGGGGTCCGGTCCGGTCGCGGTCCTGCGGGGCCGGGTGCTTCTGTTCGCCGCCCCGGGCACGGCCCAGCGCCTGCCCTCACTGCTGGCCTGGGAGGAATGGGGCTGCCACGGCCGCACCTGGGGCGTGCCGCCGCTGCTGTGCCACGGTGCCGGGGACGCGGTGACCGTACCGGCCCTGCGCGCCCCGGACGGCGAGGGGTCCGCCGCCCGCGACGGCTCCCGCTGGCTGGTCGCCCCCGACACCCGGCACCCGTGGCTGCCCCGCCCCGAGGTGATGCTCTGGGCGGCGGTCCGGGCGGCCCGGGAAACCGTGCGGATATCGATTTTTCCTCCCGCCGACCAGGGTGCTAAGGTCTACGACGTCAGCAGGCGCCGCTAGCTCAGTTGGTTAGAGCAGCTGACTCTTAATCAGCGGGTCCGGGGTTCGAGTCCCTGGCGGCGCACGACGACGATGGCGAGGCATGTTCGCATCACCCGCGAACCCCTCGCCATCTCTGTTTCCGCCACGGCCGTCCCACACGGCCGCCCCGCCTCACCAGGCCCCGCGCCGCCCGGCACGCCCCACCAGGACCGCACCGTCCGGCCCGCCCTGCGGGGCCTCACCGCTCTCCTCTTCGCCCGGCTCAGCCCTTGACCCTCGGTGTGATCTTCACCGTCCAGGCGCCGGACACCGTCCGGTCCTCCACCTCCACCCGGACACCGTCCCCCGGCACCGTGAAGGTCTCGCCGAGCGCGACCGGGGCGTCGGCGAGCGGCGGATAGACCGAACCCTCCCAGCACGCCTCGGTGCCCGGATGGGCGTCCACGACCTCGATCGGGCCGCCTCCGGACGCCGCACCGCTGTGCACCCGGTACACCAGCACACCCTGCCGGCACACCCCGTGATCGCTCCCGGCGGGCCCGCGCGCCTCCACGGCCAGCGCGCTGTCGGCCCCGGTGCGCACGACGGCCAGCTTCACCCCGCCGCCCAGCCCGAACGCCGGCGACCCGGCGGCCCCGGCGTCCGGCGGCTCACCGGCGGCCAGCGGCTCCAGGGTCAGCCGGGTCGGCCCGGCCCCCCGTACGCACACCACCTGGCGGGGATCCAGCCAGCCCAGCTTCCACTTGTGCCAGGCGAACAGGTCGGGCGCCAGCCCGAACTGACTTCCCATCAGGTCCCAGTCGCCGACGTATGTGTCCCAGTCGCCCTTGCCGTCCACCGGACGGTGGTAGAGGTCCGGGAGGTCGAAGACATGCCCGGTCTCGTGCGCGAGGACCAGCCGGTCCGGCGGATGCTCCTCGAAGACCGTGACGACCCGGCGTACGTCCGTGTCGTCCACCCGCACCGGGGTGTCCAGGTTGACGACCTTCGTCGCGTCGGAGTCCACGCCGGGCGCGTCCGGATCGGCCACGAAGTAGACGATGTCGTAGCGCGAGAAGTCGACGTCCGGGTCGGCCACCGCGAACGCGTCCCGCAGATAGGCGGCCCGCTGCGCCTCGCTCCAGTCACGCCTTATGACGTACGACGTCGAGGGGCGCGGCATGCGGATCCAGCGCTTCAGCGGATGCGGGTGCAGGGTGAACCTGCCGTAGGAGACCTGTTCGAAGAAGCGACTGGTGGCCGGGAAGTGGTCGGCGGCCAGTTCGGCGGGCGTGCTGCGCGGGGCCGAGTCCGGGAACGAGAGGAACACCAGCACGGCGTCGAGCGGGCGGGTGGGGCGCGGATAGGAGGAGTTCCAGGTGTCCACTCCCTCGGAGTGGTGCGCGTCGGTCCGGTGCAGGGCGCACGGCGTCGTGGAGAACGGTTCGGCCACCGACGGGACGGTGAGGATCGACGTCGCGGCGAGCGCCGACATCGTGGTGAACACGGCGGCGGCACTGCGCAGATGGGGCGGCAAGGGGAGACCTCCGGGTGCGGTTGCACGGACACCGCACCCAGCCTGTGGGATTTTGCTCCAGTACGCCCTGTTTGTCTGCACCAGAAGAGTGAGTACCCGTCACACCCTCGAATGGCCTACGCCCCAAATCACTCACGGAACGTCACAAGCGGTCGCGGGCCCTAAGAACTCGTCCAGGCACGGGCAGAAACGATCTGTCGGAACCGTGGGTCGATCGGGGACACTGGAAGTCGGCTGGAAGGCCCTCGGGCCAGCCTCTATGATCGGCACACTTTCCTGCACGGACAGAGATCGAGTGGCACTGCGGGAGCGAGCGGTGAGCGGAACGTCCGAAGGGCCGACGCCCGCGGCAGACCTCGACCGGTCCGCCGTCACAGAGAGTGACAACAGTATGCCTTCGGGTGCCCGGCGACCGACCGCCGGATCGCCGGCGCACGCCTACCGCTCGGTCTTCGCGGCGGCCCCGCTGTCCATGGCGATCGTCGACCGCGACGGCCGGGTGGTCAGCGCCAACGAGGCGTTCGGCACGCTGCTCGGCACCGACGCCGCCGCGCTGACCGGACGCGTCGCGGCCGACCTGGTCGACCTGACCTCCGACGCCCGTGCCTGGCACGCCTACCGCGAGGTGCTGCGCGGCCGGCAGGCGAAGCTGCGCTGCACCCGGCGGCTGAAACAGCCCGACGGCCGCGCGGTGTGGGCGCAGGTCACCGTCACCCCGCTCGGCGAGGCCGAGCACGGCGTCCTGCTCTCCGTCGCCGACATCAGCGCCCGCCGCGAACTCCAGGCCAGGCTGCGGCACTTGCAGATGCACGACCCGGTGACCCGGCTGGCCAACCGCACGCTGTTCTTCGAGCGGCTGACGGCCGCGCTGGAGGCGGACACCTACGAGCAGGGCGGCACCGGCCGGGTCGGACTGTGCTACCTGGACCTCGACGGCTTCAAGGCGGTCAACGACACCCTCGGCCACCGGGTCGGCGACCGGCTGCTGGCCGCCGTCGCGGAGCGGCTGACCCAGATCGCGGACGACGCCGGGAGCGGGCGGGCGGGCACCCCGCTGGTGGCGCGGCTCGGCGGCGACGAATTCGCCCTGCTCGTCGAGGACTCGACGGGCACGGACCAACTCGCCGAGCTGGCCGAGTCGGCACTGACCGCGCTCCGCGCCCCCTTCGACCTCGCGGGCCGGCGGCTGTCGCTGACGGCCTCCATCGGCGTGGTCGAGCGGCACACGGCCGGTACGACGGCCACCGGCCTGATGCAGGCCGCCGACACGACCCTGTACTGGGCGAAGGCCGACGGCAAGGGCCGCTGGACGCTGTTCGACCCGGAGCGCAACGCGCACCGGATGACCCGGCAGGCCCTCTCCTCCGCCCTGCGCCCCGCCATCGACCGCGGCGAATTCGCCCTGGAATACCAGCCGTTGGTCGGCATGGAGGACGGCCGGCTGCGCGGGGTCGAGGCGCTGGTCCGCTGGCACCACCCGCAGTTCGGCACGCTGACGCCGAATCGGTTCATCGGACTCGCCGAGGAGGACGGCTCGATCGTGCCGCTCGGCCGCTGGGCGCTGGTCACCGCCTGCCGGCAGGCGCGCCGCTGGCAGCTGGACCACCCGGACGAGCCGCCGATCTTCGTGAGCGTCAATGTGGCGGTGCGCCAGGTCTGGGACTCCGACCTGGTGGCCGATGTGGCGGACGCCCTCGCCCGCACGGACCTCGCCCCGCACCTGTTGCAGCTGGAGCTGACCGAGTCGGCGGTGATGGGGTCGGCGGGCCGCCCGCTGGAGGCCCTGCAGGCGCTGAGCGACATGGGGGTGCGGATCGCCATCGACGACTTCGGCACCGGCTACTCGAACCTGGCGTATCTGAGCCGGCTGCCGGTGTCGGTCCTCAAGCTGGACGGCTCGTTCGTACGCGGCTTCCAGTACGACGACCCCGGCGACCGGCCGAATCCGGCCGACGAGGTCGTGGTCGAGGCGATGATCCAGCTGGCGCACCGGCTCGGGCTCACGGTGACCGCCGAGTGCGTGGAGACGTCCGCGCAGGCGACCCGGCTGCGGCACATCGGCTGCGACACCGGCCAGGGCTGGCTCTACTCCCGGCCGGTGCCGCCGGACCGCATCTCCGAACTGCTGTCGACGCAGTCCTACGCGGTGGGCAACCCGTAGGCGTCCGCGATCAGTTGGTACGAGCGCAGCCGCAGATCGCCGCGGTGCGCGTGCGAGGTGAGCATCAACTCGTCGGCGCCGGTGCGCTTGTGCAGCGCGTCCAGTCCCGCGCGCACCTCGTCGGCGCCGCCGTGCACGATGTTGCCCGTCCAGGACCGCACGAACTCCTCCTCCATCGGGCTGAATTCGTGCTTCTCGGCCTCTTCCGGGTCCGGGAACAGGCCGGGGCGGCCGGTGCGCAGCCGGACCATGTTCAGCGCCATCGCCCGGGTCTGCCGGCGTGCCTCCCGCTCGTCGTCCGCGGCGAGGGTGGAGACGCCGATCAGGGCGTAGGGCTCGTCCAGGACGTCGGAGGGCCGGAAGTTCTCCCGGTACAGGTCGAGGGCCGGGACGGTGTTCTGCGCGGAGAAGTGGTGCGCGAAGGCGAACGGCAGGCCGAGCAGGGCCGCGAGACGGGCGCTGAAACCGGAGGAGCCGAGCAGCCAGACGGGCGGGCGGTGCGGGGACTGGACACCGCCGGGCGCGGTGGCCTGCACCGGGCCGGGAACGGCGTGGATACGCCGGTAGGGGTGGCCGTCGGGGAAGTCGTCGTCCAGGAACCGGGTCAGCTCCGCCAGTTGCTGCGGGAAGTCGTCGGCGCCCTCGTTCAGGGTGTCGGTGCGGCGCAGCGCGGCGGCGGTGGCCCCGTCGGTGCCCGGCGCACGTCCAAGGCCGAGGTCGATCCGGCCCGGCGCCAGCGCCTCCAGCGTGCCGAACTGCTCCGCGATGACCAGGGGGGCGTGGTTGGGCAGCATCACCCCGCCCGAGCCGAGCCGGATCCGTTCCGTGTGGGCGGCGAGGTGGGCGAGGATCACCGCGGGCGAGGAGGAGGCGACGCCCGGCATGGAATGGTGCTCGGCGACCCAGTACCGGTGGAAGCCGCGCGCCTCGGCGAGCCGGGACAGCTCGACTGCGGTGCGCAGCGCGTCGGTGGCGGTGCTGCCCGTCCCGACGGTCACCAGATCCAGTACGGAGAGGGGGACGGGGGCGGTTCCGTGCGCCGTCCCCCGGATCTCGTCTGCCGCCACGGTGGTGCCTCCTGAATGTCGCCGTGCGCTGTCCTCCGGGGGTTAACGGGAGGCAGTCTCCGTTTTATTCCCGATCGCCGTGGCCGGTCGGTTTCCGGTGCACCCGGGCGCGGGTCCTTGGCTGCGGCACCGTTGTGGCTGCGGCGCCGTAGTGGCTGGTCGCGCAGTTCCCCGCGCCCCTTCGGGGGACACCTGTCGTCCATCAGGTGCGGCACCGTTGTGGCTGGTCGCGCAGTTCCCCGCGCCCCCTTCGGGGGACACCTGTCGTCCATCAGGTGCGGCGCCGTAGTGGCTGAGCGCGCAGTTCCCCGCGCCCCTTCGGGGGACACCTGCCGTCCATCAGGTGCGGCCACGTTGTGGCTGGGCGCGCAGTTCCCCGCGCCCCCTTCGGGGCCTCGGGCCGGGACGGGGGGGTCAGGCTTGGACTATGGGTTCGTGGGTGAAGAGGGAGCCCAGGGTGGGGGCGTTCACCCTGCGGTCCGTCAGGCGTAGGGCCTCCCACACCGTGACCTGGTTGGCCGTGAGGACCGGCTTGCCCAGCTCCCTCTCCAGCGCGGGCAGGTGGGCCACCGTGTGCAGGGCCGTGTCCGGCAGCAGCAGCGCCTGCGCCTGTGCCCGGTCCGCCCGCCGGGCCAGGTCGAACAGCTCGCGCTCGCCCCAGTCGCCGACCTCCGCGGCCGTGATGATCCCGGACGGCCGCACCGAGGTCACCGTGGCGCCCGCGGCCCGCAGGAAGTCCGCGAACAGCTCGGCCACGTCGTCCGGATAGGTCGCGCCGACCGCCACCCGCCGCGCCCCGATCTCGCGCAGCGCGTGCACGAACGCGAAGGACGTCGAGGAGGCCGGCATGCCCGCGGCCAGGGCCAGCGAGCGTACCTGCTCGTGGGCGCCCTCCCAGCCGTACACGAAGCTGCCGCTGGTGCACGCCCACACGACCGCCTCCGCGCCCGCCAGGCGCAGTGCCTCGACGCCCGCCGCCAGCCGCTTCGGCGCCCCCATCCGCCGCAGCGCGTCCACCCGGTGCGCGTCCTCGCCGATGTCGGTGTGGACCAGCTCCACCCGGATGTCGCTGCCCAGGAGCTGCTCGGTGCGCGGATAGTCGTCCTCGGCGGAGTGCCCCGGGTAGAGGAATCCGAGTGCGGTCATGTCCAGCCCTCCTGCTGTTCTTCCGGCAGTACGGGCCATCCGCGCGCCGCCTCGTCCAGCAGCGCCTGGTACGGCCCTACCGCTCGGGTACCCAGTCGGCGCAGCGCCGCCCACATCGTGACCTGGTTGGCCGAGAGCACGGGGATGCGCAGCTCCGCCTCCAGCTGGGGGATCACGTCGTACGTGGGCAGGTTGGTGCAGGAGATGAACAGGGCGTCGGCGCCGCCCGCCCGCGCGGCGCGGCGCGCCATCGCGGCCACGTCCCGGTACGGCACCCGCCAGATGTACCGGGTCAGCCCCATGTAGACGCACCCGGTCACCCGGACCCGCGCCTCGGCCACATAGTCCCGCAGGGCGCGGGTCACCGACTCGGTGTACGGCGTCAGCAGGGCCACCCGTCGCACCCCCAGCTCGGCCAGGGCCTCCAGCAGCGCGCCGGACGTCGTCACGGCAGGCACCGCGCCGGCCCGGACCATCGCCTCCCCCATCGCCCGTTCCCCGGCGATCCCGCCGACGAAGCTGCCGGACGTGCAGGCGTAGGCCACCACCTCGGGTTCGACGGCGGTCAGCGCGCGGACCGCCTCGCCGAGGGTTTCGTGCTCGCTGACCAGCCGGGCCAGGTCGAGGCTCACCTCGACCGGCACATACGGCGTCCGCGTCAGGTGCAGCGACACCTCGTCCGGCACCCAGCGCCACAGCTCCCGGTCGAGCGCGAAGTCGAAGGGGGCGACCACGCCGACACCGCGCTGCGGGCGGGGACCGCCGAGAAAGGAGACGTCCATGGCAGACACCGGCCTCACGGGGGAAAACGGGCGGACGACGAGGAACAACACAGTGCGGGTGCGCCCGTGTTGACGAAGGTAGGTTCGGGTGCGAGCGTGGTCAATCCGCCCATGTCAGACGCCCTCCCCCAGCCCCCTCCCCCAGTCCCCACGGACCCCGGAAGAACGGTGTGTCGATGTCCGTACCGACGCTCCTCGTGCTCGATGCCGACCCGCCGCCCCGCCTCGGCCGGCTCACCGGCCGTGCCCGCGTCGTGCACGCCGACGCACGCACGCTGGCCGGGCTGCTGCCGACGGCGGACGTCCTGCTGGTGTGGGACTTCGCCTCGTACGCGGTGCGCGATGCCTGGCCGGGCGGCGGCCCGCGCCCCCGCTGGGTGCACACGGCGAGCGCGGGCGTGGACCATCTGATGTGCCCGGAGCTGGCCGAGTCGGACACCGTGGTGACCAACGCGCGCGGGATCTTCGACCGGCCCATCGCCGAGTACGTGGCGGCGCTCGTGCTGGCCGTCGCCAAGGACCTCCCGCGCACCCTGGACCTCCAGCGGCAGCGGACCTGGCGGCACCGCGAGGCCCGGCGGCTGGCGGGCACGCGCGCGTGCGTGGTCGGCTCCGGGCCGATCGGCCGGACCATCGCCCGTACGCTCAAGGCCCTGGAGGTGACGCCCGCGGTCGTCGGCCGCGTCCCGCGCACCGGCATACACGGCCCCGACGACCTGGACCGGCTGATCGCGCGGGCGGACTGGGTGATCGCGGCGGCCCCGCTGACCGAGCGGACGCACGGCATGTTCGACGCCCGCCGCTTCGGTGTGATGCAGCCCTCGGCGCACTTCATCAACGTCGGCCGCGGGCAGCTGGTCGTCGAGGAAGCACTTGCCGAGGCGCTGTCCAGGCGCTGGATCGCGGGCGCGGCCCTGGACGTGTTCGCCACGGAGCCGCTTGCCCCGGACAGCCCGCTGTGGCGGCTGCCGGGGCTGATCGTCTCCCCGCACATGAGCGGCGACACGGTCGGCTGGCGGGACGAACTGGGCTCCCAGTTCGTGGAGTTGTACGAGCGGTGGGCGGCCGGCCGGGCCCTGGTGAACGTGGTCGACAAGAAGCGCGGATACGTACCGGGTCACTGACCCCGGGAGGGTGCATGGAGCTGACCGACCTGACCGCCGTACAACTTCTCGACGGCTACCGCACGGGCGAGTTCAGCCCCGTGGAGGCCACCGCCGCCGCCCTGGAGCGGGCGGCGCGCATCCAGCCGGAGGTGAACGCCTTCGTCCGGCTCCTGGACGAGGAGGCACTGGCCCGGGCCCGGGAGTCGGCCGGGCGGTGGCGGCGCGGGGAGCCGACGGGCCTGGTGGACGGCGTGCCGGTGACGGTCAAGGACATCCTGCTGCTGCGCGGCCATCCGACCCTGCGGGGTTCGCGGACCGTACCGGCGGACGGCGAGTGGGCCGAGGACGCGCCGTCGGTGGCCCGGCTGCGCGAGCAGGGCGCGGTCTTCATCGGCAAGACGACGACACCCGAGTACGGCTGGAAGGGGGTCACCGACTCCCCGCTGACCGGGGTGACCCGCAACCCGTACGACCCCGCCCGCACCGCGGGCGGCTCCAGCGGCGGCAGCGCGGCGGCGGTGGCGCTCGGCGCGGGCCCGCTGTCGCTGGGCACGGACGGCGGCGGCAGCGTGCGCATCCCGGCCGCGTTCTGCGGGATCTTCGGGCTGAAGCCGACGTACGGCAGGGTGCCGCTGTATCCGCCGAGCGCCTTCGGCACGCTGTCCCATGTGGGCCCGATGACCCGGGACGCGGCGGACGCGGCGCTGCTGCTGGACGTCATCGGCCGGCCCGACGCCCGGGACTGGTCGGCGCTGCCCGCGGCGCCCGGCCCCTTCAGGGCGGCCCTCGGCGAGGGCGTGCACGGGCTGCGGGTGGCGTACTCGCCGTCGCTGGGCGGTCAGGTGGCGGTGCGTCCTGCGGTCGCGGCGGCGGTGCGGCGGGCGGTGGCCGGGCTCGCGGACGCGGGCGCGTACGTCGAGGAGACAGACCCCGACCTCGCGGACCCGGTGGACGCCTTCCACACCCTGTGGTTCAGCGGCGCCGCCCGGGTGGTGCAGGGGCTGCCGCCGGACCGGCGGGCGCTGCTCGACCCCGGGCTGCGCGAGATCTGCCAGGCGGGCGCCCGCCTCTCCGCGCTGGACTACCTGGCCGCAGTGGACGTCCGCATGGACCTCGGCCGGCGCATGGGCCGCTTCCACGAGAGGTACGACCTGCTGGTCACGCCGACCCTGCCGATCACGGCGTTCGAGGCGGGCGCGGAGGTGCCGAAGGGCTCGGGCCACCGGCGCTGGACGGGGTGGACGCCGTTCACGTACCCGTTCAACCTCACCCAGCAGCCGGCCGCGACCGTGCCCGTCGGGACGGACGGCGCGGGGCTGCCGATCGGTCTCCAGTTGGTCGCGGCCCGGCACCGGGACGATCTGGTGCTGCGCGCCGCCCACACGCTGTACACGGCCGGGCTCACACGCGGCGGAAGCTGAGCGATTCCCCCGCCGCTCCGGACCGCCACAGGTCGTTGCACGCCTCGGCCATCCGGTCGAGTCCGTCGACGACCTCGCCCCAGACGGTGCCGGGCACCCAGCCCACGTCGCCGTTGAGCAGCAGGTTGTTGCGCTCGTAGAACAGGGCCAGGTCGACCAGGGTGGCGCCGGCGCGTACCTCGCGGTCGTAGCCGTAGGCGCGCGTGCCCAGTTCCGCGCCGGCGAAGGAGAAATAGCAGAGGTCACCGGGGATCGGAGTGACCGTCGGATTCTCCAGGGGCGGCTCGGACGCCGCGAGGGGCGGGAAGAGGGCGTAGATCTCGTTGCGCGCGTACTTGGCGTGATAGACGTCACCCGACAGCGGCAGGGCGTCCCACACCGCGGCGCAGGTGAGCGGAGCGCGGTCGTCCAGAAGCCGGGCCGTGCACCGGACATCCCGTTCGACCAGCGACACTTCGAGGAATCGGGCGGTCGTGGAATCCGTCATGGAATCCATGGTGCATAAGTCGTGTGGTCCCGGGTAGCCGCGCGGCCATGGCTCCACCACTTGGGAACGGCGTACACACAACCGGGTACGGGCACAGACGCAGCCGGCGGGCGGTGCTCGCGGGCGTGGCGGCCCTCGGCGCGCTCGGCGCGGCGGGCTGCTCACGCGTCGCCACGGCGTCCGCGACGAGCGGCGGCGACCTGCTGGACCGGCTGCGGGCGCAGGGCGTCGTCCGGCTCGGGATCGCCGGCGAAATACCCTTCGGCTACATCGACAAGGACGGCCGGCTGACCGGTGAGGCACCGGAGTTGGCGACGGTCATCTTCAAACGGCTCGGTGTGGACGCCGTGCAGCCGGTGCCGACCGAGTTCGGCTCGCTGATCCCCGGACTGAACTCGCAGCAGTTCGACATCGTGGCCGCCGGGATGTCCGTGAACCCCGACCGCTGCGAACAGGTGATCTTCGCCGATCCCGAATTCCAGATGCTCGACGCCTTCATCGTCCGCAAGGGCAATCCGAAAGGGCTGCACGACTACAAGGACGTCGTCGCGAAGAAGGCCAAGTTCGCCACCGGGACCGGGTACGCCCAGATCCAGTTCGCGGTCGAGGCCGGGTACAAGGAGAGCGACATCCTGATCGTCCCTGACCAGGTGGCCGGGCTGAACGCGGTCGAGGCCGGACGCGTCGACGTGTTCGCCGGGACAGCGCTGACCACTCATCAGGTGGTGAAGAAGTCCGCCAAGGCGGAGGCCACCGCGGCCTTCGCCCCGCTCGTCGACGGCAAACCGCACGTGGACGGCGGCGCGTTCGCCTTCCGGCGCACGGAGACGAAGCTCCGGGACGCCTTCAACACCGAGCTGCGCAAGCTGAAGAAGAGCGGTGAGCTGCTGCGCATCCTGCGGCCGTTCGGCTTCACACAGGCCGAGATGACCGACCTCACCGCGAAGGAGCTGTGCGGCGGATGACCACCGGGCTCTGGGAACTCGTACTCAAGGGAGTCTGGACCACGATCCAGCTCCTGGTCCTCAGCGCGCTGCTGGCCGCGGCGGTCTCCTTCGTCGTCGGCATCGCGCGCACCCACCGGCTGCGCATCGTGCGCTTCGTCGCCGGTTTCTACACCGAGGTGTTCCGCGGCACCTCGGCGCTCGTGATGATCTTCTGGGTGTTCTTCGTGCTGCCGATCGCCTTCGGCTGGCAGCTGGTGCCGATGTGGGCGGGCACGCTGGCGCTCGGGCTGACCTACGGCGCATACGGCTCGGAGGTCGTGCGCGGGGCGCTGAACGCGGTGGAGGCGGCGCAGAAGGAGGGCGGCATCGCCCTCGGCTTCACGCCCTTCCAGCGGCTGCGGCTGATCCTGCTGCCGCAGGCGGTGCCGGAGATGGTCCCCTCCTTCTGCAACCTGGTGATCGAACTCCTCAAGGGCACCGCGCTGGTGTCCGTCATGGGCATGGGCGATCTGGCGTTCAGCGCCAACCTGGTGCGGCTGGCGCTCCAGCAGAGCGCGGAGGTCTACACCTACGTCCTGCTGATCTACTTCGTGATCGCGTTCGTGATCACCCGGCTGATGCGGGCGCTGGAGAAGCGGCTGAAGGCCGGGCTCGGCAAGGACCCCGGGACGGAACAGACGGCGCGTGAGGTCAAGCGCGCCCAGACGACCGGCGTGGGCGCCGCGGGCGGAGGTGCGGCATGACCTGGGACTGGAACGCCGTGGGCGACTTCATGCCGCACTTCTGGGACGGCCTGCTGGTCACGTTGCAGGCGCTGGCCCTCGGCTCGCTGCTCTCGTTCAGCCTGGGCCTGGTGTGGGCGCTGCTGATGCGGACGCCGACCCGGTGGGTGCGCTGGCCGGTCGGGGTGGTGACGGAGTTCGTCCGCAACACGCCGCTGCTGGTGCAGCTGTTCTTCCTCTTCTACGTGCTGCCCGAGTGGGGCCTGACCTTCTCCGCGCTGACCACCGGCGTCTTCGCGATCGGGCTGCACTACTCGACGTACACGATGCAGGTCTACCGGGCCGGCATCGAGGCGGTGCCCGTCGGTCAGTGGGAGGCCGCGACGGCGCTGAGCCTGTCGGTGCGCAGGACCTGGACGGCGGTGATCCTGCCGCAGGCGATCCGCCGGGTGGTGCCGCCGCTCGGCAACTACGTCATCTCGATGCTCAAGGACACGCCCATCCTGATGACGATCACCGTCCTGGAGATGCTGGGCCGGGCGCGGCTCTTCTCCCAGCAGCACTTCCAGTTCACCGAGCCGGTGACGGTGATCGGCGTGGCCTTCATCGTCATCTCCTACCTCGCCTCCCTCCTTCTGCGCACCCTGGAGCGTCGCCTTGTCCGTTGAGACCCGTAAGCAGCCGACCGCCGCCGAGGACCGTCCGACCGGGCTGATCCGCATGGAGGGGGTGACCAAGCGGTTCGGGGACCACGCAGTCCTCGACGGGCTCGACCTGTCCGTGCAGACGGGCCGGCACGTCACCCTGATCGGCCCGTCCGGCTCCGGCAAGACCACGATCCTGCGGCTGCTGATGACGCTGGCCAAGCCGGACGCGGGCACCATCACGGTGGACGGGCAGCCGCTGTTCCCGGCCTCCGAGAAGGAGGTCCGCGAGGTCCGCAAGAAGATCGGGATGGTGTTCCAGCAGTTCAATCTGTTCCCGAACATGACGGTGCTGCGGAACATCACCGAGGCCCCGGTCACCGTGCTCGGCCTGGACAAGGACGAGGCGGAGGCGCGCGCCCGCGAACTGCTGGAGCTGGTCGGCCTCAGCGACAAGAGCGGCATGCGCCCCTCCCAGCTGTCCGGCGGCCAGCAGCAGCGGGTGGCGATCGCACGCGCGCTGGCCATGCGGCCGCAGGTGCTGCTGCTGGACGAGGTGACCTCCGCGCTCGACCCCGAGCTGGTCGCGGGCGTCCTCGACCTGCTGCGGGACATCGCCCGCAGCACGGACATCACGATGCTGTGCGTGACCCACGAGATGAACTTCGCCCGGGACATCTCCGACCAGGTCCTGATGTTCGACGGCGGCCGGGTCATCGAGGCGGGGCCACCGGAGCGGATCTTCAGCGATCCGGAGCAGGACCGCACCCGGGAGTTCCTGGGCGCCGTCCTGTGACCGAATTTTTTTTCGCCCCGGCGGTGCAATTGCAGCAGGTGAGGGTGTCAACACAGCAGGTCACCCGCCGGGGTATGGCGTAGGCATATGCCAGAGTGCCGATGTCGCAGCTTACGGGCACGGTGATCTCGTCAACGCCCTCTCCCCGGCGGACACCGGACCGTTATCGTGGAAACGATCCGCCGTCCGGATCACGGCCCAGAGAGCAAGCGCAGGGGGGACCACCGTGGCGCTGATGCACGAGCCGACCGCCCCGTACCACTCCGCCCAGGACGCCCTGCGCATCCTGGAGACGGTGGCACGGCACACCACGGGCATCACCGACACCGAGCTGGCCCGCAGGACCCGCCTCGGCCCCGAGCGGCTGACCGCACTGCTGCGGATGCTGCGCCGCGAGGGATACGTCGAGCAGGTCACCGACGGCGCCTATGTGACCGGGGACGCGCTGAGCCGGCTCGGCTCCGCGCACCACCGGGAGCGGGCGCTGCGCGACAAGCTCCAGCTCACCCTGGTCCGGCTGCGGGACTCGGTCGGCGCGGCCGTCTATCTGAGCCGGTACGTCGACGGTGAGGTGAAGGTCACCCAGTACGCCGACAGCCCGGCCACGCCCGCGGTCAACGAGTGGGTCGACTTCCGTTCCTCCGCGCACGCCACGGCCGTCGGCAAGAGCCTGCTGACCCAGCTCGACCACAACGCGCGCCGCGACCACCTCTCCCGGCACAAGATGGCCCGCCTCACCTCGCGCACCATCACCAGCGACCGGCTGCTGCTGTCCCGTCTGGAGTCCCAGCCGCCGACGGTGCCCGTGCTCGACCTTCAGGAGTACGCGGTCGGCACGGTGTGCGCGGCGGTGCCGATCACGGCGGGCTCCTCGGTGGGCTGTCTGGCGCTGTCACTGCCGGTGGCGCACGCGCACCGGCTGCGGCGGGCCGCGGACACCCTGAACCGCAACGCGGCCCCGGTGCTGCTGTCGCTGGCGATCTAAGCAGGCCCCGTGAAGTCCGCTCCGGTTCGACAGCGCCCCGAGGGGGCGCGGGGAACCGCGCGACCAGCCACAGCGGTGCCGCAGACGACCGACGGTATGTCGCGGCATTCCAGCGGAGCGCTTGGCGCCGGTGCCGGATCCGGGGTGGTCCTGAGCACCCCCGCGGACCGGGTAGTATTTTCTTCGTCGTCGGCCGCGGGACGCGGACGGCGGGGGTCATGCGCCGCTAGCTCAGTTGGTTAGAGCAGCTGACTCTTAATCAGCGGGTCCGGGGTTCGAGTCCCTGGCGGCGCACCGGTGAAGGGCCTCTCGTTCGCACGAGGGGCCCTTCGGCGTCCTCGGCGGTCAGTCGCCGGTACGCCTCCTCGCCCGGCGGCCGCCACCACACCGGGTCGGCGCACCACGGCCCCTGGCGGCGCAGCTCCGCCCGATGGATCTTGTTGGTGGCGGTGACCGGCATCCGCTCCACCAGCCGGACGAACCGGGGCGCCATCTTCGTACCGAGGTCGGGCTGGGCGGCGAGGAAGGCGGCGAAGTCCGCCGGGTCGAAGGTCCCCGCGATCGCCGCCATCACCTGGTCGCCGGTGACCGGGTCCGGCACCGCGTAGACGGCGACGGCGTCGGCACCCGGATACCGGGCGAGGATGTTCTCGATCATCGCGGCGGCCAGGTTCTCGCCGTCGACCCGCAGCCGGTCGTCGCCGCGGCCCGCGAAGTAGAGGTATCCGTCGGCGTCACGGCAGAACAGGTCCCCGGTCCAGTACCAGCCTCCGCCGCCGTCGGCCTCGCCGGACCCGGGGAATCCCCGTCGCCGCCGCTCGGCCTCCGCGGCCGGGTTGCGCCAGTACCCCTCGAAGGGGTTCGGTCCCCGGTTGACCAGCTCGCCTATCGCCTCGTCGCCGTTGAGCAGCCGGCCGGACTCGTCGAAGCGGGCGGGCGGGCACTCCGTGCCGTCGGCCGGGTCCAGCACGGCAAGCCCGGGCGCCGCGCGCCCCACCGCGCCGGCGGGCGTGCCGGGCGTCCACCGCACCGCCGCGCCGCCCTCCGAGGAGCCGTACCCCTCCACCAGCCGCACCCCGAACCGCCGCTCGAAGGCCGCCGCGTCCACCGCGCCCGCCTCGGTGCCGAAGCCCAGCCGCAGCGGGTTGTCGGCGTCGTCCGGGCGTGGCTCAGTGGCCAGCACGTACTGCACGGCCCGCCCGACATAGGTGAAGTACGTCGCCCGGAACCGGCGTACGTCCGGCAGGAAGCCCGACGCGGAGAACCGCCGGCGCAGCGCCACCCCGGCGCCGGCCGCCAGCGCGGGCGCCCAGTCGGCGATCACCGCGTTGCCGTGGAACAGGGGCATGCAGATGTAGTGCACGCCGTCGGGGCCGAGGCCGAACTGGTCGACGAGGGAGCGTCCGGCGGCGGCCAGCCGGCCCTGCGAGCAGAGCGCGGCCTTGGGGGCGCCGGTGGAGCCGGAGGTGAAGCAGAGCAGCACGCGGTCGTCCGGAGTGGCCCTGGAGGGGTCGGGGGTGGCGTCGGCGTAGGGGGCGAGCAGGTCGGCGTAGTCCGGGGTGTCGGTGATCAGCAGCCGTACGCCGGGCAGGTCGAGGCCGTCGAGGAGCGGCACCTGTGCCCGCTCGGTGACCAGCAGCGGGCACTCGGTGTGCAGGATGTCGCGGGCCAGTTCGGGGCCCCTGCGGGTGGGGTTGATCCCGGCGACCGCGGCGCCGGCGAGGGCGGCGGCGCCCAGCCACAGCGGGAACTCCGGGGTGTTGTCGAGCAGCACCCCGACGTGCGGTTCGGCGCCGGCCGGCAGCAGGTCGGCCAGCAGCGCGGCCCGGGCGGCGGCGCCGGCCGCGACCTCGTGATGGCTCAGCACCCGCTCCTCGAACCACAACCCCGGACGCCGGTCCCCCCACCGCCCCGCCACCAACTCCGCGACCGTCTCCCTACGCAACTCCATGACCGGGCAGGGTAACTGACAGTCCGTCAGATGTGGAGCCCGGGAACGACGGTTCTCCGACCCGCGAGAGCCCCACAGGGACGATGACGCGACGGGCCCGGAGGCCCGCGACCACCCCGAGCCGTCAAGCGCACACCCCCGCATGGGGGCCGACCCGCCTCGGGGGCCGACGGGCGGCCTGCCGGGGCGGTCGGGCGGGGCGCGCCGGCGGCCACGTCCCGGCGACCGTGGGCCGCCACGCGGGCCGGGCGGCACGCCGGGGCGGCGGCGCCGTCCCCCGAGGGCGACGCGCTGGTCGTGCGCACGGACGCGACACGGCCGTACGACGCGACCGCCCCGGCCTGCCGGAGCGAACAGCACGCTCCTGGCGCACGAGGGGCACGCGGGGCACGGCACCCGGGACACGCGGACGGGTGGGTGCGTCATACGCACCACGGTGTCGCCGCCACCGGCCGCCGGACACGATCACAGCCCCCAGCCCCGGCCGTAAGCCCTCTGATCGGGCCGGTGCATCGGCGCGGAGCGCAGGGGTGAGGAGAGACGCCGACTGCGCGCCCGCGCCCAGGCCGACGGCGGTGCCCACCGCGCGGCGCGCGCCGACCACGTCACCGAGCCCTTCCGGCTCGATGAACCGCTCGCCCGCGGCGGCAGTCGTCACGGGAAGGGGCCCGCGTGCGGTGGGGGGTGTGGTGCCGGCGCACGCGGGCCCGGGGGGTGGGTCAGAACGTGACGTCGGAGCAGGCGTAGAACGCGTTGCCCGTGTCGGCGATCGTCCAGACCGCGAGGATGACGTGGTGTCCGCTCAGGCCGCTCGGCAGGGTGCCGCTGTGCGAGAGCGTGGCCGGCGGCTGCTGGTTGTTGTAGGGGACCGTGAGGAACGGCGTGGTGTTGAGGTCGGAGCGGGCCAGGGCGTGGTTCTGGTTCCAGCCCTGCTTGGTGACGTAGTACCGGAAGTCCGTCGTGGAGTGCCGCGCGGTGAACTGCCAGCGGAAGGTGTAGCTCTGGCCGCCGGTCACCTTGGTGGTCGGCCAGGCCGCGCCGGACGGCGTGGTCGGCGAGCTGAGCTGGGCGAACCGGCTCACCCCGCCGTTGCAGAGCTGCCCGTCGGCGGGGCCGCCGGCCGGGAAGCCCTTCGGGCCCTCGACGCTCTGCGGCTCCCACTGGATGTCGCCGCAGTTGGCGACCGTGCCGTTCTGGCAGAGCTTCTGCCTGCTGATGGGCAGGTCCGTGTAGCCGTGGCCACTGGCCCCGCCGGAGGAGAGCGCGAAGGCTCCGGCGGTGGCCAGACCCACCACGACGGCGGACAACTTGGTCTGTGTACGCATGCTGCCGCTCCTGGAGAACGTGGGGGAAGTTCACTGAGCCGTGCAGGTCTAGACCAAGTCTCAGATTATTGCCGTCAGTTGAACATGTCCATACCAATCACGGAGCGGACTCCGTACGGCCCGCGCAGAAGGCGACCGTCAGATCCCGCACCAGCGCCTTGCGCTCGTAGTCGTCGAGTTCGACAAGACCGCGCATGGTCAGCCGGGTCACCGTGTCCTCCACCGAGTCCACCACCGAGGTGAGCATGGAGGAACGCTGCTGCGCGTCCAGCACGGCGATCCGGCGCCGGTGCATGGCCGCGGCGACCTCGGGCGCGTACTCGGCCCGGACCGGCTGCACCGAGAACACCTCAAGCCCGATGCCCGCCGCGTCCGCCGCCACCAGCCGGGTCAGCGCCTCCCCCGCCGCCTCCGCGGCCCCCCGCGCCCCGCCCGGCATGTCGACCGGCACCCGGGCCAGGGCCGCCTCCACGCACTCCCGCAGATACCTCTCGTGGTCCGCCACGCCGAGCACGGCCCGCGCGGTGTCCCGCACCCGCCACACCACGAGGACCACCACCCTGAGCGCCACCCCGCTGCCGTCGGCGGCCGACATCGGCTTGCTGCGCCAGTGCCGCAGCCGCACATCGACCCGGCGCCGCCGCAGCATCGGGTTCACCCACATCAGGCCGGTGCGCCGCACGGTCCCCCGGTAGCGGCCGAACAGACCGAGCACCCAGGCCCGTCCGGTCGCGCCCCGGGCGAGCCCGCCGAAGCCCAGCGCGCCGAGCGCCCCGGCCCCCGCGTACGCCGCCCACTGGGCCGGGCCCAGGCCGGCGCCCGCGTACCCGGGCAGCCACAGCGCGTCCGCCGCGAGCCGCGGCAGCACCCCCGCCCACCAGGAGGTGGCCACGCACCCGGCGACCCCGGTGAGGCCGGCGAGCACCCCCGCGGCCCCGGGCAGCGCCCGCGCCGGCCGCTCCACCAGCAGCGGATCGACCTCGGGCACCTTCCTGGCCCGCACGGGTCCCGGCCGCCTGAGCCGGGGCTGCTCGCCGGTGCCCCGCCGGCGGGCCACCACCGCCGGCTTGAGCGGCACCGACACCGGGGCGGGGTCATCGCGGAACAGCAGGTGGACGGGGATCTCGGTGGTCGACTCGTTGTGGATCAGCCGGGTCGGACGGGACGGCCCCTCGACGGGTCCCTCCGACTCGGGCGTATGTGACGTCGTCGTGCTCATGCGTGCCTCCAGCCTCCGCGCCAGATGCGTCATGACAGGTGAGTGACAGAAGTGACAGAGAAGAAGAGAAAGGACGAGGAAGGACGAGAAAGGATGAGAAGAGTCGAGAAGAGGCGCGAACAGGAAAGGGGGGCGGCGGTCTAGGCGAACAGCCGCCGCCAGGTCTCCGGCCCCGGGTAGCCGTCCGCCGCGCCGCCCCGCCAGCCCTGGGAACGCTGGAACGCCTCGACGGCCCGCCGGTCCGCTTCGCCCCAGCGCGGTCCCGGCCCGGCCGTGTAGTAGCGGCCGTACCCCTTCTTGACCAGCTGCCGCCCCAGCTGGGTGACGTAGGTGTTCTCCGCGCCGGGGCGGAACATGGCGCGGCCGGGGTAGCCGGGCACACCGTGCGAGGCGGGCGCGCCGGCCCTGGTGACCCTGATGTCCTTGCCCTTCCCGGTCGCCAGCAGTTCCCAGGTGCGCGGTCCGGGCACCCCGTCGGCGTCCGCGCCGCTCCAGCCCTGGGCCTTCTGGAACGCCTGGGTCGCCCGCCGGTCCGCTTCGCCCCAGCGCGGTCCCGGCCCCCGGCTGTAGTAGGCCCGGCCGCCGCGGGCGACCAGCATCTCGCCGAGCCGGGTGACGTACTTGTTGTTCGCGCCGGGTCCGAAGTAGGCCGCCCCCGGGAACGGCCCGCCCTTGGCCGCGGTGGTCGCCCCGCCGGCCGCGGTGCCGGCGGAGAGGCCCTTGTAGCGATAGGGAACGTATTTGTCGGAATTGCTCCAGTAGGAGTACGGAGTGGACATCCGGCGGGTGTGCGGGCGCGTCTGCTCGTAGGCCGTGTAGTAGGTGTGCGTGTAGTCCGTCCAGCCGCCGAAGATGACGACGTGCGAGCCCTTCTGCGGGTCGGCGGAGTTGTGGAAGAGCAGGATGTCGCCGGGTTGCAGGTCCTCCTTCTTGATCTTCACGCCGAACTTGCCGAGGCTGCCCGTCCACTCGTTGCCCGGCAGGCCCCAGGCCATGGAGACAAAGCCCGAGCAGTCCTGGCGGTAGCCGTCCGACCAGTACGCGCTCGTGCTGTACGGCACCTCGGCGGCGACCCAGGTCTTGGCCCGGTTGATGATCTCCGTACGGGTGATCGTGCGCGACTGGGCCGCGACGGCGGGCTTGCCGCTCGGCCCGTGCAGCGGGACCTGGCCGCCCTGCGGGGTGTCGGGTCCGGGCTCCGCCGGAAGGCCCGGCCGGTGCGGGGCGGGCGGAGCGGACGGCACGGCGAGGGCGGGCGCCGCATGGCCCGCGGCGAGGGCGGACGTGGCGGCGGCCACGATCAGGGCCCGCCGGGCGGCCGGGTGCCCGCCCAACCGACCGGGCAGCGTACGCGGGCTCACCCGCCGCCAGTGGACACATCCGGGGCACTCGCAGTCGCTCACGGGATCGAATTCCTCGAAAACCGGAGTCGCCATGCGATCCCCCTCACATTCAGGGTTGAAATGTCCGCGTCTGTGCACATTGGTCAGTTTCTCAACTGTCATCGCGGCGCGCATGTTGACGGTCCGAATGATGTACGCGCCCGGACCGGCACCTCCGCGCCGTCTCCCGGCGGTCGGAACCACACCCCGAGGTCGGGTAGAGTTCTCGCGTCAGCAGGCGCCGCTAGCTCAGTTGGTTAGAGCAGCTGACTCTTAATCAGCGGGTCCGGGGTTCGAGTCCCTGGCGGCGCACGATGACGGCAGGCCCTTCGCACACCGAAGGGCCTGTCGCTTGTTTGGCCGGATACGCTCTGGCCATGGCGGCCCGAGACCTGCAAGAGCGGATCAAGAAGCTCATCGTCGACCGACGGCTGCCCTCCGGGGCGCCGCTGCCGACCGAGCCCGAGCTGATGAAGCTCCTCGGCGCGAGCCGGAACTCGGTGCGGGAGGCGCTGAAGGCCCTCCAGGCCGTGGGCATCGTGGAGATCCGGCACGGCTTCGGCACCTATGTCGGCCCCATGTCCCTCGCCCCGATGGTCGAGGGCCTCGCCTTCCGCACGGTCGCCGGGCACCACCGGGGCGAGGACTCCCTGCTCCAGCTGCTCGAACTGCGCGAGGCGATGGAGGCGGGGCTGGTCTCCCGGCTGGCCGGGCGGCTGCCCGAGGCCGACCTGGTTGAACTGGATGCGCTCGTCGACCGTATGGAACAGCGGGCCGCGCAGGGAGCCGGCCTCGCCGAGACCGACCGGGCGTTTCACGCCATGCTCTACCGGGGGCTGGACAACGCCCTGCTGAGCGAGGTGCTGGAGGCGTTCTGGGACGCCTTCGACCGCGTGCGGCGGGATCTGGTGGAGCTGCCGCAGGACCCGCGGGTCACCGGCCGCCGGCACCGGGAGATCCTGGACGCGGTCAGGTCCGGCGACTCCATACGCGCGGAGGAGGCCATAAGAGACCACTTCGGTCACATCCGCGCCCGGCTGTCCCCGGCCGTCACGATGCGTCCACCACATCCCCACACGCCCCGCAATGAGCGCGTATGACCGGTAAACACAGTGTTTCGCATCTTGCGATCATGCTCGGCACCGTAGAAACCTGGTTGTTCAAGCTGCCGCCGATACGCGGCACTTGGGGGGAAGGGAACCGGTTGCCTGAGCGACGGGGAGGGGGACCCGTCCATGAGCGGATGCCGAGGGGGGCACCCTGCAACCGGAACGTCGCGGTTCCATGTCGATAAGGTGTGGGAGACGTGGGGGCTGTGACCGCGACCCACCACTGACGCGCCCGTGACGGTCGAGGGGGACCCGAAGGGGCGCAACGAACCGACTGACACGCGGTGTTCCGCGTGTGGGGGGATGACTCATGACGTCGACGCCGACGGGCGCCCGGCAGAACCTCGACCCGTCACAGACCACGCAGCTTCGGGTGCCCGGGCATCGCACCGGCAACACGGGGACGTTCCGCCGGATCAAGAAGAACCTGCCGAGATACGACTACGAGCACTACAGCCGGCTGGCGGGCCCCCTCACCCAGCCCGAACCCGGCAAGCCGTACACCGTGCAGTACCGCTCGCTGCTCTCCCAGGAGCCGCACCGCATACGCGCCGCGCTCATGCTGGGCGCCGCCCCGCTGCTCTCGCTGGTCCTGCTGGCCTGGCTGCTGCAACCCGAGCACTGGACCGAACGCGACTACCCCGCCTATGACTTCCTGCCCGCGCTCGACGTCGTGATGCTGGTCTCGATCGGCCTGATCGAGTTCTTCCGCTGCATGAACGTCCTGTCGAACGCGCACGCCACGCTGGTCGCACGCGACCCCGTCCCGGTGGTTCCCGAGACCGGCACCAAAGTCGCCTTCCTCACCTCCTTCGTGCCCGGCAAGGAACCGCTGGAGATGGTCACCAAGACCCTGGAGGCGGCCGTCCGGCTGCGCCACCGGGGCCTGCTGCACGTCTGGCTGCTCGACGAGGGTGACGACCCGGAGGTCAAGGAGGTCTGCGCCCGGCTCGGCGTGCACCACTTCTCCCGCAAGGGCGTCGCGCACTGGAACCGGCCCAAGGGCCCGCACCGCGCCAAGACCAAGCACGGCAACTACAACGCCTGGCTGGAGGCGCACGGCGACGAGTACGACTTCTTCGCCTCGGTCGACACCGACCACGTACCGCTGCCCAACTACCTGGAGCGGATGCTGGGTTACTTCCGCGACCCGGACGTCGGCTTCGTCATCGGCCCGCAGGTGTACGGCAACTACGACACCTTCGTCACCAAGGCCGCCGAGTCGCAGCAGTTCCTCTTCCACGCACTGATCCAGCGCGCCGGCAACCGGTACGGCGCCCCGATGTTCGTGGGCACGTCGAACGCCGTGCGCATCAGGGCGATCAAGCAGATCGGCGGCCTGTACGACTCGATCACCGAGGACATGGCCACCGGCTTCGAGATGCACCGCGCCAAGAACCCGGCCACCGGCCGGAAGTGGAAGTCGGTGTACACGCCGGACGTGCTCGCGGTCGGCGAGGGCCCCAACGCCTGGACCGACTTCTTCACCCAGCAGCTGCGCTGGTCCCGCGGCACCTACGAGACGATCCTCAAGCAGTACGGGAAGGGCCTGTTCTCACTGCCGCCCGGCAAGCTCTTCAACTACACCATGATGATCATCTTCTATCCGATGTCCGCCCTCAACTGGATCCTGGCGGCGCTGAGTTGCGCCCTGTTCCTGGGCCTCGGCGCCTCGGGTGTGAACATCGACCCGACGGTGTGGCTGATGCTCTACGGCAACGCCTCCGCGCTCCAGATCGGCCTGTACATCTGGAACCGCCGGCACAACGTCTCCCCGCACGAGCCGGAGGGCTCCGGCGGTGTCGCCGGCATGGTGATGTCCGCGCTGTCCGCGCCGATCTACGCCCGCTCGCTGATGGACGCCGTACTGCGCCGCAAGAGCAAGTTCGTGGTGACGCCCAAGGGCGAATCGGCCAGCCCCGACACGCTGTTCGGGACGTTCCGGATCCACTGGTTCTTCATCCTGGTCTTCGGCGGATCGCTCGCCGCCGGTTTCGTCCTCGGGCACGCCCACCCGGCGATGGTCACCTGGGCCGCCTTCGCCATGCTGATCACCGCTGCGCCGATCTTCGCCTGGCGGTACACGCTCCGGCAGGACCGCAAGCGGACCGCGGCAGGACCGCGGGACGCCGCGGCGCCCGAGAAGGCGGCCGGTCACGAACCGCAGGACGCGACGGGCGGGCCGCACCCGCCGCACGCCCCGCAGCAGCGGCCCGCCTGGGCCGATGCGAACGGGACCAACGAGCAGACCATGCAGATCGCCCTGGGCGGACTTGGGGGACGTAAGGAATGAACGACAGTGCCGGTCGCCGCCGTGCTCGTCGACTCGCGATAGGCACGGCGGTGGTACTCGCGCTGGCCGGGATGAACGGACCGTGGCTGTACCGCTTCGGAACCGAGAAATACCACCAGTACAAGATCGACAGACCCGAGTACAAGGCCGCCAACGGCAAGTGGGACATCATCGAGTTCCCCGAGGAGTACCGCCAGCACACCATCCACGCGGCGCTCCTGCACACCGGCAAGGTGCTGCTGATCGCGGGCTCGGGCAACGACCAGGAGAACTTCGACGCGAAGAAGTTCGACACCCGCATCTGGGACCCGGTGAAGGGCACGATCAAGAAGGTGCCCACGCCCAACGACCTGTTCTGCACCGGCCACACCCAACTGGCCAACGGCAATCTGCTCATCGCCGGCGGCACCAAGCGGTACGAGAAGCTCAAGGGCGACGTCACCAAGGCCGGCGGCCTGATGGTCGTGCACAACGAGAACCCGGACAAGCCGATCACACTGCCCGCCGGCACCAAGTTCACCGGCAAGGAGAACGGCAAGACCTTCGTGTCGAAGGACCCCGTCCTGGTGCCGCGCGCGAAGAAGGTCTTCGACAAGACGACCGGCGCCTTCCTGCGCAACGACCCCGGGCTCGGCCGGATCTACGTCGAGGCGAGAGCGAGCGGCACCCAGTACGAGACCGGCACTCAGGACAACTACCGCGTCCAGGGGCTGACCGGCGCCGACACGCGCAACACCTACGGCATCGCGCAGAAGCTCGCCCTCGACAAGAAGGACTTCCAAGGGATACGCGACGCCTACGAGTTCGACCCGGTCGCCGAGAAGTACATCAAGGTCGACCCGATGAACGAGGCCCGCTGGTACCCGACGCTGACCACCCTGAGCGACGGCCGGATCCTCAGCGTCTCCGGCCTCGACGACATCGGACAGCTGGTCCCCGGCAAGAACGAGATCTTCGACCCGAAGACCAAGAAGTGGACGTACACCGAGAAGATCCGGCAGTTCCCCACCTACCCTGCCCTGTTCCTGATGGAGAACGGGAAGATCTTCTACTCGGGGTCCAACGCGGGCTACGGCCCCGACGACGTGGGCCGCGACCCCGGCATCTGGGACGTGGACACCAATGAGTTCACCAAGCTGCCCGGGCTGGGCGACGCGGACCTGATGGAGACCTCGGGCACCGTGCTGCTGCCGCCCGCGCAGGACGAGAAGTATCTGGTGATCGGCGGCGGCGGGGTCGGCGAGTCCAAGGTGTCCAGCAAGAAGACCCGGCTGATCGACCTGAAGGCCAAAGACCCGAAGTTCGTGGACGGGCCGTCGCTGGAGAAGGGCACCCGCTATCCGCAGTCCTCGATCCTGCCCGACGACACCGTGCTGGTCTCGGGCGGCTCGGAGGACTACCGGGGGCGCGGCGACTCCAACATCCACCAGGCGCGGATCTACCACCCCGACAGCAACAGCTTCACCCAGGTGGCCGACCCGCTGGTGGGCCGCAACTACCACTCCGGGTCGATCCTGCTGCCCGACGGGCGGGTGATGTTCTTCGGCTCCGACTCGCTGTACGCGGACAAGGCGAACACCAAGCCGGGCAAGTTCGAGCAGCGGATCGAGATCTACACGCCGCCGTATCTCTACCGGGACTCGCGGCCCTCGCTGTCCGGCGGGCCGCAGACCATCGCCCGGGGCGCCTCGGGGACCTTCACCTCCCCGCACGCCTCGACGATCAAGAAGGTCCGGCTGATCAGGCCCAGCGCGTCCACGCATGTCACGGACGTCGACCAGCGGTCCATCGCGCTGGACTTCACCACGTCCGGAGACAAGATCACGGTGACCGTGCCGAAGAGCCGGAACCTGGTGCAGTCCGGGTGGTACATGCTGTTCGTGGACGACACCGAGGGGACACCGTCGAAGGCGCAGTGGGTGAAGGTGCCGTAGCGCTGCGCTGGCTTGGGCCGACTGCGACTGCGGGTCCGTTTCGGCTGGTCGCGTTCGCCTGTACGCGGGGCTGGCTTGGGGCCCCTTGCGACTGCGGGTCCGTTTCGGCTAGTCGCGTTGGCGCCCCTTCGCCGCGGGGGCTTGGGCTTCTTTGCGGCTGCGGGTGCGTCGTGGCTGAGCGCGCAGTTCCCCGCGCCCCCTACGGGGCGCCGCCCCGCGCAGGCTTGGGGGCCCCTGCGACTGCGGGTCCGTTTCGGTTGGGCGCGCAGTTCCCCGCGCCCCTTTGTCTCAGGGGCGCGGTTTTGGTGTGGCTGCTTGTTTTGGCTGGGCGGGGCCGTATGTCTTGGTGGGGCTACCGCCAGCCGTGTTCTGCGAGGGGGCCGCCGCCGTCGAGGTAGCCGCACAGGCCGGCCTGCGGGTACTCGATGATGTCGTCCGGCAAATCGTGGACGGTGAACCAGGTGAGTGCCAGGCACTTCTCCGGTTCCTTGTTGACGGGTTCTCCCTCCCACTCGACGGCTTCGAAGAAGAAGCCGATGCGTTCCACCTCGTCGTCCTGGCGGTGGTGCACGACCTGGACGAGACGAAGGCCGCTCGGCTCAACAGTGATGCCAGTCTCCTCGAACAGTTCGCGGGCGGCGCCGTCGGGAAGAGGCTCGCCCCGGTCGAGCTTCCCCGACGGCATGTGCCAGCGCCCATAGCCGTACGGTCCGCCCCGCTGGGAGAGAAGGATCTTGTCGCCGTCGCGAAGGATGACGTGGGTGTCGATGACGGGTGTGGCCGGCGTTTCGCTCATGGTCCTTGAGGGGTTGACGGGGCGGTGGAGGGGACTGAGGCTAGCGGGAGGGCCGGTATGGCGTCGGCGATTCGCCGAGCTACGTCCGATGGGATGTAGGCGCCGTTGTCGAGAAGCAGCACTTCAACGCCTCTGCTCGTCAGGTGGGCCGCGGCTTCCCGGTACAGGGCGACTTCGCGGCTCGGGCCGTCGGGGTCGACATGCCAGCGGTGCGTGATGCCACGCTCAACGATGCGCGCGGCGATCAGGTTCGGTTCGGCGGTGAGGATCACAGCCAAGTCCGGTAGTGGGACATGCTGGTTGACGTCGAGCAAGAATTCCACGGGGACGCCGTCCATCTGTTGCAGGACCAGCGTGGAGGCGAGGTACCGGTCGCTGACAACTAGTTCGCCGGCCCGCAACGCCGGGTCGATCACCGTCTCGACGTGCTCGTAACGGGTAGCGGCCACAAGACAGGCCAGCGCAAGGCCGTGGAGCGTGTTCGCGTTGGACCGGGTGAACGTACCCAGCGTGGTGGTGGTCGGCTCGACAGTGCGCCGGAGGGGGCGGCCTTGCTGGACGAGCAGGTCGTGCAGCGTCTTCACGGTGGTGGACTTGCCCACGCCGCTCGGCCCGTCGACACTGACGAACCAGCCTCTGCGTCCGCCGCTCACGCTGCTGTCCCCCGAACGCTCTGGTTCCGCTCGTGCTGCTCGCGCGTAAGCATGGCGAGTGTCGAACGTATGCGGTCCAGTGGAACGCCGCCGAACTGGATGCCGACGGAGAAATTGAACTCGTCGCGCTGCCGCATGAACTCGTGCGCACCGTCCGCGGTCAGGTCGACGTCGTCGTACGCCAGGAGGGCATCGGCGCTGTGGCCGACGTCGATCAACGTCTGCCACACGGGAGTGCCCGGGTACGGCCTGAACTCGAAAACGCTGGCCCGGATGTCCCCGGAGTGCCGGTCGGAGATGTCCCACAGGTTGCGGATGTGCTGGATGGTGGCATCCAGGTCCCCCTGGCTCTCCCCAGGGAAGCCGAGGATGAAGTAGCCCTTCACGCTGATGCCGTGGGAGACCAGGCGACCGGCGACGCGCTCGGTCATCTCGGCGTCGATCCGCTTGTCCATCGCCGCCAGGATGCGGTTGCTGCCGGACTCGATGCCGAGGGCGACTTCGCGCAACCCGTTGGTGACGAGACGGTCCAGGTCGGCGTCGGAAAGACGGTTGAGGACGTTGATGCGGCCGGTGGCGTCCCACACATACCGGTCGCCGATCCTGTGGCGGGTGAACGCCTCCATTTGCTCATCGATGACACGGCCCACCCCAAGGAACAGGTCGTCCACGAAGCGGAAGGCTGTCACGCCGTACTCCTCGTGCAACTGGTCGAGCTCGCCGATGATGTTCTCGGGAGAACGCACTCGGATCACGACGTCGGGGTTGGCGGACACGGCGGCGCCGCAGAAGGTGCAGTTGTAGGGGCACCCACGACTGCCGACGATGTTGGCCTCCCAGTGGCCCTGTGGGCTGATCCAGGTCCGTGTTGCCGCCAGGCGGCGGTCCGCCGCGGTGGCCGGGGCCTGGTAGGGGTCCTGGGGTAGGAAGGCCCGGTTGACGTACGGCAGGGCGTTGATGTCGGGGCCGAGCAGCGAGGCGCTCGTCTTGAGGTCGGCGATGCCGACGGCCCGGGTGCCGAGGAGGGAGTCGCGCCACATGACGCCCGGCAGGGTGCGCCGGTTCTGGATGTCTTCCAGAAGAGAGGCGACGCGCAGTTCTCCTTCACCGAGGACGAGGGCGCCGAGGCGGCGCATGCGGGGGTCCGCGAGGATGCGGTCCGGCATGGCCTTGGCATGGTGCCCGCCGACCATCAGGTCGATGCCCGGGTCGAGCCGGGCTGCGATCCGGGCGGACATCTCGTACGTCGGCGCGAGGAGATTCATGGCGGCCCAGCGGGGAGCGGCCTCGTTCACGAGCTGGGCGGCTTCTTCTAAGCCCAGGCCGTGGGCTTCGGCATCGAGCACACCGACGTTGAAGCCCTGTTGCTGGGCGTAGGTGGCGATGTACGCCATGCCGAGCACGGGAAGGGTGTAGTCGTTGGTGCGGGGCCGCAGGGTGTAGTCACGCAACGGTGCATTGATGAACAGGGCGTCGAGCGTACGGGTGTGGTCGGCGCCTGCGATCAGCGTCAACTGCCGCGTGGTTCCTCCAGGTCATCGTGCGTGTGCCCCCCAAGTGAGGGTGGCGAGGGTGAGGGTGTGCAGGGCGGTGCGGTCTTGCCGGGCCCAGCCGGTCCACAGGGGGCCGAAGCGCTTGTCCTTCTTGTCGGGCCAGGGGTAGGCGGGTGCGATCTGTGCGGCCCACGTGCGCACGGCGAGGTCGTCGTGCGGGTAGACGCTGAAGTCCCCGGTGAAGTCGGCGGCGGCCGCGCGCGCGGTCCATGGGCCGATTCGGGGGATGTCGGTCAGCGCCGGGACCAGGTTCTCGGCATCCAGGTGCTCCCAGGTGCCGTGATGCTGCTCGTAGTGCTCGGCTGCGGCCTGCAGTGCGGTGCGGTGGAACTTCGCGCCGACGACGGCGAAGCAGCTGTCGGGCAGTTCGAGGACCCTGGTGTGCGGCGGAGCGACGGCGAGGGGCCCGAAGGGGCCGTTGATGGTGGTTCCGTACGTGCTGCACCAGGCGCGGTAGAGCTTGCGGGCTTGGTCAGCGCGCACGACCTGCCGCAGGATCGCGGTGGTGATCGCATCCCACAGCCATGGGTTGGTCAGTCGCTGCGTGACGCCGAGTTCGGCGAGACCGGCCCGGAGTCCGGCGGGTGCGGGCGTCGGCAGGTCGGCAGGATCGGTGACGGTGAAGGACGGCTTGGCGTCCTCGTCGCCGTCCACGCAGTCGAGGTGCAGTCCGTGGGTGTCGTGGGACACGACCCACAGACCGGAGCCGGCTCGTACGGCACGCGCGCGGGCGCCGTCGTCGTAGCGGTGCCAGGCGGGGTGATCGGTCGTCAGGACGCCGGCCATGTGAAGCTCCTCATGGTGTGCGGTGAGTTTGGCCGTAGCCTCTCGCGTCACAGAGGTGCGGCGCGCCGGGGCCACGCAGATCCGGGCATCAGTTGATGAGGCGTCGTCGGATCAGGTATGTGCGCATCGCCTGGTACTCCTCCAGCGTGGGCGGGCGGGACTCTTTCGGTTTATCGCCCGGGATGGCGGGTGCCGGCCAGGTCGCCGGGGATGGCATCAATTCTTCGGCTGCGTGGGAAAGCCTCTTGCGGCGTGGGCCGCGAACGAACAGGGTGACCGTGTCCGGTTCCATCACCGCTTGGTGCACCATCGCGTCGCCGAGCGTGTAGGTGCTGCCAGGCTTCTCGATCGTCACGACGGCGGGCTCAAGGTCGGCTCCGGCGAACGGGCCGGCCCAGCCGTTGGTGCGGCGGCTGACCACATGCACGTAGCCGCCGGTCAGGATGCGGGTGGCAAAGGCGTAGCAGTGATCGTGTGGAACCAGTTGGTTCTCCGGTCGGGGGTTCATGTTCAGGCGGATCTCGAAACCGCGGTCGGGGGCCTGGTAGAGCGACAGCCGGTTGAGGAGCAGCGTGACGCGGCTGGCGTCCATGCGCTCTTGGTCGTGCAGCACTTCGTTGACGAGCCGTGTCAGCAGTTCCCGGTCCCGGGCCAGCCGGTGGAGCAGGGTGTGGCTGATGCGCTGCACCTCGCGGAGATCACGCAGGTCGAGAGATGGCACTCGATCGAGCCATGAGGCCGCGGTTCTCAGCATCGGCCACCCGCCACGTCGGAAGGCGGGCTTTTGAGTGCCCGACGGGCTCGCCAGGCAGCGGCTGCGTACTCCTCGCCGGAGAGCTCGTCCGCGCACGCAAGGGAACCGGAGGTAGCGAGCACCTGCACCGCGTTGATGCTGCTTTGGGTCGCGCACAGCGTGCCCGGGTGCACGGCGAACACCTGCTCGGTGGCGAAGCTGCGCGCGTACTGCGGGTTCCCGGCCCGCATGTCCCCAGGCTCCTGATATACCTCCAGGTTCACGGGACCGGCGACGGTGAGGACGACTGTGGGAGCGTCCACCGACCACGGTGTCATGACGGACTGAGCCGCCATCCGCAGATAGAGCGCGCGATCGTCCGGGCTCGGCAGGGGCAGGTGGAAGTGGCCATGCGCGAGGAACGCGATGGCCGGCCGGGGCGTGTCGGTGCTCAGGGCGCCCAGGATGCGGGTGATGAGAGGCGCGAGCCAGCGTGTAGCTGCTTGCGCAGAAATCGCGGGGGTCTCGGCGGGCTCTCGACCCTGTTTGAGGAGTTGATCAACGAAGGCGGGGAGTAGGGCGTTCAACAGACACCTCCCTTGGGAGGGGTAGCGCCGATTGAACCCGGCGCAGGGCAGTGACTTCGTTCTTTGCGACCTGACCCGAGTCGGGGGTCAGCGCGTGGTACAGCCCGGGGAGGCTGAAGGTGGCTACGACAGGCGGGTGGTCAGAGGCCTCGATCACCTCGTCGTTGACGACGACCTCCACCCGGACCAGGGCTCCGGCGATCCGCGGCGTTGAATAGATGCGGTCGATGCGCCGCCTGGGCCCTTGATCCTTGCGCCACAGAGAGGCCGTTGGAGCGAGCGGGTCAGGATCTTGCTGGCCGAGGACCTTCGCGGCGTGGTGGGCCAGGTCCACGTAGACGGACGGCTGCCCGTCATGCTCTCCCGCGAGGATCTGGTCCGGCACGGTGTCCGTGACGCGTTTGCCGTTCCGCTCGACCGTCCGGGCCTCGAAGTAGGCGCGGTCCTCGACCTGGCTCCAGTCGGTGGGCTCCGCCGTCTCGTCGTGCTGTCGGTGCGGCTCGCTGTTGCAGTCGCCGCCGAGGACGACCTCCGTGCCCCGCTGCCTCAGAGCGGTCAGCCGTCTCGCTTCCCTGGCCCGCGTCTCCGGGTCGTAGGGACACAGGTGGAACGACGCGAGCGCCAGTTTCTTCTGCGCTCCCTTGAGCTGCACCACCGGGTTGCACACGGGGTGCCAGAGGTTCGACCGGAACTCGAAGAACTGGACCGGCTCGCACAGGTACCGGTCGACGTAGACACCGGTGGGGTTGGCCGACTCCCGTGTGGCACCGGCGATGAACGGGATGTGGTTGCCGAGTCGGCGGGCCTCCGACCAGACCATGCGCTGGCCGTGCATGGTGGCGCGCGTGAGTTCCTGACGGAGCAGCACATGCGGCCGGAGTTGGGTGAGGACGTCCATCGCCAGGTCCCAGCGTCCGACGGGCTTGTTGTTGTCCGTTCCGTTGTGGTCGATGTTCCACGAGACGACGCGGAACTCCTCGTCAGGCGGGCTCAACAGGTCCCCCTCGGCGGTGTTTTCGTCGGCCACAGAGCGTTCCCTCCATCGGAGTGTGGATCCAAGGTCGGTCGGTGCCGGGGCCATCAGGGGACGTGGCCCCAGCACCTCCCCGCCCGCGCCGAATGCCGTTCGTGATGCGGGCGGGTTCTGTTCCTGCACCGGTGTCCACGGCTGAACGGCGTCCCGGCTACCGAGGCAGGGGTCTACGAGGTGCCGGCCGAGATCGGTTGAGCCGGCGGCGTGTTACACCGTCTGCGTACCTGGTCTCGCGACACGTTCCTGCACAGGTCGGTGAAGCGTCGGTTCTCTTCCTCCTGTAGGCGGGCCATGGGGACCATGCCGGGTACGGGCCGCTCGGCGAGCAGGACAGCGATGCCGGCCAATGCAAGGGCGGTGAAGAGAGACAGCTTCGTCATGGGGCTCGTTTCTGTGTAGGGCCTGCGGCCGGGGCCGGATCCTCCCGGGCGGCCGGGGTTGGGCCGTGCTCGTCGGCGTCCTGGGGCGACTCCTGCCGACGAGCACGGGGCCAGGGGGTAATGCCGAGCTGTGTGGCGAGCGCGGCGTGTGGGGTTGGCTCGGGGCGAAGCTGCGCCAGGGCCTCGCGAAGCGGCCCGGTCGGGACGAGCCTGTCGCTCCCCCGGCCGGAGCCCGTACGGGCCTGGCGGCACCGTCCTGTTCAGGAACGGCAGCGTGATCGTGTGGGGCCCACCGAGGCCGGCAAGTTCGCTCTCCGAGACACGTTTCTGTCCGGCGAGTACGGCCTACAGCCGCTCTGCGGCACTTCGGCGGCTTCGGCGCACCGACGGGTCACTCGATTACCTCGTCGGTGAGCCGACCGTACAACTCGGCCTGAGCGGCTACCTCTGCGTGCAGTTCCGTCCACGTGGCCGCAACGACCGTGTGGCACAGCGGTTGTGCGCTCGTGCCGTACTCGGCCTTGAGGGCGTCCACCGGGTACGGAGAGGCCGCGTACCAGTGCGCCGTGGTTGTGCCGTCGGGCTCCGAAGAGAAGGAAGTCCACCCCTTCGGCAAGCACGGGCGCCCCGCCTTGTGCTGCTGAGTCAGGGGCACTGTGCCGTCCCCTTCGCGGCACAGCCCGTGTGCCAGTAAGCGACGGCGGGAGAGGCGTCCCGGCCTGGGAGCATTCCCCGGCGGCAGACCTCAAGGCTCTTGATCGGCTTCAGGCACGAAGGGCACGTTTCGCCCTTGGGCGCGTACGTCATGTATTCCCATTGCCCGGCGTCGGTGTCCGCCTTGGTCGTCGAGCTGACCCCCGCTCGCTGGCTCAGCATGGGGATTCTGGTTGTATGGGGCACGTCGTCAACCCTTTGCCGGTTGGTGGCCACGCCCCCGGACCGGTCGCACGGTCGCGGGGGACTTCTGACCCTGGCATCGTGCCGACAGACGAAGGCCGGAACTATCAGTCATCGCTGATAGCTCCGGCCAGGGCTTGACACTACGTCACATATGAAGCCACGCACCATAGTTGCTGAAGGTTTCAGGCATCCTGCGCTTGGCTGCCTCCAGCCCGGCGTATGTCTCGCGCACCGTGGGGTGATACCGCGTCTGCTGCGGTGCCAGCTTGCGTGCCGTCAACAGACTTTTGAACGCTGCATCCGTGCGTCCCGTCCACATCTGTGCTCGCGCCACCTCGGCGTGATGGTGTGCGAGTCGCGACGGAGGCCACCCATCCGGGATCGTGATCTCCTGCGCGGAGTGCACGGCTTCCGGATACAGGTCCAGTTCAGCCAGCACGCTCACCCGGTGGACGCCGACGTTGGTCGGTCCGAAGGACAGCCAATGCACCTTCTCGGCCGGACCGGTCCGCTCCGCGATGCGCTCTGCCTCGCTGAGGTGTCCTTCTGCCGCGTCCTTGTCCTTGTCCCGTCCAGCCAGCACGGCGGCGCCGAGGTAGAGCTGTCCCGTGACGGCATCCGTCACACGCCCCGGCTCTGCCTGCTCCAGGGTGGCCATGCCCAACTGGACCAGCCGCTTGCCCGTCCGGTAGTCGCTGGCCCGGAGATAGGCGAGTGCCCGCAGGTACTGGCGCATCCCCCCCAGCACGGGGTCAGAAGCCCGCTGCGCTGCCCAGTCCATACGGTCGAGCGCCACTGTGCACAGGTCGGGAAACCCGAGTTTCGTCGTCACGTCGTACGCGGTCCGGTACGTGCTCGCGAGCAACCGCCAACTGCGGTCTGCCGGGTCCCTGTGCGCAGTTGTCGTGGCCTCGTGGATCAGGCCGGGTAGGTCGGCGGCCACCTGCTTGATGTTCGTCGCACGGACCATGGCGCACAACCTGTCCGCGTGTGCCTCCAACTCCTCAACGGGGCGCGGAATCACATCCGGGTCCGGGCCGAGATCATAGATGTTCAGGGCTTCGCGAATGGGGTTGATCAGGCCGTCCAGTTGATCCTGCCTCAGTTCTTCGAGGTAGGGCTGGCCGGTCAATTCGGTGACCGCAACGGACAAGGCGCGGGCGAGTGCGCCGATCACCGAGGGGCTTGGGGGCAGGACGCCCTGCTCCACCTTGGTCAAGGTGCTGTAAGAGACGTGCGAGAGGTCGGCCAACTCGCGTTGCGTCAACCGGCGGACTTTGCGCGTGTGCGCGATGCGTGCGCCTGTGTGCTCGTCAGTGTGCAGGGGCATACTGGTCTCCGTTCTGCATCGACACCAGAACGGTACCCCTGGCCCCGTGCCCGGGAACTGAGATCCGCCCCGTCGCACCTGGGCGGGGGCCGTTTCGTCCGGGCGTGAAGTGCAGTAATGCCGCGCGTGGACACGCCGCCGGCCGTAGCGGCTGTTGGGCGGGAGCTGCCATGGGGCGCTGAGGGACGGGCCCACTCGCCGCGTCGAGACGTGGGCGGGGCACAGTCGCAGTGCTGGGCCGGGCCGGCTGCGGGTCCGTTTCGGCTGGGTGCGTTGGCGCCCCTTCGCCGCGCGAGCTTGGGCTTCTTTGCGACTGCGGGTGCGTCGTCGCTGATCGCGCAGTTCCCCGCGCCCCCTACCGGGGCGCCGCCCCGCGCACGCTTGACGCCCCTGCGGCTGCGGGTGCGTCGTGGCTGGGCGCGCCCACGCGGCGGAGCCGCAGAGCGATAGGGACCCGCGCCCCCTACGGGGTTGACGCCTTTGCCAGTTTTAGGGCGTAGGTGGGCCACCAGTTGCCTGCCTTGGGGCCGCCCTTGCATTCGCCGTCTGATTCTCCGGGGCGTTTGATCCACAGGTAGGCGTCGGCCAGGGGGTCCGCCGTCTTCGTCGTCGGCGGATCGCCCAGCGCGCGGCCCGGCGGGTTGCACCAGCGTTCGTCCGGACTGCCGCCCGTGTAGGGGCCGTTGCCGTTGCGGCTGGTGTCGATGACGAAGTGCTTCCCGCCGACCTTCGCCGACAGTTGCTTGCCGTAGGCGAGGGAGTCCTCGGTGGAGTAGAAGTTGGAGACGTTGACGGCGAAGCCGTCCGCCCGGTCGATGCCGGCCCACTGAAGGGGTTCGAAGATCTGGTCGGGGTGGCCCCAGCCGGCGTTGCCCGCGTCCAGGTACACCTTCGTGTTCTTCAGGGACTTCAGCTTGCCGATGGCGCCCTTGAGAAGGTCGTAGCGCTCCTCGTGGAACTCCTCCGGGGTGCAGCCGTTGACCAGGTGGAGCACGGCGTCCGGCTCCAGGACCACCGTCGCCGCCCGGTCCCCGATGCCCCGGGCGACACCGTCGATCCAGGCGCGGTAGGCGTCACCGTCGGCGGCGCCGCCCTGTGAGTACTGGCCGCAGTCGCGGTGCGGGATGTTGTAGAGGACGAGCAGCGCCGTACGGTCGGTCTCGGCGGCGGCCTCGGTGAAGCCGCGCGCCTCCTGTTCCGGGTTCTCCGGGCCGATCCACTCCGCCGTCGGCTGCTCGGCGATCTTTCTGATCTGGTCGGCCTCGGCGTCCTTGCCGTCCTTCTCGTAGGCGGCGACCTGGCGGGCCGCGGTGCCGTCCGGGTTCACCCAGAACGGGTCGGTGTCCTTGGGCTGTTGGGTGATCCGGGCGCCCGCGTCGCCCGTTTCCTTCCCGTCGTCCGACGAGCATCCGGTGACCAGCAGCGCCGCCCCCAGCAGCACCGCGGACACCCGTGCCCGTGCCGAAGCCGGGACCCCCCTGCTGACGTACATCCAACTCCCCCCTGGGCGCACTCCTTGCGAGGCTCAATCCTGGCATACCCGCCGTCCCGGTCACGAGGCCACGACGGTCCCGCCTTTCCCGGGCGGCGACTTGGGGGGAGCGAGCGAGACGACGGGGCGCCTCACCGGCCCGTTCCCGTCAGGTACGCCGACACCATCACGTTCGCGGCGCCCTCGCCCGCCCGGCCGGCGGGTGCGGCGCAGGCGATCAGCCGCAGCTCGGCGCGGCCAGCCTCGCGGGGCCCGGGGGCCCGCCCGGCGTCGCAGCGGTCGCGGGGCAGCTCGCGTACGTCGTCCACGGTGAACTCGGCGACCGTGCCGTCGTCGCGGGCCACCCGGACCGTCTCGCCGGGCCGCAGGGCGCCGATCCGGTCGAGGACGGCGGGCCGCGTCCCGGTGTCCGCCCGGCCCACCATGACGGCGGTCCCGGCCGACCCCGGCTTGGTCCCGGCGGCGTACCAGTCCACGGCCGCGGACCGGGTGGCCGACGGCGGTCCGGCGGCGTCCCTGCCGTCCTGCCCGTCCTGACCACTCTGGCCGCTCTGGCCGTCCCGCCCCTCCTGGCCGTCCTGGCCGTCCTGGCCGCGGCCGACGACGGATGCCCGCACCCCGAGTCCGGGGATCTCCAGGCGCCGGGGCAGCGCGACCGCCAACGGCTCGGCCGCCGGGGGCAGTTCGGTGCCGGCCGGGCGCCCCACCGCGGCCATGTCACCCGTGGCAGGACCGAACACCCCCGGCGGTACCTCGGCCGCCTCGCGGCCCCACAGCCACAGCCCGAGCAGCAGCAGCGCCCAGAACACGCCGACGGCCAGCCGACCGGCCCCGGCGTGCCGCACACGAGAGGACATGACGGGCACTCTCAGTCCTTGCCGCGGCCCCGGCGGGCGCTGCGCAGCCCGACGACGACCGCGGCGAGGCCGACCAGAACGACACCGATGACCGCGTGCACCAGGCCGGGGCCCGCGGAGCGGATGGCGACGGAGGCGAAGTAGGCGGTGTCGCCGCCCGCCGCGTCGGCCGGTGCGGCGGGCGGGTCCCCGGGCCGTACGCCACCAGCCGGGAACGCGGTGCCGGGGCCGTCCCCGGCGACCGTGACCGTGCCCGTGATCCGCGTACCGCCGCAGGCGATCCGCACGTCGTGGGGGCCCGCAGGGGCCGTCGTACGGATCCGGGTGCGGCCGGTGAGGACGCCGGACGAACCGGTGAGGATGCCGTCCCGGGCGAACGCGCCGGAGACCGCGGTGCCCGTGCTCGTGTCACATCCGGTGACCCGCAGGTCCACGTCGGCGCCGGGGGCGGGGGCGGCCGGAGCCACCGAGACCCCGCCGCCGTCCGCCGCGTACGCCGCCGGTGTGAGCGCCGCGGCGGCCAGGATGCCCGTACCGAGAGTGAGGGGTAGTGAGCCCATCGTGAAACCTCCAGTACCTGGAGGGTCCCCCGTGGGCCGTGGGCCCGCATCTTCGACGGCGTCCGACTGCGCCGTTCGGGTCACAGAGGTTTCAGATGCGGTCGACGAGGTCCGCGATCGAGTCCACCACCCGGGACGGCCGGTACGGGTAGTCCTCGACGTGCTCGGGCCGGGTCAGGCCGGTGAGCACCAGGTACGTCTGCATGCCCGCCTCGATGCCGGCCAGCACGTCGGTGTCCATGCGGTCCCCGATCATGGCACTGGTCTCGGAGTGGGCGCCGATCGCGTTCAGCCCGGTGCGCATCATCAGCGGGTTCGGCTTGCCCGCGAAGTACGGCTTGCGGCCGGTGGCCTTGGTGATCAGGGCGGCCACGGCACCGGTGGCGGGCAGCGGACCCTCGGTGGAGGGGCCGGTCTCGTCCGGGTTGGTGCAGATGAAACGGGCGCCGCCGAGGATGAGCCGCACCGCCTTGGTCATGGCCTCGAAGGAGTAGGTGCGGGTCTCGCCCAGCACCACGTAGTCGGGCTCCTGGTCGGTGAGGATGTAGCCGATGTCATGCAGCGCGGTGGTCAGTCCGGCCTCGCCGATGACGTACGCGCTGCCGCCGGGCCGCTGGTCGTCGAGGAACTTGGCGGTGGCCAGCGCGGAGGTCCAGATGTTGTCCACCGGCACGTCCAGGCCCATACGGCGCAGCCGCGCGTGCAGGTCGCGCGGGGTGTACATGGAGTTGTTGGTGAGGACCAGGAACGGGCGGGCGGACTCACGCAGCTTCTTCAGGAAGGCGTCGGCGCCGGGGATCGGCACGCCCTCGTGGATCAGCACACCGTCCATGTCGGTGAGCCAGGACTCGATGGGCTTGCGGTCTGCCATGTGCTTCGGTCTCCTGGCATGCGTACGGTCATGGGCGCCGGAACCACGGCGTACCGACGCCCCCAGCGTAAGGGCTGCGCCGAACCGGCCGTCACGGGCGGTCAGCCGACCGTGGCGACATCGTGACCGTCCACGCCGACGCCACGTGCGCCGACCGCGCCCCACCCCCGCGCCCCCGCGCGGGGGTGGGTAAACGGGGCCGCTGCCCGGGGCGCGGCGGCACGCCGACGCGCGCGCCTGGGACCGGCAGACCCGAGCACCGCCCCCAGGCACAAACACCTACCGCACCCCGCTCCCCCCGCGAGGGGCGCGGGTGTTGGGAGGCGACAGGGGTGGCAGGCGGGGGTCGGCTACGGCTCCCGCGCCGGGCCCCGGGGTTGAGGAACGACAGGGCTGGGAGGCAGAGGCCGGCCGCCCGGGGCGGAAGTGCGGCGGCCGATGTCAGCCGTCCCGGCGGCCGAACAAGGGCGCCAGCACCATGTGGGCCGCGCCCCGTGCGACCCCTCGGCTTCCGCCGGCCGCGAGCCGGACAGAAGTCGCGTCGCCTGGCGTGCCCTTGCGGTGGGCCCGGTCCGCCAGTACGGCCGCCACCCCGGGTACGAACTCCCCCGGCGCCGCCGCCACGGTCCGGCCGCCCAGCAGCACCAGGTCGATATCCAGCAGCCCCACCAGATTGGCCGCCCCCGTACCCAGCACGCGCGCCGCCTCCGCGAGGTCACCGCGGGCCACGGCCGCCAGGCACAGCGCCTCGACGCAGCCCCGGGCGCCGCACCCGCACACCGGCCCGTCCAACTGGATGACCTGGTGGCCGAACTCACCGGCCCCGGTGCGCGCCCCGCGGTGCACGCTCCCGCCGATCACCAGCCCGGCGCCGAGCCCCGTACCGAGGTGCAGATACGCGAACGAGTCGCCCTCCCCTGCGACGGCCAGCCCGAGCGCCGCCGCGTTCGTGTCCTTGTCGACCACCACGGGCCGCCCGAGCCGCCGCGCGAGCGCGTCCCGCAGCGGGAATCCGTCCCACTCGGGGAACCCGGTCACCCGGTGCAGCACACCCCGCGCATGATCCAGCGGGCCGGGCAGCGCGACCCCGACGCCGAGCGGCGCCCCCGGCGCCCCGGGCAGCAGCTCCTCGACCTGCCGGGCGGTCCGCTCGACCACCGCGTCCGCGCCGGCGCCCAGATGCAGCGCGGACCGCGCCTCGGCCAGCACCGCCCCGGCGAGGTCGCAGAGCAGCACCCGTACCTCGTCCCGGTCCAGATGCACTCCCACCGCGTGTCCGGCCGCCGGCTCCAGCCGCAGCACCGTCCGCGGCTTGCCGCCGGTCGACGCGCGCCGCCCCGCCTCCGCGGCGAGACCTTCCGCGCGCAGCCGGGCGGTGATCTTGCTGACGGCCTGCGGGGTCAGCCCGGTGCGCTCGGCCAGTTCGAGGCGGCTGATCCCGGCGGTGCCCGCGGTGCGCAGCAGATCGAGCACGAGCGCGGTGTTGTGGCTGCGCAGGGCGAGCAGGTTGGCGCCGGCCGCCCCCGCCGCCGCGCTCCCGATGCCCGTCACGCCACCGCCCGCCCAGTCCGCCCAGTCCGCTCCGTCGGTTCCGTCGGTTCCGCCGCCCGCCCTGTCTGCCGTGTCTATTCCGTCCGCCCGGTTCACGCCCCCATTCTCTCCGACACTTGCACTTTGGCAACAGCGTTGTGAAAGTGGGCGCATGACACCTGGTACGACTGGCACCCCCCTTCGCGTGGGCCTGATCGGCTACGGCCTGGCGGGCTCCGTCTTCCACGCCCCGCTGATCGCCGCCACCGGGGGTTTTACCCTCGACACCGTGGTCACCGCGAACCCCGAGCGGCAGGAACAGGCCCGCGCCGCCTTCCCGGACGTACGGCTCGCCGCCCGCCCCGACGAGCTGTTCGACCGCCCGGACGAGCTGGACCTGATCGTCATCGCCTCGCCGAACAAGACGCACGTCCCGCTGGCCACCGCCGCGCTCAAGGCGGGCCTGCCGGTCGTGGTGGACAAGCCGCTCGCCGGGACGGCCGCCGAGGCCCGCGAGCTGGCCGCCCTCGCCGAGCAGCGCGGCCTGCTGCTGTCGGTCTTCCAGAACCGCCGCTGGGACAACGACTTCCTGACCCTGCGCAAGCTGCTGGCCGAGGGCGCGCTGGGCGACGTATGGCGGTTCGAGTCCCGCTTCGAGCGCTGGCGCCCCCAACTCAAGGGCGGCTGGCGCGAGTCCGGCGACCCGGCGGAGATCGGAGGTCTGCTCTACGACCTCGGCAGCCATGTCGTCGACCAGGCCCTGGTCCTGTTCGGCCCCGCCACCCAGGTGTACGCGGAGTCGGACGTGCGCCGCCCGGGCGCCGAGACCGACGACGACACCTTCATCGCGCTCACGCACGCCGGCGGCGTCCGCTCCCATCTGTACGTCTCCGCGACGACCGCCCAGCTCGGGCCCCGCTTCCGGGTGCTCGGCTCGCGGGCCGGCTATGTGAAGTACGGCCTCGACCCGCAGGAGGCGGCCCTGCGCGAGGGGCTGCGGCCCGGCTCCGGCTGGGGCACCGAGCCCGAGTCCCTGTGGGGCCGGCTCGGTTCGGGCGAGTCCCCGCTCACCGGCGGCGGCACCCCCGTACCCACCCTGCCCGGCGACTACCCGGCGTACTACGCCGCGGTGGCCGACGCCCTCACCGGCGCCGGCCCCAACCCGGTCCCGGCACAGGCGGCGGCCGACGCCCTCGACGTACTGGAGGCGGCCCGCCGGTCCGCCCGCGACGGCGTGGCGGTGACGCTGTGAGCGGGCACCCGCGTGTCACCCCGCGGTCCACACCCGAACTGACCCCGAGCGTAGAGGAGTTGGAGGCGCAGGAACGCCGACTGGTGTTCCGCAGGTTCAGCTGCGAGGACGCCTGGGCGCTCGGCTCGCTCCTGGTGGAGCTGGCCCGGGAGCGGCAGGCCCCGGTGGCCATCGACATCCATCGCGCGGGCCAGCAGCTCTTCCACGCGGCGCTGTCCGGCGCCACCCCCGACAACGACGCGTGGATCGCCCGCAAGCGCCGCGTCGTGGAACGCTACGGCGCCTCCTCCTACCTGGTCGGCGCGCGCTTTCGGGCCAAGGGCACGACGTTCGAGGAGTCCTCCCGGCTCGACCCCGATGTGTACGCGGCCCACGGCGGATCGTTCCCGATCACCGTCGCGGACGTGGGTGTGATCGGCGCGGTCACCGTCTCCGGCCTGCCACAGCTCCAGGACCACCGCCTGGTGGTGGAGGCGCTGGAGCGGTTCCTGCGGGATTAGCGCGCCCCGGGACTATCCCGAGGCTCCCTCCGGTTGAATCGTCGTAACGGACAGCGATCATGGAATGACATCCACCCGGAGGGAACGGAACCATGAGCACCGCCCTGAAGGAAAAGGTCGGCCGGTACGGCATCTGGAGCATCGGACTGCGCTCGGAGGAACCGGGCCTGCGCACCGAACTCGCCGAGGCCGCCGCCGAACTGGAACAGCTCGGGTTCGGCGCGGTCTGGCTGGGCGGCAACAGCGCCCCGCGGCACGCCCTGCCGCTGCTGGCGGCCACCTCGCGGCTCACCGTCGGCACCAGCATCCAGAGCATCTGGGACTACGACGCCGCAACCAGCGCCGCGGGCTTCACCGAGGTGGAGTCCGCGCACCCGGGCCGTTTCCTGCTCGGCCTCGGGGTGAGCCACGCCAGGCTCGCCGAGCAGTACCGCCGCCCGTACTCGGCCCTGGTCGCCTATCTGGACGAGCTGGACGCGGCCGGGGTGCCCGCCGGGCGCCGGGTCCTGGCCGCGCTCGGCCCGAAGAACCTGGAGCTGACCCGCGACCGGGCGGCCGGCGCGATCCCCTATCTGGTCACCCCCGAGCACACCGCGCGGGCCCGCCGGATCCTGGGCGAAGAGCCCCTGCTGGCACCGGAGTTCAAGGTCGTCCTGGAGAGCGACCCGGACCGCGCCCGGGCCCTGGCCCGGGACACCCTCGCCATGTACCTCACCCTGCCCAACTACACCAACAGCTTCCTGCGGCTCGGCTTCACCGAGGACGACCTGCGAGACGGCGGCAGCGACCGCCTGATCGACGCGCTGTTCGCCTGGGGCGACGCGTCCCGGATCCGCGAGCGCATCGCCGCCTTCCACGAGGCGGGCGCCGACCACGTGGCCCTCCAGGTGATCGACACCACCCCCCGAGGCGCCCTCCCCCGCGAGTCCTGGCGAACCCTGGCCACCCTCCTGAACCAACCCACCTAAAGTCCCCCAGGGACGCGGGGAACCGCCCAACCACCCACACACAACCCGCACCCGAACAACCACCCACACCCCACCCACCCAGGGGCGCGGGGAACTGCGCGACCAGCCACACACAACCCGCACCCAAACAACCACCGCGCTCACCGGTACAGCACGGCCCGTTCGACCGCGCTCCACGTCGTGCTGGTGACCACGTACAACGCGGCGGCCAGCGGCACCACGGCCACGGTCAGCAGCGTGAAGTACGACAGGAACGGCACGACCCGGCCGACCGCCGCGAGCCCGGGGACCGGCCCGGTGCCGGCCGGCACCGGCGCGTCGGCCGGCACCGGCGCCTCGGCCGCCGTCATCCGCTTCGTCCGCCGGTAGGCGAACGTCGCGACGGCGGCGACGACGGCGAACAGGACGAAATACACGGTGCCCGCCGCACCGAACGGGCCGCCGTCGGCGAGGGCGTCCGCCCACCGTCCGCCGAGCGGCGCGGCGAACAGCTCGTGCGTGAGCAGCCCGTTGGTCCGGCCGCCGATCGTCGTGCTGGAGAACAGGTGGTAGAGGAGGAAGAAGGCGGGCAGCTGCAACAGGCCGGGCAGACAGCCGGACAGCGGCGACACCTTCTCCTCGGCGTGCAGTTCCAGCACGGCCTGCTGGAACGCGCGCGGGTCCTTGCCGTGCCTCTCGCGGAGTTCGGCGATCCTGGGCTGGAGCGCGGCCCGGGCTCGCTGCCCGCGCGCCGCCGCCCGGGACAGCGGATGCACCAGCAGCCGTACGAGCGCGGTGAACAGGACGATCGCGGCGGCGGCAGCGGAGTCGTGGAAGAGCGGTGCGAGCAGTTCGGCGAGCCGCTCGACGAGGCTGGCGAAAACGGACATGGGTGAGCCCTCCGTGGGGTCTCGTCGTGCCGGGGGATGGATGTGCGTGGCGGCATGACGGCCCGCGCGGGGTCACGTACGTGTCCGGGTGTCCCGGGTGTCCGGGGTGTCCCAGGTGTTCCCGGTGTTCCGAGTTCGCGGTGTCCGGGTGTCCGGGTGAGCCCTACGCGGTGGTCGCCGTGAGGGCGTGCCCGGGTGCCCTGGGCCGTGGCCGGCCCGAGGCGTCGGGGTCCCGCTGCGGCAGGAAGGCCGTGCGGCGGGCCCGGTCACGGATGGCCGTACGGACCCGGGTCGGCGCTACGGCGGGGGCGCAACGGGCGGCTGTCAGGACGCAGACGGCGAGCGCGGACGCCGCGGCGGCGGTCGCGGCGAGCGCGACCGTGGCGGACAGCGCGCCGGTGTCGAGCAGGGCGACTTCCAGCAGCAGGAGCAGGAGGACGGCGGCGGGACGCAGGGCGGACCGGCTGCGGACCATCGATCACCCCTCCCCTCGCGCGCTCATGCGTACCGTACTGCCGACCGTGCTGTCAGTCGTACCCCGATCCCCGTCGTACCCGCTGTCGTACCCGATCCCCGCCTGCGCGGGCTCCCCTACGCGGGCTCCCCTGCCTACGCGGGCTCGCCCGGCTGACCGGGCTCGATCACCAGCGGCTCCAGCAGCCGTTTCGGCTTCAGGAGCGCCCGGCTGACCGGATCGGCCGGGTCGGGGTCGAGTCCGGGACCCGGCACGAGGACAACGTCCCCGACGGGCACGATGGTTCCGCAGGCCGGGCATTCGCCGTAGGGCCCGAGTTCCGTACCGCAGTCCGCGTGCTCGAACGCGCGCAGCCGCGTGTCCATGAGGTGGTCGCGGCCCCACAGCCCGAGGGCCCGCAGCGCCGGCCAGAGCGCGGCGCCGCGCTCGGTCACGACGTACTCGTCCCGCGGCGGCGACTCCTGGTAGCGGCGCCGGTCGAGGATGCCCTCCTCGGTCAGCGTCTTGAGCCGGGCCGACAGGACGGCGCGCGGGATGCCGAGGTGGCCGAGGAAGTCGTTGTAGCGCCGGACGCCGTAGATCGCGTCGCGGACGACGAGCAGCGTCCAGCGTTCGCCGACGACCTCCAGCGCGCGGGCGATGGAGCACTCCTGTGTCGCGTAGTCCTTGCCCAGTGCCATGGAGACCACCTTAGCCACTTTCCGACGCCTTGGTTCAATGACCGAACCGACAGTGTTACGGTGGCGCGCATGGATAGGTTCAATGAAAGAACCATCACGGGCGCGACCTCCCGGAGCACCCCGCCCGGCACGCACACGGCGCACGCGACGCACGCGGCGGACTCTGTGGACTCTGTGGAGTCGACTGCGTCGCCCCCGCGCCCCCGGCCGACCGCCACCCTGGCCCTGACCAGCGCCGCGACCGCGGTGGCCCTGATGACGTACACGGCGCCGATGGTCACGCTGCCGGACACCGCGGCGGCCCTGCACACCCCCCTGTCCGCCCAGGCGTGGCTCCTGAACGGCGCCCCGCTGGGCCTCGCCGCGCTGCTCCTGGTGGCCGGCAGCCTCGCCGACGACTACGGCCGCCGCCGGGTCTTCCTCGGCGGCACGCTGGCCCTCGGCATCACCACGGCCCTGGGCGGCCTGACGACGTCGACCTGGGCCTTCACCCTGGCCCGCGTCGCCCAGGGCGCGGCCAGCGCGGCGCTCCTGGCGAGCAGTCTGGGCCTGCTGGTGGCGGCGTACCCGAGCCCGCGCGGGCGGCTGCACGCGACCGGCGTGTGGGGCGCGTTCGTGAGCGGCGGCATCGCGGTCGGCCCGCTGGTCTCCGGCGCGCTGCCCGACTGGCGAGTGGCGTACGGCGTCCTGGGCGCGGCGGCGCTGCTCGTCGCGGGGCTCGGCGTCCGTGTGCTGTCCGAGTCACGCTCGCCCAGGGGCGGCCGGCCGGACACCGCCGGGGCCACGGCCTTCGGGCTTGCGCTGGTCGCCCTCGTCGCGGCGCTCACCCTGGGCCGGGACGGCTGGCTGCGGGCGCCGGTGGGGCTGCTGCTGGCGGCGACCGTGGTGCTGGGCGGCGTCTTCACGGTCGTGGAGCGGCGGGTACGCACCCCGATGATCGACCTCGGCCTGCTGCGCAGCCCCCGCTTCCTGGCGTCCTCGGCCGGCGGCCTGTTCACCGGGCTGACGGTGATCGGTCTGTTCAGCTACCTCCCGGCGCTGATGCAGCAGACGCTGCACCTGTCGCCGATGAACACGGCATGGCTGATCCTGCTCTGGTCCGGGCTGTCCTTCGCGGTGGCGCTCCAGGCGAAGCGCCTGTCCGGACGCGTGCCGCCGCGCGGCCAACTGGCGGTCGGCTTCCTGCTCCACGCGGTCGGCGTGGTCACGATGCTGGGCGCGCTGGACACGGACTCCTGGGTCCGGCTGCTGCCGGGACTGGTGCTCGGCGGGGTGGGCAGCGGCCTGCTGAACGCGGCGCTTCCGCTGCTGGCGGTGGAGTCGGTACCGGTCGAGCGGGCGGCGATGGGTTCGGGCGCCCAGCAGACGTTCCGCTACATCGGCTCCTGCGCGGGCGTGGCCCTGACCATCGCCCTGGCCACGTCCTCCGGCGGGGGCCTGTCCCATGGCGCGGACGTGGCCATGGTGGTGTCGGCGGGCCTGGCGGTGGCGGGCGCGGCAAGCGTGCTGGCACTCCGGGAGCGGGGGTGACCCGAGCGCTTGATCAACAAGCGGGACCGGGAGGCCCGAGCTTGTGTTCAACAGGCGGGACCGGGAGGCCCGAGCCTGTGTTCAACAGGCGGAAACTGGGATGGCCGTCGCCTGTGCTCAGCAGGCGGGACCGGGGACAATCCGAGCCCGTGATCAACAGGCGGGGCCGGGGCTGACCCGACTCTGTTCTCGGCAAACGGGACCGGGGGCGGCGCGAGCCTGTGCCCAGCAGGCGGGACCGGATCCGGCGGGCGGCGGCTGCGGCTGCGGCTGCGGCTGCGGCGCCCAACGCGACGGTCGCCACCCGCCGAGGGGATCACGCCAGGCTCGCCAGGGGGCGCCCGCGAGAGCTGCGCCCGCAGGGGCCGTACCCGCCAGGGGCGTGTTGGCCGGGGTCCGTGCCCGTCGGGGGCCGTACTCGGGGCGGCCGTACCCACCGGGAGGCCGTACCCGAGGGGCCGTACCCGAGGGGGCCGTACCCACCAGGAGGCCCTACCCCCAGGGGAGCCGTACTCGGGGCGGCCGTACCCGAGGGGCCGTACCCGAGGGGACCGTACCCACCAGGAGGCCCTACCCCCAGGGGAGCCGTACCCGAGGGGGAGCCGTACTCCCAAGGGAGCCGTACCCACCGGGAAGCCGTACCGCCGAGGGAGCCGCAGTACCGTTGGGTAGCTCGCGGGCGGGCGACCCGTCCGTCACCGGGACCGCGGTCGCATCGACAGCAGCTTTCCCCACACCACCATCCGGTACCGGGAGGTGAACTCCGGGGTGCATGTGGTCAGGGTGATGTAGTAGCCCGGCTCGGCATAGCCGTACCCGGGCCTCACGACCGAGCGCGGCACCGGCCGCAGGACGCCCGCGTCACGCGCCGACGTGCGCGGCAGGATCGTGTCGACGGCGTACGTGTACGTCGCCGCGCCCGTCTCCACCTCGATCGTGTCCGCGACCCGCAGCCGGGGCAGCCGGCGGAACGGCTCGCCATGCGTGTTCCGGTGCCCGGCGATCGCGAAGTTGCCTGCCTGGCCCGGCTGTTGGGTGCCGGGATAGTGGCCAACGTACCCCTTGTCGAGCACACCCCGCCGGTCGACGCCCTCGGCGACCGGCACCCGCAGCCCCAGCCGCGGAACGGTCAGCACGGCGTACGCCTGGGAGCGGCCGGGCCGGGACGCACCGGCGACGGTGTACGACCGCTGCCGTTCCCCGGCACCCGAAGGACTCGCCGACGGCGCGGCCGACGCGGTCGGCGCCGCCGGAACCGTGCCGAGGTCCGCGGGGCCGCCGGCGTCCCACTCCCGCTCCAGCGCCTGCACCTTCCGCTCGGCCCCCTGTCTGGCCTCCCGGTTCGTCCACCACATCTGGTGCGCGACGAGCAGCAGCAGGACGACCCCGACGGTCACCAGGGCCTCGCCCCCGCCCCACAGCACCCGTCGGCGCCGGGCACGCCGCCGCCGCGTGCCGTCGGCCACGACCGGCACCCCGCGCACACCGAAAGCCCGCATACGCACATCCGCCTCCCACCGCGCCCACCCCCGAAGCCACTGCCCGCGCCCCACCACCCACACCGCCGAAGCCACCGGCAGCGCACCCAAGCCACCGGCACCGCGCCCAAGCCGCACCGCTGCCGCCCGCACGCCGCCCGCACGATAGGCGCACCCCCGCCAACTCACCAGAGCCACGCCCCAACTACCCGCACCCCACCACCGAAGCCCTCGCGCCACCGACGCCACCGGCACTCACCCCGCCCCGCCCGGCGTAGAGGCACCCCTCCTCCCAGCGCCGCTGCCCCCTCCGCCCTCCCCGTGCCGGTCCCTGGGCGCCGCCCTCGCCGTCGGTCATCGGCAGTACGGTGTCCCCCATGCGCCCCGACACGCCTGCCGAGAACGTCGACCACACCGCCGAAGCGGCACGCCTGGAACGGACCGCCGGCCTGTATCCCGAGGACGCCGAGGCCCTGCTCCTACAGGCCGCGGCCCACCTGGAACTCGCCGGCGACCGCCCCGCCGCGACCGCGCTCTACGACCGCCTGCTGTCCGCCCCGAACCCCCTGGAGACGCCCCACCTGGTAAGGGCCCTGAAGGCGGCCAACCTCTGGGAGTACGGCCACGAGGCGGAGGCCCGCGCGATCATCGAGGGCGTCCGCACCGCCGCCCCCCGCGACCCGGCGCCCTGGGTGATCGTGGCGGAGGCCCTGGAGTCCCACGACGAGCTGGAAGCGGCACACGACGCGTTCACACAGGGCGCGACGCTGCTCCTGACGGACGTCCCGGAACCCCCGTACGCCACGCACCCCCTCCTCTTCGGCCGCCACCGCGTCCGCCGGATGCTGGGCGCGGCCCACGACGACTGGGACACCCTGGCCGACACCCTCCACTCCGCCTCGGTGTCCCTGGACGAACTCCACGACCCCAAACGCGTGTGGTCGCTCGGCTCGGACAACCCGGCGGAGCTGGAGGCCGAGATCTCCCGCCTCCGCGCCGAACTCGACGCCCACCGCGAGGCCCTGTCCCGCCCGTTCCCGGTGGCGGTCCTGCACTGGCCGGCCGCGGAACTGGCGGAGTTGCTGTCCGCCTACCCGTCCCTCGGCGCCGAGTACCCGTCCCACGAACAACACCTGACGACCATAGAGTCCGCCCTGCGCGAGCTGGCCTCCTCCGGAACGGCCAACCTGGGCATCGTCACGGGCACGGTCCCCTCCTACGAGGCGTTCGCGGCGTCGGAGGGCTCACCCCCTGAATACGTGCCGCTGCTGCCGCAGTACGCGACGACGCTGGCGGCGAGGGGGAGGGCAGTGACTTGGCCGCCGGAGAAGGGGACGGGGTGTTGGTGCGGGACAGGGCAGAACTATGAGAAGTGCCACGGCACTGGGGTATGAGCCACCCGGCCATGAACGAGTCGACAGTGGAATGGGCCCAGCGTGTGAGGAGGGCTGAACTCTCGGCTGAACTTCCCAGGAGGTGGGCCCATTCGCTCGGCGTGGCCGGGCGCACTGCCGGACTTGACCGTGTCGTTGGAGAAGACGCTGACCTACTGGTAGCCGCCGCGACGCTGCACGACGTGGGGTACGCGTCCCGTCTTGGGGCAACAGGGTTTCATCCGCTGGACGCGGCGCGGTTCCTTCGCGACGAGTAGGTTGCGGACGAGCGCCTGGTGCGATTGATGGCGAACCACTCCTTCGCGCTGGTGGAGGCCGAGGAGCGCGGGCTCCGGGATGTGTTGGAGGCCGAGGTCGCCGTGACGCGCTGTCTATGACCCGCCGATTGCAGAGTGCAGTGCAGAGGAAAGGCGGCCTCTACTGCTTCTCCCACCACTCGCGGTGGTAACGGATGTAATCCGGATGCACTCGATGCCAGCCCTTGGTCTTAAGTTTCGAAAAGAGCACCTCTCCGAACATTGCGGCGCGCACGGTGATGGACAAATCCTCGTCCATCACTACCGCTCCAACGTCCAGCCGAACATGACAGTTCGGACAAACGCACAGGATGTTCTGTTCCACATCGGGACCGTTGTGCGGTTTACCGAGTGGCCTTATGTGTGCACCCTGGCTATGCACTGTGCCATCCGGTCCAAGCAAACGGCACCCGCAGAGTTGACACTCTCCGCCGTAAAGTTCCTTGACTCGTCGTGCTGTCGCCACACTTCGCATCAAGCGCTGAACCGACGCAGTCCGAACTTCTGGATATCTCTCCTCACCTGACTGCGTTGAAAGATCTTCCAACTCTTCCAGAGCCTTAGCAACACGAGCTTCTGGAGCTGCATGTCCTTGCTCAGACTCGGGTAGACGTTCCAGATCGAACTGGCAAATCTCGATGTCACTACCATCCGGCGCAGGAAACTTTGACAAGGCTGTGCGAATTGCCACAATCCGATACAAGCCATCATACCTATAGCCCTTGGCAGGGGAATAGCGCTTATCGCCTTCATAGCCACGAATCACACGGATCTCATAACCTCGCTCAAAGCTGAGCCTGAGAGCCGCATTATCGCTGTGCGACCACGATTGACTACGGAGCAGATGCCCAGTGCTTGAGTCTCGATCCTTTCCATCCGATGCACCCGTATAACGCATGTGGGTCCACTGGTCGTCATCGTCGATGTATCCGCCATTGAGAACGATCGCATCAGCAACTCGCCGGCCATCCTTTTTATCTATAAGCGAAGATATTCCCTTTTGGTTAGCTTGATGCAGTTTGGCATCTTTTACATCCATTCGACTGCCGAAGTGAGCTCCCGGGATAACACCTTCGATACGACCGATGACACGCTCGATTCCCATAGGTCCATACTTGATCGAAATAGATCAAGTATGTCAACAAGTAATCGGTTGTGGCTGGTCACAGCGCCCTGTGAACGGAAAGCCTCGGCTCCTGGCGCCCCGTACTCTCGCCCCGGTGTCAGCGCCTTCTGTTACACATGTGGCAAGCTGCCCAACCGAGCGGGGGTCTGGCATGGTCGAATCAGAAGAGTCGTCGCAGCCCTCCGAGGGGTTGTACGAGCAACTGATCACGCTACGCCTCCAACAACAGTTGAAGGAGCTCACCGGCCTCGGCTGGCGGCCCGTGAGCGACGCAGTAGGTCCAGAGTCGGTGCCATACGTGCTGGCTCGACATGTCGCGAGCACAGTTCAGCGCGTACTACAAAACCTTCCGGCCGGCGAACGGGTCTACGCGGCCAACCACATCCTCGACTCGATCAGCACACTCGAAGGTGCCCAGGAGTGGGTGGACCTGATCGCCGACGGCCCCAGCCAACTCCTCGCCCTGACACGGCAAGAGGCACCGGGCGTCTTCGCCGTACGGCCGGGCATTCCGCTCTCGGAAACGGCACTCCTGACCAACGCGCCTGAAGACCCGAGCCTCGGCTTCGAACTGCGTACCGAACTCGCCACAGCTGACCACGTCGACCTGCTCTGTGCCTTCGTGAAGTGGCATGGACTGCGGATCATCGAGCAGTCGCTGAAGGCGGCCCATGCGCGAGGTGTGCCGATTCGGGTCATCACCACGACCTATCTCGGGGCCACTGAACGGCGCGCACTGGACCGGTTGGTGGAAGAATTCAACGCCCGGGTCAAGGTCAACTACGAGACTCGGTCCACGCGCCTACACGCCAAGGCTTGGCTGTTCCGCCGTAACAGCCGCTACGACACCGCCTACGTCGGCAGCTCCAATCTGTCCAAAGCGGCACTGCTCGACGGTCTGGAGTGGAACGTACGGCTGTCCTCCGTCGCCACGCCGGACGTACTACGCAAGTTCGAAGCCACCTTCGATGCCTACTGGAGTGATCCGTCCTTTGAGACATACGACCCCGACGCCGACGGCCACCATCTCCAGGAAGCGTTGGCAATCGCAGCCGGTACGTCCTCGGCTCACGCTGCCGAGCGCAGGATCACGCTGTCCGGTCTGGAAGTTCGGCCGTATTCGCACCAGCGTGACATGTTGGAGCGGCTGGAAGTCGAGCGGGAGGTACACGGCAGGCATCGGAACCTCCTCGTCGCTGCTACCGGCACAGGCAAGACGGTCATGGCCGCTCTCGACTACAAGCAGTTGCGAAAGAAACACGGTCGTGACCTGAGTATCCTCTTCGTCGCTCACCGCAAGGAGATCCTTCAGCAATCCCTTCGGACCTATCAAGACGTCCTGGTCGACGCGAACTTCGGTGAGTCCTTCCACAGCGGTGAGATTCCGGAGCGTTGGACACATGTCTTCGCTAGCGTGCAGTCCTTGAATGCGCGAGCTCTCGATCGACTCGCACCCGATCACTTCGACGTGATCGTAATCGATGAATTCCACCACGGTACATCACCGACGTACCGGAAAATTCTTGATCACTTCGAACCGTTGGAGCTGCTCGGGCTCACAGCGACGCCTGAGCGCATGGATGGGAAGAACATCCAGGACGAGTTCTTCGATGGACGGATCGCCGCTGAGATGCGCCTGTGGGAGGCGCTGGAGAATGATCTCCTGACCCCCTTCCACTACTTCGGCATCAGTGACAACACCGATCTGAGCGCGGTGGCGTGGAAGCGAGGGGCGTACGATCCGAGCGCGCTGAGCGACAGGCTGTCGAGCGATGACAGGCGCGCGAGGCTGGTTGTCAAGGCTGTACAGGAGAAGATCTCTAATCCGGATGCCATGCGGGCCTTGGGTTTCTGCGTATCAGTGGCACACGCACACTTCATGGCAGAGTCGTTCCGTACCGCCGGGATCAGCGCCATCGCCTTGTCCGGCGAGACTCCCGCTGAGCAGCGCAAGCAAGCATTGGACGACCTGAGTTCAGGTGTACTACAAGTGATCTTCTCGGTCGACCTCTTCAACGAAGGGCTCGACCTTCCTGATGTAGACACTCTACTTTTGCTCCGCCCGACCTCCAGCGTCACGGTGTTCCTGCAACAACTCGGCCGGGGTCTCCGTCGCTCTGAGGACAAGGCCGTACTCACGGTGCTCGACTTCATCGGTCAACACCGCAAGGAATTTCGTTTCGAGAACCAGTTCCGAGCACTCACCAACTTGACGCGCAAACGCCTCCTTGAGAACATCGCGCACGACTTTCCTCAGCTCCCGTCGGGCTGTGAAATCCTACTTGAGGAGAAGGCGAAGAAAACCATCATCGACAACATCAAAGAGCAGATCGGGGTTAACGTCACAGCGCTCGCCCGCGAAGTCGCCAGCTACGCAGAACCAATGCTCAACCGGTACCTGGACGAGAGTGGCCGCGAGCTCAAGGAGCTCTACCGCGGCAACGGCAACTCTTGGACTGGGCTCCTGCGTCGCTCTGGGCTACTCAAGGGCGACCCATCCGAAGGCGAATCAGCACTCCTCAAGCGCGTCGCGGCGTTCCTCCACGTCGACGACCCCGCACGCGTGGCCGCCTACACCCAGATGTTGGAAGATGACGCTCCCGCCTACGGGGAGCTCGACGAGCAGGGCCAGGCATACGCCCGCATGCTCTTCTTTCAGCTGTGGCCGCTCGGCGGCATCACGCGCAAGGGATTCGCAAGCTACGACGCAGGATTCGCGACTCTACGCAAGCAGCAAGCTGTCCGGAGCGAGCTGCGTCAAGTGCTGGAGTACAACCTGGCCCACACAGAACACGTACCGATCCCTCTCCAGGGGATCGGCAGCCAGATCAGCACCCCGCTAACCGTGCACGCCTCCTACAGTCGCGAGGAAATCCTCCCGGCCCTCGACCAGTCCACTATCGGTGGTTTCATGCCGGGGGACTTCCGCGAGGGGGTGAAGTGGTGCGAGTCGATCAAAACTGATGCTCTCCTAATCACCCTGGAAAAGGATGAGCGGGATTTCTCACCACAGACCCGTTACCACGACTACGCACAGAGCGAGACTCTCTTCCACTGGGAGTCACAGAACCAGACGTCGGCCACCTCTCCCACTGGCCTGCGCTATCAGCACCACGCTGCTGAGGGCAGCCATGTACTGCTCTTTGTTCGCCGCTACAAGAGCACGGACATAGGTAGTCCGCAGCCGTGGATGCTGCTCGGTCCAGCTGAGTACGTCGAGCACACCGGGAGCAAGCCGATGGCGATTACATGGAAGCTCAAACATGAGATCCCGGCAGACGTTTGGGCGTACTCATCGATCGCAGGAGGGTAACCCGCCACGGCGGTTTATTAACGTCACCGAACCTGCGAGCACGGGACACACCGTGTGAAAGCAGGTCAAAGGCACGCCCGTGTCCATCTCACACCAAGTGACTTTGCGGTCGGCCCGTAGTTCGACGCCCCAGCGGTCGGCGATGGCACCGACGAGCACCACCCCGCGGCCGGCCTCACTGCTCAACTCCGCCTGGATCAGCGTCGACAGGGCACGGGTATCGGGGTCGTGAACCGGTGGTTCACTTCGTCCTACAGCGGCGGCAGCGGGGAAGAGGCGGGGCCGGTCATTACTGTTGGCAGCGGCGCGTGGCAGACCTTCCTTGGTGCTCTCCGCGACGGGAGACGTACCGCTGTAGGACACTCGTCTTAGACCGGCGGAAGCAAGGAGTACTCGATCGTGAGCGCACAGTACGCGGAGACGTCCGGACCTGCGACGCTGCCGTTGAGGACCATCGGTGACATCAGAGCCGCCCTCAGGTCCGGCCATGGCTTTCCCAGCGACCGGGAGTCCTTTGAAGCGGACCTCCAGCACGCGCTGGAGACGTCATCGGAGACGGACCTCAACGCTGTGGCCACCGTGATCGTCGACTATCGGGGCCGAATCCGGCTCTACCAGGACCCCGACTTCGACATCGCCGTACAAGAGGGCATCGACCTCACGGCCAGGTTGAAGCAGGAGGCCCAGGACCGATGAGCGGCGTGATCGCGGCCGTCACGGAGCGGGCCGCCGAGCGAGCGAAGGCTCTCGGGGCCGAGCACGCGTTGGAGAGGCTGCGGCAGGAGCTGGAACAGGTGCCCCGACTCGGGGTCCTGCTCGGGCTTCCCGGTCATGACGGTACAGAAGTCCGCAAGACGAGAATCGAACCCCATGGCAGCGTTCCGGGGCTGGCAGTGGCGTACGTATACACGCCAGCGCCACCGCCGCCTACCGTGGCCATTGTCTCGCTGACGCCGGACGACGGAGTTGCCTCCGATTGATTTCGGGCGTCTGACGTCGCCAACGCTGCGTGCGGTGCAGTGAGCCGCCGGATTCGCGGGCCAAGGTCGCTTGGACGCCGCGGGGGTAGGGTCTCGGTGACGTGAGGGGGTCGGTTTATGCGGGGCACGGTCATAGCTGTCAGTTGTAATGGGGTGTACTCGTTCACCAAGCCGAAGCGGGAGAGCATCACGCTGCTTGCCGGGCTCGGGGTCGAAGGGGACGTGCATTCCGGGGTGACCGTGAAGCATCGGTCGCGGGTCGCGCAGGATCCCACGCAACCGAATCTCCGGCAGGTGCACCTCATGCACGAGGAGCTGTTCGAGGAGGTCGGCGCGGCCGGGTTCCGGGTGGGGCCCGGGGAGTTGGGGGAGAACATCACCACCCGGGGCATCGACCTGCTGAGGCTGCCCGTGGGGACGCTCCTGCGGATCGGCGACGCGGCCGTGGTCGAGGTGACCGGGCTGCGCAATCCGTGTGTGCAGATCGACGCCTTCCAGGCCGGGTTGCTGAAACAGGTCGTCGGGCGGGACGCGGACGGCAACCTCGTGCGCAAGGCCGGCATCATGAGCATCGTGAAGACGGGCGGCCTGGTGCGGCCGGGCGATGTCATCGAGGCGGAGCGGCCGGCGGGGCCGCATCGGCCGCTGGACCGGGTCTGAAGCGTCATCGGCGCCCTTCCTCGGGGCGGCGTCGGCCCTGACCCGGTGGCTGTCTCGACGGCGGCCCCGGCCCCTGTGGCTGCCTCGCCCCGCCCCGGCCTGCCCATGGGACGGTCCCTGCGTCGGCAGCGGTTTGCCAGGGTGGGGCGCTTCGCCGTCCGGACGGAGTGGTTCGGTACGGGGCCTCCGAAGGTTGACACGCCCTGACTCAGGTTCGGAGAGGTGCGCTGGGCCGGCGTTAGCCTCGGGGCAGTGACACTAGGAGGCAGACATGGCCAAGGTTCCCAGCTCCGTGATCGCCGCGAGCGGGCTCGTCGGGGGGTACGGCGTCGCCCGCTGGACGAAGAAGCGGCAGCTCGGCGGGGTCGTCCTGGCCGTCGCGGGGGCCGCCGCCGCCCAGCAGTGGCACAAGGCCGCCGGGCCCAGGGCGGCGGGCGCGCTCGGTGCCGCCTACGTCGCCGCCTTCGCCGGGTCGCATCCGCTGGCCAAGAAGGTCGGCGCCTGGCCGTCCGTGTTCGGGGTCGCCGGCGCCGTCGCCCTGGCCTCCTGGGCCATCGCCGACCGCCGCGCCTGAGCCCCGGCCCCGCCCCGCAGCCCCGGCCCTGACGCGCGGTATCGGTCCGGACACCGGTACGCAACACCCTTCGTACCGCCCGAGCCCGGCTCCTGCCGTATCGGCCGTATCGAACGGCGGTCGCCGCGCCTGAGCCCCGGCCCCAGCCCCGGCGCGCGGTACCGCTCCGGACACCGGTCCGCAACACCCTTCGTACCGCCCGAGCCCCGCTCCCGCCGTATCCATCCGCGGAACCGACCAGCGCTACCGCTCCCGGGCACATCAGACCACCCGCGCCCTGCCCCGCCGTACCCATCCAGGCACCCGTACGCAGCCCTCCGGACCATCTGAGTCGGCCCCCCGCGGTACCGGTCCGCGGCATCGCTCCGGGCACACCCGTACGCCCCCTCCGGCGACCTGAGCCCTGGCTGCCGTGCCGATCCAGGCACCCATAGGCCCGCCCTCGGTTGTCAGGTCGTGCCGGCCCCGGCAGGGGCACCGCCCCGGGAGCGGAACGCCCGGCGGTACGCCTGGGGGCTCGTCCCGACCACCCGCCTGAACCGTTCCCGGAACGCCGTCGGGGAGCCGAAACCCGCCTGGTGCGCGATGCGTTCGACCGGGTGCGCGGTCGTCTCCAGCAGGTGCTGCGCGCGCCGCACCCGCGCCCGGTGCAGCCACTGCAGCGGGGTCGTGCCGGTCTGCTCGCGGAAGCGGCGGTTCAGGGTGCGGGTGCTCATGCCCGCCTTCGCGGCCACCTCCTCCAGGGTGAGGTCCTGGTCGCAGTGGTCCTCCAGCCACTCAAGGAGCGGTTCCAGGGTGGCGCCGGCGGGGGCCGGGGGCAGCTCGTGGACGATGAACTGGGCCTGGCCGCCCTCCCGTTCGAGCGGCATGACGCACATGCGGGCCGCGTGCGCGGCGACCGCGGAGCCGTAGTCCTTGCGGATCATGTGCAGGCACATGTCCATTCCGGCGGCGGCGCCCGCCGAGGTGAGGAACTGGCCGTTGTCGACGTAGAGGACGTTGGGGTCGACGGTGATCTTTGGGTGGCGGGCCGCGAGATGGCGGGCCGCCACCCAGTGCGTCGTGGCGCGCAGGCCGTCCAGCAGGCCCGTCGCCGCGAAGACGAACGCGCCGACGCAGATCGACGCGATGCGCGTGCCGTTCGCCGCAGCGGCGCGCAGCGCCTCGGCCACCCCGGGCGGCAGCGGCACCGTCGGGTCCGCGATCCCGGGCAGGATGATCGTGTCGGCGTCCGCGAGCGCTTCCAGACCGTACGGCGCCCGCACGCTGAACGCGCCCGCGCTCATCTCGCCCGGCGGTGAGCACACCCGGATCCGGTAGGCCTCGCGGCCGTCCGGCAGCCGGGCCCAGCCGAAGGTGTCGATCGGGGCGGCGATGTCGAAGGGGATGACCTGGTCCAGCGCCAGTACGGCCACGGTGTGCATGGCAGGAACGTAGCGTACGACGGATTGCGGCCAGGCAGGTGGGCCGGGGGAAGCGGGCCGGTTCGGCACGGTGGGGCGGGTGGCGGGAATCCGTTGGTCTCTGGCATTACTGCCACTTCTGCCGGGTCGGCCGGCTGTCTAGCGTCGCCCCGTGACCAAGTTCCTGCTCGCCGTCCATGTCCTGGCCGCCATCGTCGCCATCGGTCCCGTCACCGTCGCCGCCAGCATGTTCCCGCCCGCCGCCCGCCGGGCCCTGGCCGCCCCGGAGGATGTCAGGGCCACCGGGACCGTGGAGCTGCTGCACCGGATCTGCCGGGTGTACGGCGTCGTCGGTGTCGTCGTGCCCGTGTTCGGGTTCGCCACCGCGAGCACCATGGGCGTGCTCGGCAGCGCCTGGCTGATCGTGTCGATCGTGCTGACCGCGCTGGCCGCCGTGGTGCTGGTGGCGCTGGTGCTGCCGCGGCAGGGCGCGCTGGTCGAGGGGACGGGCACGCGGGAGACGACCGTACGGCTCGCCATGTTCACCGGGATCTTCAACATCCTGTGGGCGACGGTGACGGTGCTGATGATCGTCCGCCCGGGTTCGACCACCGGCGCGTGACCCTCCAGCACGGCAGCGCCCCAAAGCTGAGCAAAGGGCCGCGGGGAACCGCGCGACCAGCCACAACGGTGCCGCACACAACCGACGGCACAGCACGGCCCGACCAGCGGAGCGTTCAGGCCGCCGTGAGCGGTCGCGCGATGTCCTCCAGGGCCCGTCGCTGCGCCGGTACCGCGAGGACCGCCGCGACCAGCCCGGCCGCGCACATCAGGCCCGCGCCGACCTGGAAGGCGAGGACCGTGTCGGCGACCTTGCCGGTGCCGGTGAGGTCGGCGAACAGCAGGGGGCCGCTGATCCCGCCGGCCGCGGTGCCGAGGGCGTAGAAGAAGGCGATGCACAGGGCCCGGGTCTCCATGGGGAAGATCTCGGAGACGGTCAGATAGGCGCTGGAGGCGCCCGCCGAGGCGAAGAACAGCACCGCGCACCAGCACGCGGTCAGCGTGCCCGCGTCGAGGGCACCCCGGTCGAACAGCCAGGCCGTGCCGAACAGCAGCAGGCCGGAGAGCAGATACGTCGAGGAGATCATCACCCGGCGGCCCACGGTGTCGAAGAGCTTGCCGAGCAGCAGCGGGCCCAGGAAGTTGCCGGCCGCGATGACGACGAAGTAGTAACCGGTGTGGCCGGTGGGGACGGCGAAGAACGTGGTCAGGATCGCGCCGAAGCCGAAGGTGATCGCGTTGTACAGGAACGCCTGCCCGATGAAGAGGGCGAAGCCGAGGACGGCACGCCTGCGGTAGTCGCTCAGGACGGTGCGGGCGATCTCCCGGAAGCCGATCGCGCGGCGCTGGCGGATGACCAGTTCGCCGTGCGGCTCGGGCAGCGGCTCGCCCCGCTCCGCGGTGACCCGCCGCTCGATGGCGGCGACGATCCGTTCCGCCTCCCGCTCCCGGCCGTGGATGAGCAGCCAGCGCGGGCTCTCCGGGACGTGCCTGCGCACCAGGAGGATGACCAGGGCGAGTACGGCGCCCAGCGCGAACGTCAGCCGCCAGCCGACGTCCGCGGGCAGCAGGTCCGTGTTCAGCGCGACGATCGACAGCAGCGAACCGCCGACCGCGCCCAGCCAGAAGCTGCCGTTGATGAGCAGGTCGACCCGGCCCCGGTAGTACGCCGGGATCAGCTCGTCGATCGCCGAGTTGATGGCCGCGTACTCGCCGCCGATGCCGAAGCCGGTCAGGAAGCGGAACAGGAAGAACCACCAGGCGGCGAAGGAGGCCGCGGTCAGCGCGGTGGCGGCCAGATAGAGCCCCAGGGTGATCATGAAGAGCTTGCGGCGGCCGTAGCGGTCGGTCAGCCGGCCCCAGAAGAGGGCGCCGGAGCAGGCCCCGGCGACATACAGCGCGGCGGCGACCCCGGTGACCTCGCCCGAGGTGATCGGCAGCCCGCTGCCGGGCTCGGACAGCCGGCTCGCGATGTTGCCGACGACCGTGACCTCAAGGCCGTCCAGGATCCATACGGTGCCGAGGCCGAACACGATCCGCCAGTGCCAGCCGGACCAGGGCAGCCGGTCGAGCCGGGCGGGCACGGAGGTGGTGACGGTCCGGCCGGTGGCGGCCTCGGCTGCGGTCATGGGCGCGGCTCCCTCGTCGTCGGTCGCCGCGTCGCCGAGGAGCCCGGCCGGCTCCCCGCCATCGGCCCGGCTAAGCGCCGAACGCCCGCGACACCGTGTAGATCAACAACCCTGCCAGGGAACCCACCACCGTGCCATTGATGCGAATGAACTGCAGGTCACGGCCGATGTGTGCCTCGATCTTCCGGGTGGTGTGCTCGGCGTCCCAGCCGGCCACGGTGTCGGTGATCAGGGAGGTGATCTCCTTGCGGTAGGTCGTCACGACATGCACCGCGGCGCCCTCGACCCAGCTGTCGACCTTGTTCTGGACCTTGGGTTCGGTGGCCATCCGGACGCCCAGGGACAGCAGCGAGGCGCGCACCCGCAACCGCAGTTCGCTGCGCTCGTCCTCGGCCGCCGAGACGATCATGGATCGTACGGCCGTCCAGGCGGAGGCGATCAGGTCCTGGACCTCGCCACGGCCCAGCACCTCGCCCTTGAGCCGTTCCACACGCGCGCGGGTGTCCGTGTCGGACTGCAGGTCGGAGGCGAAGTCGCCGAGGAAGCGGTCGAGGGCGCCGCGCGCCGGGTGCGAGGGCATGTCCCGCATCTCGGTGACGAAGCGCAGCAGCTCCTTGTAGACCCGTTCGCCGACCTTCTTGTCGACGAAGCGCGGCGTCCAGCCGGGAGCGCCGCCCTGGACGGCGTCCATGACCTGCTCGTCGTGCAGGACGAGCCAGTCGTGCGCCCGGCCGACGATCAGGTCCACGAACCGTCTGTGACCGCCGTCCGCGACGATCTTCTCCAGCATCTTCCCCATGCCGGGCGCGATCTCCTGGGTGTCGGCACGGCGCGTGATGGCCTCGCCGACCACCGCCTGGACGTCGGAGTCGCGCAGCACCGTCAGGGCGCCGCGCACCGCCGTGGCCAGCTCCGCCGTCACCCGGTCCGCGTGCTCGGGCTCGGCCAGCCAGGCGCCGAGTCTGCTGCCGATGCCGACGGCGCGCAGCCGCTGCCGTACGACGTCCTCGGACAGGAAGTTCTCGCCGACGAACTCGCCGAGCGAGACGCCGAGCTGGTCCTTCTTGTTGGGGATGATCGCGGTGTGCGGGATGGGCAGGCCGAGGGGGTGCCGGAAGAGTGCGGTGACCGCGAACCAGTCGGCGAGCGCGCCGACCATGCCGGCCTCGGCCGCCGCGGCGACATAGCCGGCCCAGGGGCCGGCGCCCGTGTTCGACGCCCATTTCGCGAGGACGTAGACGAGGGCCACGAAGAGCAGCAGGCCGACCGCGGTGAGCTTCATGCGCCGCACGCCGCGCTGCCGCTCCGCGTCGGCCGGGGTGAACGACGTCATGGCACGGTAGCCGCGCGGCACCGCGGTCCCGGCCGCCGCGCCCGCCGCCGTACCGTCCGCCGCCGCTCCGATCGTGCGTGCGGCCATACGTTCGCCCGTGCGCCCTTCCGCGCCTTCGTCCGTGCCGTCCATACGCTCCACCCGTTCGGCGATCCCGCACCCATTGTCCCAACCTGACCGACTCCTGGAACGGAACAAGAGTTCCCGGCGTCTGTCCGGACGGGGGTTTGCACAGGGTCCTGTCAGGTCACCCCGGCCCATGACACATCATGGGCTCGTCGGACCGGAGCCAGGGCTCCCCTCGCCGAGGAGAACAACACAAGCATGACCAGGCGTCATGGCTACGTCCTGCTCAGTGCGGTCATCGCGCTGGTGCTGGGACTGTCCGCCGCCATCTACGCCGGCGTGGCGGCCGACGGCGGCACGCCCCGCACCGCCGTCGCCAGCCACCGTCCGCGCCACGACCCCTCGGCGGCCCCCGCGTCCACGGGCACCTGGGTCGGCACCTGGTCCGCCTCCCCGGTCGGCGGCGAACCCGGCACGGAGACACAGGGCATGGCGGGCCGCTCGATACGGAACGTGGTGCACACGAGCGTGGGCGGCAGCAGCGCCCGGATCACCCTGTCCAACCTCTACGGCCAGTCGGCGCTGGCGATCACGCACGCGTCCCTCGCGGTCGCGGCCGGTGACGGCACCGCGACCGCCGTGGCGCGCACGATGCGGCAGCTCACCTTCGGCGGCAGCACCGGCGTGGTGATACCGCCCGGCGAGCAGGTGGTCAGCGACGCCGTGCGGATCACCGTCCCGCACGACGCGGACATCCTGGTCACCACGTACTCCCCGACCGCCGCGGGGCCGGTCACCTACCATCCGCACGCGCGGCAGACCTCCTACGTCGCCCAGGGCGACCGCACCGAGGACACGGCCGGCGCCCGCTACACCGAGCGGACGTCGTTCTGGCGCAATCTGACCGCCCTCGACGTGCTGAGCAACGAGTCCGACGGCACGGTGGTCGTCCTCGGCGACTCGCTCACCGACGGCATAACCTCCACCGAGAACGCCAACCGCCGCTGGACGGACATCCTCGCCCGGCGACTGCGCGACGCCGTCGCGGACGGCGCGGACATGCCCCGCTACAGCGTCGTCAACGCGGGCATCAGCGGGAACCAGATCCTCGCGGACGGTCTCGGCCGGCCCGCCGACAACGAGAGCGCGCTCGACCGCTTCGAGCGGGACGTGCTCGACCGTCCGAACGTCAAGGTCGTCGTCATCGACCTCGGCGTCAACGACATCCTGCGCAATCCGCGGCTCGCCGACCCGGACCGCATCGTCGCGGGACTGCGCACGCTGGTCGACCGGGCCCACGCCCGCGGCCTCAAGGTCGTCGGCGCCACCCTGATGCCGTTCTCCGGGCACCGGGGCTCGACACCGGCCCGCGAGCACGTCCGCCAGGAGATCAACGCTTCGATACGCGCCGGCCGGGTCTTCGACGCGGTGGCCGACTTCGACGCGGCCCTGCGCGACCCGTGGAGCCCACGGCGGCTGCGCCCGCAGTACGACTCCGGCGACCACCTGCACCCCAGCGACCGCGGCTACCACAAGATGGCCGAAGCCTTCGCCCTACCCGACCTCAAGGGCGCGGGCCAGGCAGAGCTATAGCGGAACCAGCACCGACAGCCGGCCGACGGCGGCAGGATCGTGACAGCTCAGCCGTCGGCCGGGTGGGTGGCGTCCCGCGGGGCGGGGGCGGACGTAGCGGAGCGGTGGGGTGTGTGACTCGGGTGGTGGTCGATGTCTGTCTGGGGCCGGGCGGCACCTCGTGCCCCGGGGGCGGGCAGCCCCGTGACGCCGGGCCCCACGACGCCGGGGGGCTCTGCCATGCCGGCCCGTATGGACGCTCCGACCTCGACGCGCTGCTCGCGCGGCTCTTGCCCGGTTGCCCGGTCAGCGGCTGGCGCCCTCCGGCCACACGATGCGCACGGGCACACCGGTCCGCTCCGCGTAAGCGACCACGTCCGCTGTCCCGCCGAACGCCCAGGCCGGTTTCCCGTCCCACACGGCGATCAGCTCGTCGACCAGGCCCACCAAGATCTCGCTTCCCGCCTGGTGGGCCTCGGAGGTTGACTCGGTCATGCCGGTTTCATGGATGTCGACCGCGCCGCTGTACAGCGCGTCATAGACGGGGTGGTGCCACTCCGGAAGGCTCTCGCGGTACTCCGTCGCGGGAACGACGACTTCGAGCCTGCCGCCCTGCTTCAACACCGCTTCCGCAAACCACGCATCAGGACCGTCGGCGATGCACGACACGGCTGTCAGGTCGGCGGTGTCCAAGTCGCGTACGACCTCATCGAGCATGGCGCGTACCCGTTGCTCTACGCCCTTGCTGAGCCCGCGATGTCCGGTGATCCCTACGCGCATGGGCGGTCCCCTCTGCTACAGGTAGACGCCGTGAAGGCGCTCGTCGAAGTCCCGCACCGCCTTTGGCGGGGAGGCGGTTGTGAGGGTACGGCGTACGGCGCGGGCCCGCTCCACGATCCGCCCGGACCGGTACGTCAGACCGGTGCCGAGAGCGCGCGAGGCGAGGGCGAACGCGGTTCGTTGACGTCATTGAGGGCAGGCGTCACCTGGCCGTGAGGCCGGTCCGTTCTGATCTGGCTGGGAGGCGCGCAGGTCGCGAAGCATGACTGCGAAGTTCGGGGAGTCAGGGAACGGTTGGCGGTTCCCGACCTTCCGGTACCCCCATGTTTCGTATAGGGCTTGCACCTTGGGGTGATCGGGGTCGACGAGGAGCACGGTAAGGGCCTCGGAGCGGTCGGCGAGCAACGCTTCATGGAGCCGTTCGGCGGTTCCGGTCTTGCGCCACTTGTGGCGGACCATCAGTTCGGAAAACGCGAACGTCGAGTCGTCCGCCGGCGCGACCTTCAGATGTTCGCGCCACCATTCGCGGCCCGCGGTCGCGGGGGCCCCGTAGGCGAAGCCGACCGGCTCGGCGCCTTCGTAACCGATCACGCAGGAGAAGCCCGGGTGTCCGCCCCAGTGGTCGACGAACCAGGGGAACCGCTGGTTGAACTCGTCGTCCATCTCATCCGCGTAGGCGTCGGCGTGGATGTCGAGGAGGGTTTGCCGGATCTCCGGCAGGTCGCCGTGTCCGAAGCGGCGGAGTTCAACGGCGGCCGTGGTCATGCAGTGCTCCATTCGGTCCGGTAGCGGTTGGCCCACTCGTGCGCGATGCGGGGAGGGGCAAGGGTGATCAGATCGCGGTGGAAATCGCCGAGGAGTTGACGCATTCGGCCGGGAAGCGGGTCCCCGGCCATGATCGCGAAGACCTCCGCGCTGGTGTCGCATGCCTGCTCGGCGTCGCCTTGATGGAGCTGCGAGAGCGCGAGGCAAGCAGTGGTGTGCGCGCGGTTGCGGCGGTAGGTCTCGGGCAGCGCGGCGAGTGCCCTGTAGAAGGCGGCTTCGGCTTCTGCCGAGTCGCCGACCCTGTCACGGACGATCGCCGTGAGGGAGTGCAGCTCCGCGGGGCTGTAGAAGGCGATCCAGGCAGGCCGCGGTGCCGTGGTGTCGGCCTTTGCCATGGCGTCCTCGGCGCGACCGAGGGAGCGCAGAGCCGCGCGCCGGTCTCCGGCGTTGGCGAGCCCGACGGCGGTTCGGGCGTGGGCGAGTGAGGCGTGCAGGGGGCTGCGGCGTGCGGCCCAGGTGGCCTGCGCGGCCTGCGCGGCGGCCACGGCTTCGCCGAAGTCCTTCTGTTGGCGGGCGAGCATCGCGCGCAGGTTCCAGACCTTCATGGTCATTTCGGGATCCTGGACCATGACTGCCAGCGTCAGCGCGCGGTCGAGGTGTCGGCTGGCGCCGTCGAGCTGGCCGGCGTCGATCAGGGACCATGCGGCGGTTGAGGTGAAGTCTGAGGCGAGAGCGAACAGGCGCGCTCGTACGCGCTGGGTGGTGGATCGCTGTTGTAGGTCCAGGGCTTCGGCAGCTCCCGCCAGGGCAGCTCGTTCGAGGGTGGTGTGTCCTCCGCGTTCATCGTCGAGGGCGATGAGCCTCTCGACGCTGTCGCGAAGCCGGATCACGTCCGAGGTGCCGACGCTGGATGGTCGCGCGGAAACGAGGGGTATCGCGATGGCGGCGGCGGTGCCTCCGGCGTCGGTCAGGAAGCGTCGGCGGATCACGTCGGGGTCCTCCTGCGGCGGTGCTGGCGATCCTGGCGGGTAGAACCCAAGGGTCTCGATGGTGCACCGGAATACTGCCTCCAAGGCGTTGCGCTTCGCACGGTGAGGCCAGGTGGTTTTTCCGGTCAGCCACGTCCGTACGGTGCGGTCTCCTACGCTGTCCCGCTCGCCTGCGGCCAGTAACTCGGCATTGACGGCCTGGGCCAACTCGGCTCGCTGAAAGCCTCGTTCGGCCATCGCGATCTTGAGACGGAAATTTCCGGTCACCTACTCACCGTAGCTCTGCGGTGATGCTCGGTGAACCTGGCGACGGAAATTTCCGGTCGGCCACGACCATCAACCTCGCTGTTTTTCCTGCCCTTTACGGGCTCCTTCCCGTTGAACTGGACACGCATCGCGCCGACTGCCATCCCCGGCCGGTGCAACGGACTCGTCCCCCGGGCACCCGACCCCGTGATGCCGTGCGGTGTGCCCGGTCCGTCACCCTCTCGTCTCGAACAGGAAGGTTCTCGATCGTGTTGCCTCCGGCACCGCCAGGCATCGTCCCCTACATCGCCGGATGGAGCGAGGAAAGGCTCCTGAAGTGCCCGATCGCCCGCCGCCGCGTGGCCCCGGGGATCGCCTACGTGGATGAGACGCCGTACGACCGGGACAGCTTCGGCGTGCTCTGGGCCCGGTACGCCCTCCGACCCAAGCGGCGCCGGGGCAGCCCGCAGCTGCGGAACGTCCACCCCTACCGGCAGCGTCGCGCGATGCTGAACATGATGTGCCAGGTCTGCTCCCGCATGCCGCCCGACCCACACGGCCCCCACCTCTTTCTCCTGCGGGACTCCTGCGGCGCGGTCCGGGAAGGGGAACGGACGACGAGCCCGCCGGTGTGCGTACCCTGCGCCGGGATCTCCATCCAGCTCTGCCACGCCCTGCGGGGTGGGCGGTTCGTGGCGGCATGGGCCCGGCGCGTGCCCGCGTGGGGAGTCGTCGGTCCCCTTCATCACCCCGTGACGCTCCAGCCGATCCCGGGGTGCCACATGGAGCAGGTGAAATACGGGTCGGAGTGGGCTCCTTGGGTCCGGGCCGCCCGCACGATGGTGGAACTCCGCGGAGTGACACCGACGGACCTCGACCGCGAGTTCGCGGCCCTCGGCCATGACCGCCTGGAGGAGGAGTTCGCCCGGGTCGCGGAGCTGACGGCGGCCGGCTGACGGCCGCATGGGCCCCACCCTCATCGTGCGCGGTCCCGCGTTGAAGGGCCGGTTCCTGGTCAGCGACCGGGAAACCGGTCGGGCCTGGTGGCAGTACGGCGCCGCGAAGGAGTCACGGGACGAGGCGGAAAGGAAGCGGCTGAGCCTGACGCAGATCAACCAGGTCATCAGCGACTTGGCCGCGAGGGGCATCATCTGAACGCGGCTGACAGCACCTGATCGACGGCAGCGGGCCCGGCCTCCGGGGGCGGGCAGCCCCCGCGCCCCGGGGACCGCGGCGAGCGGTCCTCCTGGTGGGTGTCGGTCAGTGCTCCCAGTGGCGGCGTCGTTCGCGCTCGTCGCGGATGCGGTCTCCGCGTCGGCCCTCGGAGAGTTCGCGGCGTTCTGACCGCCGGTCCAGCCGCTGCTGCCGGCGCTCCTCCTTCAGCCGCTGCCGCTCCGCGCGCGTGATCTTGCGTTCCACGCCGACGCCGCCCCAGAAGGCGAACCCGGTCACGATCACGCGTGGCGCGCCGGGGTCGCCGGGCACGCCCTCCTGCCGGTGGTCGAAGCCGCCCATGATGCCGATGCCGCGCACCACGACCTCCACCCCGGGCGGCACGACGACCTGCATACCGCCCATGATCGCAACGCAGTTGATCACGACCTCGCGGTCCGCGAAGTCGGCCTCCCGCAGATCGATCTCACCGCCGCCCCAGAAGGCGAAGCTGTTGAAACGGCGCGGCACGGTCCAGCGCCCCTTGCGCTGGAACCCGGACATCACGGCGACCGCCCAGGACGAGGAGCCCTCGCCGCCGACGATCCGGCCCGCCCAACTCCCCTCCGCCGCGGGCTCCTTGTTCAGCGACACCGCGGGCGGCGGGGCCACCGCGCCGGCCGCGGGCAGGTCCTTGGTGATCGGGGTCAGCTCCCCGTAGGTGCGCGCCTTGTAGGTGGCGTCGAGGCGTTCGCCGAACTCCTCCATGTCGAGCCGCCCTTCCGCGAGGGCGTCCCGCAGGACCTCGGCGACTCGCTCGCGATCGGCGTCGGAGGCGCGCAGTTCCGGGGCATCGTCGGTCATACCCAGCAGCCTACGAGTTCCGCACTCTCCCGTGCTACGAGGCGGCCCCCTGCCACCGGTTGCTCAGGAGACCGCGCTCTCGGTGTCGCCCGCGTACATTCTGGCGATCACTGTCTCGATGTCCGGTTCCCGCACGGACAGGTCCGCCAGCGGATAGCTCGCCGCGATCCGCGCCACCAGCGGCGCCGCCGACGCGGACGCCGGGAACGCGAGCCACTGCCGGGGCCCCTCCACCTTGGTCACCCGGGCCCCGGGCACCTCGATCGGCGGGACCTCCCGCTCCAGGTCCACCACCAGGGTCCGCTCGCTCTCCCCCGCCTCGTGCAGCCCGGCGAGCGGCCCGTCGTACATCAGCCGCCCGTGGTCGATGACCATCACCCGGGAGCACAACTGCTCGATGTCCTGGAGGTCGTGGGTGGTCAGCAGCACGGTGGTGCCCCGGTCGGCGTTCAGCGTGCGCAGGAACTCCCGCACCCGGGCCTTGGAGACGACGTCGAGGCCGATCGTCGGCTCGTCGAGGTACAGCACCTCGGGATCGTGCAGCAGCGCCGCCGCGATGTCGCCGCGCATCCGCTGGCCGAGCGAGAGCTGGCGCACCGGCACGTCCAACAGGTCGGCCAGTTCGAGGAGTTCGACGCAGCGGTCGAGGTTCTCGCGGTACCGCCGGTCGGGGATGCGGTACATGCGGTGCACCAGCCGGTAGGAGTCGATCAGCGGCAGGTCCCACCACAGCGTCGTACGCTGCCCGAACACCACCCCGATGCGCTGCGCGAGCCGCCGGCGCTCGCGGGAGGGGTCGATGCCGGCCACCCGCAGCCGGCCGGCGCTCGGCGTGAGGATGCCGGTGAGCATCTTGATCGTGGTCGACTTGCCAGCGCCGTTCGGGCCGATGTAGCCGACCATCTCGCCGCGCGCCACGGTGCAGGAGATCGAGTCGACCGCCCGCACCTGCCGCCGTTCGCGCCGCAGGAAACCGGTCTTCCTGCGGACGTCGAAGACCTTCTCCACGCCGTCCAGTTCGATGAACCGGCCCGGCTCGACCACGTCGCCGTCCGTCATGTGCTAACTCCCTGTACTGCGGTAGGAACGAAGCCCCGCCCGCCACGCAAGACCCGCCAGGGCGCAGCACGCCACCGCCACCAGCGGCGGCGCGAACGCGGTCCAGCGCGGCAGGTCGAGCGGATACGGCCGACCGAGCACATAGCTCGCGGGCAGCCAGTTGACGAAGGCGAGCGGCAGCACGAACGTCACCCCGCGCACCAGGTCCTTCCCGAACACGGCAGGCGGATACTGCAACAGCGTCGTACCGCCGTAGGTGAACGCGTTCTGCACCTCGGCGGCGTCCTGCGCCAGGAACTGGAAGGCCGCGCCCGCCACGAACACCGCGCAGAAGATCGCCGAGCCGCTGACCAGCGTCACCGGCACCAGCAGCGCCTTCGGCACGGTCCAGTCGATGTCGGCCCGGCCCAGCGCGTACCCCAGCACCAGCACGCCCTGGGTGATCCGGCCCAGACGGCGCAGCGCGAAGCGGTCCGCGCCGACCTGGGCGAGCACCGGCGCGGGCCGCACGAGGAGCGTGTCGAAGGAACCGTCGCGGATCCGGGAGCCCAGGGCGTCCGTCGAGCCGAGCAGCAGGTCGGCGATCCCGAACGCGGTCACCGACAGGCCGTACAGGAAGGCGACCTCCGGCAGTGTCCAGCCGCCGAGCGAGCCGACCTGCGAGAACATCAGCAGGATCGTGACGAAGTCCAGCCCGGTCACCAGCAGGTTGCCGAGCGCCGTGAGGGCGAAGGACGTGCGGTAGGTCATGGTGGAGCGGATCCACATCGCGGCGATCAGCCGGTAGGCCCGCAGGCCCTCCCCCACCCTGGAGGCCGCGACCGCCCCCGGCGTCTCTGTGGAGGTCTCAGCCACCCTGCACCACCACCCGCCGGGTCGCCGCCGACTGCACCACGCGCCCCGCCGCCAGCAGCGCCACCGCCCACGCTCCCTGGAAGGCGTACGCGGCCGCCGGGTCGGCCTTCCCCATCAGCACATCGGCCGGCATCTGGAGCTGCGCCGCCCACGGCAGCGCCTGGACGACATCGCCGAGCGCGCCCGGGAAGGCGTTCAGCGGCAGCGTCATGCCCGAGCAGAAGATCCCCGTGACCATCAGGACCTGCGAGACGCCCGTCCCGTCCAGGAGCCAGAACACGCTCAGGGCCGCCAGATAACGGATGCCGAAGCTGACGACCATCGCCAGCAGCAGCGCGAACAGGAACGCCGCCCAGGTGGTGACGTCCTTCGGCAGGGCTGTCGGGAAGAACAGCGCGCCGAAGGCGAACGGGATCACGCCCCGCCCCAGCAACTGGAACAGCGACCGTCCCAAGTCGGCTGCCAGCCACCACAGTTGGAGGTCGGCCGGGCGGTAAAGGTCGATGGCGATCGCCCCCGTGCGGATACGGTCCATGAGGTCCTTCTCGACCCCGCCGCCCTGGATGGCGAGCGTCGCGTACAGGCACTGTCCGAGCCACACATAGGTGACCGCCTGTGACTGGTCGTATCCTCCGAGGTGCGGTCTCTCCTCCCACAGCGCCAGGTAGGTGTACACGAGGATCAGCCCGAAGGCCGTGTTCGTGAACACCCCGGCGGCGGTGGCCACCCGGTATGTCGCGTATCGTCGGAATCCCCCTGCCGCGACGGCCGCATACAACCGTCCCGCGCCCACTGCCACCGACCTCCCGGACCGCCCGACACCGAAGCGCAGGAGCCTAGTGCGCGGGCAAGGCCGCGGGCCACGCATTTTTCCCGGTGGACGCGTGCCGGAATCCGGGAACGGAACGCTTGGTGCGAGAGTCTTCAACAGGGGGCGCAGAAGGCGTTACGAGGGCGTACGGGAACGTACGACGTAAAACAGGAGTCCGTGCACGAGATGAGCGACGAGCCACAGCCGCAGCAGCCGACCGATGGCTGGGCACCGACCACAGCACCGGGGGGACCCGGCGAACCGGGCAAGAAGCCCAAGCGCCCCAAGCGCACGGGCTGGCGCCGGCTGCTGCCGACCTGGCGCATGGTCCTCGGCACGTCCGTCATCGGCGTACTGCTGCTCATCGGGCTGTTCTTCCTCGGCTACTCCCTGGTGAAGATCCCCCCGGCGAACGCCCTCGCCACCAAGCAGAGCAACGTCTTCCTGTACGCCGACGGCACCCAACTCGCCCGCGACGGCGAGATCAACCGGGAGAGCGTCACCCTCGCCCAGATCTCCAAGGACGCCCAGCACGCCGTACTGGCCGCCGAGGACCGCGACTTCTACTCCGAGTCAGCCGTCGACCCCAAGGCCATGCTCCGCGCCGGCTGGAACACCGCGACCGGCAAGGGCAAGCAGTCCGGTTCGACGATCACCCAGCAGTACGTGAAGAACTACTACCTCGCACAGGAGCAGACCGTCACCCGCAAGGTGAAGGAGTTCTTCATCGCGATCAAACTGGACCGCACCGAGTCCAAGGACCGCATCCTGGAGGGCTACCTCAACACCAGCTACTTCGGCCGCAACGCCTACGGCATCCAGTCCGCCGCGCAGGCGTACTACGGCGTGGACGCCACGGACCTCGACCCGGCCCGCGCCGCCTACCTCGCCGCGCTCGTCAACGCCCCCAGCGAGTACGACGTCATCGCCCGCCCGCAGAACAAGCCGGCGGCCGTGGCCCGCTGGAACTACGTCCTGGACGGCATGGTCAAGAAGGGCTGGCTCAGCCGGTCCGAACGGGCGGGCCTGAAGTTCCCGATGCCCAAGGAACAGACCGTCTCCACCGGGCTGTCCGGGCAGCGCGGCTACCTCGTCGAGGCCGTCAAGAACTACCTCACCGCCAACAAGATCGTCGACGCGGACGAGTTGGAGGCGGGCGGCTACCGCATCACCACCACCCTGGAGAAGGGCCGGCAGGACGCCCTCGTCAAGGCCGTCGACGACCGGCTGATGTCCAAACTGGACAAGAAGAACCGCAAGGTCGACAACTACGTCCGCGCGGGCGGCGCCTCCATCGACCCGAAGACCGGCAGGGTCGTCGCGATGTACGGCGGCATCGACTACGTCAAGCAGTACACCAACGGCGCCACCCGGGCCGACTTCCAGGTCGGCTCCACCTTCAAGCCGTTCGTGTTCACCTCGGCCGTGGAGAACGACTCGACCACCCAGGACGGCCAGAAGATCACGCCGAACACCTACTACGACGGCACCAACAAGCGGCCCGTACAAGGCTGGAGCGGCGAAGCCTACGGCCCCGAGAACGAGGACCAGGTCTCCTACGGCGACATCACCGTGCGCTCCGCCACCGACAAGTCCGTCAACGCGGTGTACGCGCAGATGGCCGTCGACGTCGGCCCGGAGAAGGTCAAGCAGACCGCGATCGACCTCGGCATCCCCGCGGACACCAAGGACCTCAGCCCCGGCCCGTCCATCGCGCTCGGCACCGCCACCGCCAGCGTCCTCGACATGACCGAGGCGTACGCGACACTCGCCAACCACGGCAAGCACACCGCGTACACCCTGGTCGACAAGATCACCAAGGACGGCACCGAGGACGTCGAACTGCCCGAACGCAAGACCGAGCGGGCCGTCAGCCGCCAGGCCGCCGACACCACCACCTCCGTCCTGCGCAGCGTCGTCGAGAACGGCACCGCCACCGCCGCCCAGGCCGCCGGACGCCCCGCCGCGGGCAAGACCGGCACCGCCGAGAAGGACCAGGCCGCCTGGTTCGCGGGCTACACCCCCGACCTGTCCACGGTCGTGGCCGTCATGGGCCAGGACCCGGTCACGGCCAGCCATGAATCGCTGTACGACGTGATGGGCCTGCCCCGCATCAACGGCGGCGGCGCACCCGCCGAGATCTGGGGCCAGTACACCAGGGACGCCCTGAAGGGCGAGCCGGTCACCGCCTTCGACCTGGAACTGGAGCCGGGCGCCGACCAGACCCTGCCGCCCAGCTCACCGCCCGCCTCCCAGCCCGGCACCGGCGGCCAGGACACCGGCGGCACCCCCGGCACCGACGGCCAGAACGACCAGGGCCAGACCCAGGGGCAGACCTCCGGGCAGGACAACGGCGGCACCGGCAACGGGGACACCGGCGGCACCGGCAACGGCACCGGCGGCGCTACGACCGACGGCTCCGCGAACGCCGGGACCGGCACCGGCACCACCGACGGCGGCGACTCCGCCGGCACACCCGGGAACACCGCCGACGGCGGCACGGGCGCGGGCGGCGGCGCCCCCAGCACCCCGGGCGGCGGCGGCACGACGGGCACCGCGGGGCCACTGGCCGGGCTCACGGGGTAGCGACCACGCCCGGGGGGCGCCGGGGGCCGCCGGCGGTCAGTGACCGGTGCCTCCCGGGCAGACCGCGGGCGGTCAGTGACCGGATGTCGCCTTCAGCCCCACCACGGCGACCAGCAGCAGACAGATGAAGAAGATCCGGGCGGCGGTCACCGGCTCCCCCAGCACCACCATGCCGAGCACCGCCGCCCCGGCCGCGCCGATGCCCACCCACACCCCGTAGGCGGTGCCGATCGGCAGGGACCTCGCGGCGTACGAGAGCAGCACCATGCTGGCGACGATGCCGGCACCGGTGAACACACTGGGCACCAGCCGGGTGAAACCGTCGGTGTACTTCATGCCGATCGACCAGCCCACCTCAAGCAGACCGGCGACGACGAGCAGAACCCAGGCCATGACGGGCACCTCCGGGACAGACGCACGGACAGAACGGGGTGCGTCGTCTTTGCCTGCGTCCCGGTACGGCGCGTCTCGTCGGGCTCCCTCAAAACTAGCAACGAAACCACGGACGGGGCCGGTGACAAAGGTCACCGGCCCCATCGGCCGTCGAAGAACAGGTGTGATCCGAGAACAGATGTGATCTACAGGTACAGGCCGGTGGAATCCTCCGACCCCTCGAACCGGTCGGCGGCCACGGCATGCAGATCACGCTCGCGCATCAGCACGTACGGGATCCCCCGCACCTCCACCTCGGCCCGGTCCTCCGGGTCGTACAGGACACGGTCACCCGGCTCCACGGTCCGGACGTTCTGCCCGACCGCCACGACCTCGGCCCAGGCCAGCCGACGGCCCACGGCCGCGGTGGCGGGAATCAGGATGCCGCCGCCCGAACGCCGCTCGCCCTCGGTGGTGTCCTGCCGCACGAGGACCCGGTCGTGCAGCATCCGAATGGGCAGCTTGTCGTGACGGGGGGTGCTGCTGTGCTCGTTTCTGTTGGCGCTCACGCCTTCGAACCTACCTGCCTTTCACGTGCCCGTAAGCGACCGGGTCAGCCCTTGCGGCGCCGGGAACCGAGGGCCAGCAGCCCCACCACCCCGACGGCGACCAGGGCCACCGGCACGATGCGCTCCGCACGCGGCGCGCCCTGCTCGTCGACGAACTGCGCCCTGACGTCGCTGATCACCCGGTTGACCTGCACATAAGCCCGTCCGAGAGTGCGGTCGACGTTGGCGACGACCTTGGCCTTGGCATCCCCGACGACGGTCTTCGGATGCACCCGCACCCCGATCTCGTCAAGCGTCTCGGCCAGCACTTCACGGCGGCGCCTGATGTCCGCCTCGATCTGCGCCGGGGTTCTGGTGTCCGACGTGTCCGCCACCGTACGGCCTCCGAAGTCTGCTGGTGCTGTTTCGGACAGTCTGTCAGCTTCCCACGCCGCCGCACTGTCAGGACCCCCCGTTACGCTAGACCGATGAGCGAGCGACTCCAGCCCGGGGACGTGGCCCCCGCCTTCACCCTGCCCGACGCCGACGGCACCGAGGTGTCCCTGTCGGACCACAAGGGCCGCAAGGTCATCGTGTACTTCTACCCGGCGGCCCTCACCCCCGGCTGCACCAAGCAGGCGTGCGACTTCACCGACAACCTGGACCTCCTGGCCGGCGCGGGCTACGACGTGATCGGGATCTCCCCCGACAAGCCGGAGAAACTGGCGAAGTTCCGCGAGAAGGAGTCCCTGAAGGTGACCCTCCTCGCCGACCCGGACCGGCGGGTCCTCACGGAGTACGGCGCCTTCGGCGAGAAGAAGCTGTACGGCAAGACGACGGTCGGCGTCATCCGCTCCACGGTGATCGTGGACGAGGAGGGCAAGGTGGAACGGGCCCTGTACAACGTCAAGGCCACCGGCCACGTAGCCAAACTCATCAAAGACCTCTCCCTCTGACCGCACCCCCGAACGGCCCGCCCCGAAACAACCGGGTGCGGGCCCGCTGCATCCTTCGACCGTAACCGTCCGATAAACGGTTCGTTACTCAGTGCGAGGTCACGAACAGGTGACCGACTGGGAACGGAGGGGGTCGGGATGGGAGCCAGCGCATACAACAGGGACCGACTGGAGGCGGCGGCCCAGGGGGCGCGGACGCTGACGGAGGCATTGGGGCGACTCGGGGTGGATCCACGCAGCTCCACCCGAAACTACATCAGGGACCGCATGCGGAGACTGGGAATCGACACCTCCCACTTCGAGCGGGAGGGCGCCAAGTGGACCCGCGAAATCCTCCAGACAGCGGTGTCGGCCTCGTCCAACATGGGCGAGGTGCTGCGCCGTCTCGGACTCGATGTGGTCGGCGGGCACCACACTCACATCAGCCGCCGCATCAAGGCGTACGGCATCGACACCTCTCACTTCCGGGTGCCGACGCAGAGGGGCGGGCGTCGGCTTCGCACACCGGAGGGGCTGCTGGTGAAACAGTCGGCGGCCAACGCCCGGCGGATGCAGAGCAGCCGTCTCAAGCGGGCCATGCTGGCGCACGGCATCGACGAGCGGTGTGCCATGTGCGGCATGGCACCGGTGTGGCTGGGAGAACCGCTGCCCCTTGAGGTCGACCACATCGACGGCGACTGGCGCAACAACGAGATCGAGAACCTGCGGCTGCTCTGCCCCAACTGCCACTCCACGACGGACACTTACCGTGGCCGTGGCAAGAGCCGCGCCTCATGACCGGCGGGGTGCGGTACACCCGGGAGCGGCTGGCCGAGGCTGCGGCACGGTGTTCCGACATCGACGAGGTCATCGCCTTCTTCGGCACCCGGCCCTACGGCCAACTTCGCCGTTATCTCTTGCGCCGATTCGAGCACTTCGGCATCGACGTCTCTCATATGCCCCGCGGGAGGCGGGCCGCCGGGCCCCGCAAACCGAGAGCCGAGGTACTGCGCCGTGCTGTCGAGACGGCGACGACCATCGCGGATGCTCTGCGCGCCCTGGGCCTCCCGCCCTACAGCGGCCAGGCACGCACCCTGTTCCGCCAGTGGGTGGCCGAGGATGGCCTCGACCTCTCCCACTTCCTCGGCCAAGCCCACCAGCGGGGAAAAGCAGGGCCGAGTCCCGTCAGGCGTGCTAAGGACATTCTGGTCCAGCACGAGGGCAAGCAGCGCACCAGGACTCATCTCCTGCGTCGCGCGCTCCGCGAGGTCGGCGTAATGGAGCAATGCGCGTCGTGCGGTGTGGGCTCCCAGTGGCTCGGGCGCCCCATGACGCTGGAGGTCGATCACATCAACGGGGACTGGCGCGACGACCGGCGGGAGAATCTGCGGTTACTGTGCCCCAACTGTCATGCGATCACCAGTACCTGGTGCAGAGGGGGAGGACGGCGGAAGGCGTAGCGCAGTAGAGTAGCCTCCGACCAGAGCGCCCGTACGCCAACGGCCGAGCGGCGACTTTTAGGAAGTCGTGTTTGTCGGTTCGAATCCGACCGGGCGCACAAGTAAAAGGAGCCCCACACCTTCGATTCGTAGGCGTGGGGCTTTCTTTGCGGCCTCAGCCCAGCAGGGCTCGTACCGCTGGTACCAGGGCGCGGAAGGCCTTGCCTCGGTGACTGATGGCGTTTTTTTCGGGTGGGGTCAGTTCGGCGCAGGTTCGGGTGTCGCCGTCCGGCTGGAGGATCGGGTCGTAGCCGAAGCCGTTCGTGCCCGCGGGCCGGTGGCGAAGGGTGCCCCGCAACTGGCCCTCGACCACCGCCTCACGCCCGTCCGGCAGGGCCAGGGCCGCCGCGCAGGCGAAGTGCGCGCCTCGGTGTTCGTCGGCGATGTCGGAGAGCTGGGCGAGCAGCAGGTCGAGGTTGGCCTTGTCGTCGCCGTGCCGTCCGGCCCAGCGGGCCGAGAAGATGCCGGGGGCGCCGTTCATGACGTCGACGCACAGGCCCGAGTCGTCGGCGACGGCGGGCAGTCCGGTCGCGCGGGCCAGGGTGTGTGCCTTGAGCAGCGCGTTCTCGGCGAACGTCACGCCCGTCTCCTTGACGTCGGGGACGCCCGGGTAGGCGTCCGCGCCGATGAGTTCGTGGGTGAGTCCGGCGTCGGCGAGGATCGAGCGGAGTTCGGTGATCTTTCCGGCGTTGCGGGTGGCGAGGATGAGGCGGGTCATGGAGGCCAGTATCCCCCTGTCCGCGGGCCGGTCTACGGGGTGCAGACCTTGGTCAGTTCACCGGCCGCGTCGGTGACGGGGCCGATGTCGGGGGTGCTGTCGCCGTTCTTGATCGCGGTGCGGACGTTGGTGACGGCTTGGCCGAGGTCGTCCACGGCCTTGTTGACGTCGGTGTCGTCGGTCTTGTCGCCGATCTTGGTGAGGTTCTTCTCGATGGCGTCGAGGGCTTCGTCGGCGCGGGTGGGGTCGGTGGCCGCGTTCTCGGCCGCCTGCTGGAGTTCGGTCACGCTGTCGGCGATGGCGTCTGCGGTGCGGACGCAGTCCAGCGCCTTGTCCACGGCGTCGCAGCCGGTGGCGAGGCCGGTGGTGAGCGCGACGGCGGCCGTCACGGCGGCGACGGTGATGATACGGGCGCGACGGCGGCGTCGGCTCGCGGCCATGGTTGGGTTCCCTCCCCGGTTCCGGCTGGCCGGGCGCACGGTGGGTGCCGTGCGCCCGTATTCATAGGGACGCCGGGGAGGCCGACGGGGTTGCCCCGCGGAGCACGCTGTTTTGGTGTTCCCTTTACTTTTCGAGGGTGGCGCGCAGCGCGGTGTGCTGGAGGGCGGCGAGTTCGGTGCAGCCGGTGACGGCGAGGTCGAGCAGGGCGTTGAGTTCGTCGCGGGCGAAGGGTTCGGCTTCGGCGGTGCCCTGAACCTCGACGAAGCGGCCGTCGCCGGTGCAGACGACGTTCATGTCGGTCTCGGCGCGTACGTCCTCTTCGTAGCAGAGGTCGAGGAGCGGAACTCCGCCGACGATGCCGACCGAGACGGCGCTGACGGTGCCGGTGAGCGGCCGGCGTCCGGGGCGGACGAGTTTGCGGTCCTGGGCCCAGGTGACGGCGTCGGCGAGGGCGACGTAGGCGCCGGTGATGGCGGCGGTGCGGGTGCCGCCGTCGGCTTGGAGGACGTCGCAGTCGAGGACGATGGTGTTCTCGCCGAGGGCCTTGTAGTCGATGACGGCGCGCAGGGAGCGGCCGATGAGCCGGGAGATCTCGTGGGTTCGGCCGCCGATCTTGCCCTTGACGGATTCGCGGTCGCCGCGGGTGTTGGTGGCGCGGGGCAGCATGGCGTATTCGGCGGTGACCCAGCCCTCGCCGCTGCCCTTGCGCCAGCGGGGGACGCCTTCGGTGACGGATGCGGTGCAGAACACCTTGGTGTCGCCGAAGGAGACGAGGACGGAGCCCTCGGCGTGCTTGCTCCAGCCGCGTTCGATGGTGACGGGGCGGAGCTGTTCGGGGGTGCGGCCGTCGATTCGAGACATGGCGCTGAGCCTAAGCGCTCCGCTGGAAACGCCGCGATATGCCGTCGGTCGTCTGCGGCACTTTCGTGGCTGGGCGGGCCCGCGCGGCGGAGCCGCATATCGATACCGCCCCGCGCCCCTTCGGGGCGCTGTCGAACCGCAGCGGACTTCACTGGACCTGCTTGGCCTCCGCCGGGTGAGCCGGGTGGGCTCACATCATGTCTTCGATCTCCGCGGCGATCGGGTCGGCGTCGGTGCCGATGACGACCTGGATGGCGGTGCCCATCTTGACGACGCCATGGGCGCCGGCGGCCTTCAGGGCGGCGTCGTCGACCTTGGAGGGGTCCACGACCTCGGTGCGCAGCCGGGTGATGCAGCCCTCGATCTCCTCGATGTTGTCGACTCCGCCGAGGCCGGCGACGATCTTCTCAGCCTTGCTGGCCATGTTGTTTCTCCCTGATCCGAACCGCTTTGTCGCAGTAACCCACAGTCGGCGCAGCTTCGCGAGCGGTCAGGTCGTACGTGCCGCATGATGGCCGTCACGACAGCGGAGCCGTCCGCAACTGGTCTACACCAGGTGTCGCGGGGTCGCCAAACCCGCTGCCGATGTTCCGTTTCGCGATCGTGCGGGTCAACCCGCTGACCCCGGCGCGGGAGGCGCAGGGCGAGGTCGGGGACGTCACAGAGAGAGGTCCGGAGACGGCAGTACGCTTGTGCAATTCGCGGGTTCCTTGCCTGCCCTTCACCGTGCTACAACAGGTCTACACCACTGCGTGGTGTAGACCACCACCTGACGGAGGAAGCATGAGCACCGCCACCGCGTCGGCGGCTCCCGCGAGGAAGCGGGGGACCGGCCTGTTCCAGGGCCTGCAGAAGGTCGGCCGCAGCCTGCAGCTGCCGATCGCCGTGCTGCCGGCCGCGGGCATCATGGTGCGGCTCGGCCAGCCCGACATCTTCGGCAAGGACGGGCTCGGCTGGGACAAGGTCGCCGCCGTGTTCGACAACGCGGGCAGCGCGCTGACCGGCTCCCTGCCGATCCTGTTCTGCATCGGCGTGGCCATCGGGTTCGCCAAGAAGGCGGACGGCTCGACGGCGCTCGCCGCGGTGGTCGGCTTCCTCGTCTACAGCAAGGTCCTCCAGGCCTTCCCGGTCTCCGAGGAAGTGATCCAGCAGGGCAAGGACACGGCCGCCGTCTACAACGATCCCGGGGTACTCGGCGGCATTGTCATGGGTCTGCTGGCCGCCGTGCTGTGGCAGCGTTTCCACCGCACCAGGCTGGTCGACTGGCTGGGCTTCTTCAACGGCCGCCGGCTCGTGCCGATCATCATGGCCTTCGTCGGCCTCGTCATGGGTGTCTTCTTCGGTCTGGTCTGGGAGCCGATCGGCAACGGCATCTCGCACTTCGGCGAGTGGATGACCGGCCTCGGCTCGGGCGGCGCGGCCCTGTTCGGCGCGGTGAACCGGGCGCTGATCCCGATCGGCATGCACCAGTTCGTCAACACCGTGGCCTGGTTCCAGCTGGGCGACTTCAAGAACTCGGCCGGTGACGTCGTGCACGGCGACATCACCCGGTTCCTGGCCGGTGACCCCTCCGCCGGTCTGTTCCAGTCCGGCTTCTTCCCGATCATGATGTTCGGTCTGCCGGCCGCCGCGCTGGCCATCGCGCACTGCGCCCGGCCGGAGCGCCGCAAGGCGGTGCTGGGCATGATGGTCTCCCTGGCGCTGACCTCGTTCGTGACCGGGGTCACCGAGCCGATCGAGTTCTCCTTCATGTTCGTCGCGCCGGTCCTGTACGTGCTGCACGCGGTGCTGACCGCGGTGTCGATGGCGGTGACCTGGGCGCTGGGCGTGCACGCTGGCTTCAACTTCTCGGCCGGTCTGATCGACTACGCGCTGAACTGGCATCTGGCGACCAAGCCATGGCTGATCATCCCGATCGGGCTGGTCTTCGCGGCCGTCTACTACGTGACCTTCCACTTCGCCATCGTCAGGTTCGACCTGAAGACTCCGGGCCGCGAGCCCGAGGAGGAGGTCGAGGACCTCACCAAGGCGTGAGCCGCCGCACGGCACGGCACCACCGCACGGACGCGGCACGGCAGCGCCGCACGGCATGACGACGGCCCCGGAACCGATCGGTTCCGGGGCCGTCCGGCCTTCTCGTGCGTACGGGCCTGAACCCCGTACGGACTCAGATCTCGTACGTCGCTCTCGGCGCCGCCAGTTCCACCGGGCCGTCGAAGACGGCGCGGGCGTCCGCCAGGTTGGCCTCGGGGTCGGTCCACGGGGGGATGTGGGTGAGCACCAGGCGCCGGGCACCCGCGCGGGCCGCGGTCTCGCCCGCCTCGCGGCCGTTGAGGTGCAGGTCGGGGATGTTCTCCTTGCCGTAGGTGAACGCGGCCTCGCATAGGAAGAGGTCGGTGTCCCGGGCCAGCTCGTCGAGCGCCGCGGTGACACCCGTGTCGCCGGAGTACGTCAGCGACGACCCGCCGTGCTCGACGCGGATGCCGTACGCCTCCACGGGGTGCCGCACCCGTTCGGTGTGCACGGTGAACGGGCCGATCTCGAACGTGGACGGCTTGACCGTGTGGAAGTCGAAGACCTCGCTCATGGACGAGGCGGTGGGGGTGTCGGCGTAGGCGGTGGTCAGACGCTGTTCCGTGCCTTCGGGTCCGTAGACCGGGATCGGGGCGGCGCGTCCGCCGTCGTGCCGGTAGTAGCGCGCCACGAAGTAGGCGCACATGTCGATGCAGTGGTCGGCGTGCAGATGGCTGAGGAAGATCGCGTCGAGGTCGTAGAGACCGCAGTGGCGCTGCAGCTCGCCGAGGGCGCCATTGCCCAGGTCGAGCAGCAGCCGGAAGCCGTCGGCCTCGACGAGGTAGCTCGAACAGGCCGAATCCGCGGACGGAAACGACCCCGAGCAGCCGACGACGGTGAGCTTCATGAAGCAGAAACCTCCGTTGGCGGTGAATCCGGCTGGAGCGTTCCGAATGGAACTCTCCAGAAACGGTGAAAGGGGTTCAGGAAGGGGCACACAGGGGTCGTGCGGTCCGTCGAGCGTAAGGCGCAACAGCACGGGTCGCTCCTCCGCCAGGGGCCGTTGTGGGCGAACTCACCTGTGGTGTCACCGATTCGGCTGGACGTGGTGCGGATGTCTGAACAGAGGGCGCGCGCGGGGTTGCACGCGCCGGTACCGTCAACGATATGGACACGTCCTGGTGGCTGGCGCTCGCGGCGGTGGTACTGCTCGCGCTGGTCGCCACGCTCGTCGACGGCTGGGGACGCAGCCGTCGCCCGGCGCGGCGCGGGAGGCGTCCGGCGGGCCGCGAGGAGCGTCCGCCAGCGCGTGCCGAGCGGCCGCGGCCGGGGGACATCTGGTGGGCGAACGTGCCCTACGGAAGCGGGCCCCGCACGTCGGACCGGCCCTGTCTGGTGCTGGCGGTGCACGGCAAGCGGGCCACGGTGGCGAAAATCACCAGCAAGTACCACGACGAGCGTGCCGGGGTGATCCCGTTGCCGCCTGGTTCGGTGGGCGACGCGCACGGCCGACCGAGTTTCCTGGAGACGGACGAGCTGCGTCAGGTGCCGGTGTGGGACTTCCGGCGCCGGGTGGGCGTGGTCGATCCGGTCCTGTGGGACCAGGTACGCCACCTGGCCACCTGAGTCCGCTGCGGTTCGGCAGCACCCCGAAGGGGCGCGGGGAACTGCGCGACCAGCCACGACGGTGCCGCAGACGACCGACGGCATATCGCGGCATCTGCAGCGGAGCGCTTGGGTCAGGGGACTCGTATCGTGACGGACCAGTTCTGGAGGCCCAGGCAGGAGAGCTTGCCGGGGCCGGGTTCGGGGCAGAGCGGGCGGGTCGAGGTGAGCGACGCGGTGCCGGGGGTGACGGCCTCGTAGGCGGCGACCGCGTCGCCCGGCAGGATGACGAGGCCGGGGTTGACGGGTTTCAGCGCGTCGCCGCTCGCGGTGACCGGCTTCCAGGGGCGCTCGGCCGTGCCGTGCAGCGTGATCCGCACCACCCCGCCGCGCGCCAGGCACAGGCTGCGGCCGTCGGCGCCGGGCTCGGCGGGCGCGTCGTGTCCGGTCCGGACGGCGGGGCGGGAGCCGTGCCTGTGGCGGGAGTTGACGGCGGGGCAGGGGAGGAATGCGGGGCCGTGGTGGTCGAGGAAGCCGACGAGGAGCGGGCCGGGGAGGAGGGCGCCGTGCTGCCGCCCGCGCCCGTGCCGCCGCCGCAGCCCGCGAGGAGGATCGCGGCCGTCGCGGCGGTGAGTGTCGTGCGGTGGATCGTCGTACCGCGCATGGGGTGACCGCCTTCCGCCGGGTGCCGGCCCCGGTACGGATGGGACGTGCCACCCGGCCGTGCGGATCCCGCGCGGTCCCCGGCCGGTGGGCACCGGCCGGGGATGCCGCTCGGCGCTCTCGGCGGCGCCCCTGCGGCGGTGCTACGCCCAGAGCTGTCCCTGGAGCGTCTTGATGGCCTCTTCCGTCGTGGCCGCCGTGTAGACGCCCGTGGAAAGGTACTTCCAGCCGCCGTCGGCCACGATGAAGACGATGTCGGCGCTCTCGCCGGCCTGTACCGCCTTGCGGCCGACACCGAGCGCGGCGTGCAGCGCGGCGCCCGTGGAGACGCCCGCGAAGATGCCCTCTTGCTGGAGGAGTTCACGGGTGCGGGTGACCGCGTCGGCGGAGCCGACGGAGAAGCGGGTGGTGAGCACGGAGGGGTCGTACAGCTCGGGTACGAAGCCCTCGTCGAGGTTGCGCAGGCCGTACACCAGGTCGTCGTAGCGCGGCTCGGCGGCGACGATCTTCACGTCCGGCTTGTGCTCGCGCAGGAAGCGGCCGACGCCCATGAGGGTGCCGGTGGTGCCGAGGCCGGCCACGAAGTGGGTGATCGAAGGGAGGTCGGCCAGGATCTCCGGGCCGGTGGTGGCGTAGTGGGCGCCGGCGTTGTCCGGGTTGCCGTACTGGTAGAGCATCACCCAGTCCGGGTGCTCGGCGGCCAGTTCCTTGGCGACGCGTACGGCGGTGTTGGAGCCGCCCGCGGCCGGTGAGGAGATGATCTCGGCGCCCCACATGGCGAGCAGGTCCCGGCGCTCCTGCGAGGTGTTCTCGGGCATCACGCACACGATGCGGTAGCCCTTGAGCCTGGCCGCCATGGCCAGGGAGATGCCGGTGTTGCCTGAGGTGGGTTCCAGGACGGTGCAGCCGGGGGTGAGCCGGCCGTCCTTCTCCGCCTGCTCGATCATGTGCAGGGCCGGGCGGTCCTTGACCGAGCCGGTCGGGTTGCGGTCCTCCAGCTTGGCCCAGATCCGCACGTCGGCGGAGGGTGACAGGCGCGGCAGGCGGACGAGCGGTGTGCCGCCCACCGCGGCGAGCGGGGAGTCGTAGCGCATCGGGGACCAGCGGCCGTTCAGGCCATACCGCCGGCCACGGCCGGCAGGATCGTCACGGTGTCGCCGTCGGTCAGCTTGGTGTCGATGCCGTCGACGAACCGGACGTCCTCGTCGTTCAGGTAGACGTTGACGAAGCGGCGCAGCTTGCCGTCTTCCACGATGCGGGCCTGGATGCCCGCGTGCCGGGTGTCGAGGTCGGCGAACAGCGCGGCGAGGGTGTCGCCGCTGCCCTCCACCGCCTTCTGACCGTCGGTGTACTGGCGGAGGATGGTGGGGATGCGGACCTCGATGGCCATGGTCGCGGGCTCCTGTCGGAAGTGTCGGATCGGGGCGCACAAGGGGGTCCCCGGGCTTTCGGCACCGGGGAGCGCCGCGGCTCAGGGCCGCACGGCGGCAGGGAAACGTCAACAGATGGCGCTGTTCAGCCTGCACAGATCGACGTGCAGCCGCGCCACGAGCAACATGCCCGGCGTCTTCTCGCTCACGTCGTGGAGAACCATGGGGTCATCGTATCGATTCCCGGTCCGCTTCCTGGAAGGTGATCTCGCATCGTGGATGAATTCTGACCGAACTGTGGTCATGGGGGTCGGTCAGTACGCGTCGACGACCTTGACGTCCTCCTCGGTGACCTCGCCGTCGAGGATCCGGAAGGAGCGGAACTGGAACTCGCCGAGGCCGTCGGTGTCCGCCGTGGAGACCAGGACGTAGTGGGCGCCGGGCTCGTTGGCGTAGCCGATGTCGGTGCGGGAGGGGTATGCCTCGGTCGCGGTGTGCGAGTGGTAGATGATCACCGGCTCCTCGTCGCGGTCGTCGAGGTCGCGGTAGAGCTTCAGGAGGTCCTGCGAGTCGAACTCGTAGAAGGTGGGCGAGCGGGCGGCGTTGAGCATCGGGACGAAGCGCTCGGGCCGGTCGGTGCCCGCGGGTCCGGCGACCACGCCGCACGCCTCGTCCGGGTGGTCCTCGCGGGCGTGGGCGACGATCCGGTCGTACAGGTCCTGGGTGATGGTCAGCATGCGGGCAAGGATAAGCAGAGGGGCCGCTCCGTACCGGGGGTTGGTACGGAGCGGCCCATATGACGGACGCCCTGAGCGGCGGCCGCGGCGGGCGCCCTGCGTGACGCGCCGCGGCCGGGCGTCCTCGGCGGCGGGGCCCCGGTGCGGAGCCCCGCGGTCAGAGCACCTTCTCCAGTGCCGGTTCGCGGGGACCGGTGGTTCCCGGTGTGCGGTTCCTGAGCACCAGCCAGCCGATGCCGAGCGCCATCGCCCAGCCCGCCATCACATACAGGCAGACCCGGGAGTCGGCGTCGTAGGCGATCAGTCCGGTGACGAAGACCAGGAACGCGATGGCGATCCAGCTGCACACCGAGCCGCCCGGCGCCGGGAAGGAGGACGCGGGCAGCCGGCCCGAGACGACCTCGCGGCGGTAGCGGACGTGGCTGATCAGGATCATCAGCCAGGTCCAGATGCCGGCGGCGGTGGCGACGGAGGTGACGTAGCCGAACGCCTTCTCCGGGACGATGTAGTTGAGGACCACGCCGATGGCCATGAAGGCGACGGAGACCGTGATGCCGAGCGCGGGGGTCCTGCGGGCCGAGAGCCGGCCGAACGTCTTCGGGGCCTCGCCGTTGTCGGCGAGGGTGCGCAGCATGCGGCCCGTGGAGTACATGCCGGAGTTGCAGGACGACAGGGCCGCGGTGAGCACCACGAAGTTGACGATGCCGGCGCCGGCCGGGATGCCGATGACCGCGAACGCCTTCACGAAGGGGCTGACGCCCTCGGCGAACTCGGTCCACTTCACCACGCACAGGATCACGGTGAGCGCGCCCACGTAGAAGAGCGCGATCCGCCAGGGCAGGGTGTTGATGGCCTTCGGGAGGGTCTTCTCGGGGTTCGCCGACTCGCCGGCGGTGACGCCGACCAGTTCCACGGCGAGGTAGGCGAACATCACGCCCTGGAGGGTCATCAGGGACGAGCCGACGCCCTTGGGGAAGAAGCCGTCGAACTGCCACAGGTTGGAGACCGTGGCGGTGCCGCCCGCAGCGCTGAAGCCGAAGGTGAGCACGCCGAGGCCGATCACGATCATGCCGATGAGCGCGGTGACCTTGACCATCGAGAACCAGAACTCGATCTCGCCGAACAGCTTCACCGAGATCAGGTTGGCCACGAACAGGGCCACCAGGAAGACCAGGGCCGTCACCCACTGCGGGATGGACGGGAACCAGTAGTGGACGTAGATCGCGGCGGCCGTCAGCTCGGCCATGCCGGTCACCACCCACATCAGCCAGTACGTCCAGCCGGTGAAGTAGCCGAAGAACGGGCCGAGGAATTCCCGTGAGTACTCGGCGAAGGAGCCCGAGACGGGCCGGTAGAGCAGCAGCTCGCCGAGCGCGCGCATGATGAAGAAGATGACGCCGCCGGCCAGGGCGTACATCAGGATGAGGCTGGGTCCGGCCTTGGCGATGTTCGCCCCGGCTCCCAGGAACAGACCGACGCCGATGGCGCCGCCGATCGCGATCATCTGGACCTGACGGCTGCCGAGTCCGCGCTCGTAGCCCTCTTCGGGTGCCTCGGTGACCTGCGCTGAGGTCATGTGCGGTGCGCCTTTCTCCATGCCGATCCGGGCCCTTCGTCGGGCCACGGACCGGGTCTCGATCCCCCCGGATGGATGGAGTGGTGCCTGGCCGGTGGTCACCGGCTCGGTGGCGCACCCGGCCGAACATGGGTGGTGTTCGCCGGGCGGTCGTGAAGATGTACCACGACCACCCTGCTGATCACACCGGTGAACTGTGGCGCACGCCACAGCCAAAAAGGGACAAGCGGCACACAATCACCGCAAAAATGGGCGCATGGGTGACGCGATCGTTACCCGGATTTGAGCGTCCTCTGAGCGGACATGTCAGCGGGCGCACCGAGGACCACACCGAGGACTCGCCGAGGACTCGACAAGGGGACAAATCAGGGCAAGAGCGTGGACACGAGGGTTTCCTGGAGCCCGCCCAGCCACAGGTACGCCATCACCATCGGCTTGCGCGGGTCCTCGTCCGGCAGCCGGTAGAGCAGATCGGTGTCGTCCTCGTCGGTGATCTCCAGCCGGGAGCCGATCGCCAGCCGCAGGTCGTTGAGCGCGCCCAGCCACTGCCGGGACTCCGCGGGCGACAGCTTGAGGACGGCGCCGCCCTCCCCCGCCGCGGCCAGCGCGTCCAGGGCGCGGATCACCGCGAGGGCGTTCTCCCGCTTGCCGGCCCGCAGGTCGTTCTCGGTGTAGCGGCGGAACTCGGCGGAGTACGCCTGCCGCTCCTCGGCCTCCTCGGCCGTGTCCGGCGCCCGTCCGGGATCGCTGTAGGCGTCCGGGAAGAGGCGGCGCAGCACCGGGTCGGCGGGCGGCTCGCTGGGACCCTCGGCGAACAGCTCGGCGAGCGGGTCGGCGGGGGCGTCCGGGGCGGGTCCGGGGCCGATCAGCTCCAGCAGCTGGACGGCCAGCGACCGGATGATGGAGATCTCGACGTCGTCGAGAGCGACGGCGGCGCCGCCGCCGGGGAGCGGTTCGAAGTGTCCTGGCATCGGTGAGATCGTTACTTCCGGTCCTGCTGGAGGGTGGCCCACAGACCGTAGCCGTGCATCGCCTGCACGTCGCGCTCCATCTCCTCGCGACTGCCGCTGGAGACGACCGCACGGCCCTTGTGGTGGACGTCGAGCATGAGCTTGGTGGCCTTGTCCTTGGGATAGCCGAAGTACGTCTGGAAGACGTACGTCACATAGCTCATGAGGTTGACCGGGTCGTTGTGCACGATGGTGACCCAGGGGACGTCGGGCTCGGGTACGGCGAAGACCTCCTCCGCCGACTCGGTGCGTTCGATCTCTACGGGCGCGGGTGACGTCACATGCCCATGCTGCCACGCCGGGCAAAAATCGTCACACTGACGAGATGGGGGTAGCATGCGGGTCCATGGACACAGCAGACCTTGGGCTGCCGGTGGACGTTCCGTCGACGGCGCTCTTCACGGACCAGTACGAGCTGACGATGCTGCAAGCGGCCCTCAGGGCGGGCACCGCCGGCCGGCGCAGCGTGTTCGAGGTCTTCACCCGGCGGCTGCCGCACGGGCGCCGCTACGGCGTCGTGGCGGGCACCGGACGCGTGCTGGACGCGGTCGAGAACTTCCGCTTCGACGCGGGCGTCCTCGGCTTCCTGCGGGAGCGGCAGATCGTCGACGAGGAGACCCTTCAGTGGCTGTCCGGCTACCGCTTCGGCGGTGACATCTGGGGCTACCCCGAGGGCGAGGTGTACTTCCCCGGCTCGCCGCTGATGCGGGTGGAGGGGACGTTCGCCGAGTGCGTGCTCCTGGAGACGGTGATCCTGTCCATCCTCAACCACGACTCGGCCATCGCCGCCGCGGCCTCCCGGATGGCCTCGGCCGCCGGGAAGCGGCCGCTGATCGAGATGGGCGCCCGGCGCACCCACGAGCTGTCCGCCGTGGCCGCCGCGCGCGCCGCCTACGTCGGCGGCTTCGCCACCACCTCGGACCTGGCCGCCGGCTTCCGCTACGGCATACCGACGGTGGGCACCTCCGCCCACGCCTTCACCCTGCTGCACGACCGCGAGCGGGACGCCTTCCGGGCCCAGGTGGACTCGCTCGGGCGGGGCACCACGCTGCTGGTGGACACCTACGACGTCGCCGAGGCCGTCCGGACCGCCGTGGAGGTCGCAGGTCCCGAGCTGGGCGCGGTGCGCATCGACTCCGGTGACCTGCTGCTGGTCGCGCACCGGGTGCGGCAGCAGCTGGACGAGCTGGGCGCCGTCGACACGAAGATCGTCGTGACCTCGGACCTGGACGAGTACGCCATCGCCTCGCTCGCCGCGGCGCCCGTCGACGCGTACGGCGTCGGCACCCAGCTGGTGACCGGTTCCGGGCATCCGACCTGCTCGATGGTCTACAAGCTGGTGGCGCGCGCCGAGTCGGGCGACCCGCAGGCGCCGCTGCTGCCGGTGGCGAAGCGGTCCACCGGCGGCAAGACCTCCATCGGCGGGCGCAAGTGGGCCGCGCGGCGGCTCGACGCGGACGGGGTGGCGGAGGCCGAGGTCATCGGCACCGGGCCGGTGCCCGCGGAGCTGGTGGACCGGCAGCTCCTGGTCGAGCTGGTCAAGGGCGGTGAGGTGGTGGCCCGCGAGCCGCTGGACGTCGTCCGCGACCGGCACGCGGCCGCCCGCGCCAATCTGCCGCTGTCCGCTACCCAGCTCTCGCGAGGGGAACCCGTCATTCCGACGGAGTATGTCCCGGGACGGTCGGGTAGCTAGAGCGGGACCGCCGCCGCCCGCCCCGACGCCCCCCTCCCGGACCGCCGCCGAAGTCTCTAGGCTCATATCTTCCCTCCCCGGGCTCTGGGAGCCGGGGACCGCCAGTCGAAGGACACCGACCATGCGCCGCGCCTTGATCGTCGTAGACGTGCAGAACGACTTCTGCGAGGGGGGCAGTCTCGCGGTGGCCGGGGGTGCCGATGTGGCCGCCGCCATCACCGAGCTGATCGGCCAGGCGCCGGCCGGCTACCGGCATGTGGTGGCGACCCGTGACCACCACATCGCGCCCGGTGGCCACTTCGCCGACAACCCCGACTACGTGCACTCCTGGCCCGCGCACTGCGTCGCCGGCACGGAGGGCGTGGGCTTCCACCCGAACTTCGCCCCCGCGGTCGCCTCCGGCGCGATCGACGCCGTCTTCGACAAGGGGGCGTACGCGGCGGCCTACAGCGGCTTCGAGGGCACCGACGAGAACGGCGTCCTGCTGGCCGACTGGCTCAGGGCGCGTGGGGTCGACGAGGTGGACGTGGTGGGCATCGCCACGGACCACTGCGTACGCGCCACCGCCCTGGACGCCCTGCGGGAGGGCTTCCGCACGAACGTCCTCCTGGACCTGACAGCCGGCGTGGCCGAGGACACAACGCAGCGCGCGATCGAAGACCTACGCAAAGCAGGAGCAACCCTCACAGGCAAACCAGTAACCTGACCACCCCCCAAAGGGGCGCGAGAAACCACGCACAGAACCCCACCCCCGGCCCCCCGACAAACCCCGACCAGCCCCAAAGGGGCGCGGGGAACTGCGCGCCCAGCCACAACACACCCGCACCCAACCGACCCCCCAAGCCCCCCAAAAGGGGCGCGGGGAACTGCGCGCCCAGCCACAACAAACCCGCACCCGCCCGACAACCCCACACCCCCAAACCCACCGCGCACAGAACCCACCCCCACCGCACAAGGTCACCGCAAGCTCAACAGACCCCTCCGGCCTAACCCAGCGGAGCGCTGGGGCGGAGGAGCGCCCTGATCGGATGCCACAGCTCGGTCACCAGATCCGCCGCGGTGACGTCGGCCGCGGGCGCGGTGCGCCATATCAGCCCGTCCGGATGGTGCAGGACCGCCGTGATCTCGTCCGGCGTCGGCGGAGCCGCGTTGCCCCGCAGATACACCGCCCGCATGCCCAGATTGCGCAGCCGGGTCAGGGCCCGCGCCCGGTTCTGGGCGTGCACGAGCACCCGTACCCCGCACGCGGGCGTACCCGTGGGCGAGCCGTCGGCGGCGGGGCTTGGCAGGTTCAGTGCCACCACCACCGTGCCGTTCGGCAGCTTGCAGAAGCCTCCTGCGGCCATGCGGTCACATCCCCGTTTCGGTCGGTGTCAATAAGAGCGCCACAGGACGCACCTAAACACGATCGGCGGCGACCCGCCAAGGGGCCGCCGCCGATACGCCTCTGACCTGCAGGGATGCCGACTACTTCACCGCGGGACCGACCTCGATCTCGATCGTCGAGCCATCCTTGGCCTGCTTGTCGATCTTGATCTTGGTGTTGGTGTCAGTGATCTTGACACCGCCGGCCGGGTTGGCCGGGTCGTAGTAGGTGTTGGTGTGGTCGTTGAAGACCGACACCCCCTTCGACGACTTGATCACGGTCGGCACGTCCGCCTTGTGCAGCGTGATGCCGTCCGTGCGCTCCAGACTGAACGTCGAGTCGTATGCCTGGATGCGGTTGCGCATCAGCGTGCCGTCGGACCAGCGCAGCGCGGTCGGGTGCGAGTCGACCGGGAGGATCAGACCGGTGCCGGGGTGGCTGCCGGTGTTGTTGTCCTGCTGGGAGGTGTCCCACTTCCAGATCAACAGGCCGTTCTGGTAGGGGTAGTGCTCCACCCAGTCCGGACGGGTCGTCGAGAAGCCGAAGTTGTACGGGCCGGTCTTCAACGTCGTGTCGTACGACTCGTACTGACGGTTCTCGGCGATGTAGTACTGCTTGTAGTCCTTGGTGAAGGACGCGCCGACCCGGGAGAATCCGTTCGCCGTCCAGGCCGCGTCCGCGCTCTCCGCGTCGTCCGAGAAGACCGTCGCGCCGTCCGCGGTCACGGTGATCCGGTCGGCCGTGAAGCCCTTCTGCGCCACGCCGCCGTCGGTCTGGTAGCGGAAGCGCAGCTGGAACTTCTGGCCCGCGTAGGCGTCCAGCGGGTACGACAGCTTCTCGTAGCCGTCGATCGTGCCGGTCAGGGCCGGCTTGTCGCTGCCGTCGCGCGGGATGGGCCGGCCGTCCACCGTGCCGTCGAGCGCGGTCCAGTTGGCGCCGCCGTCGGTCGACACCTCGGTGTAGAGGTAGTCGTACCCGGCCTCGATGTCGTACCAGCCGTCCAGGGTCAGCGCGGCCGAGGACCTGCCGGTCAGGTCGACGGAACGGGTCAGCGTGTTCTTGAGGTCGTCACCGCTGCCGCTCCACCACTGCGTCGCGCCCTGCGCCGGGGCGATGATCTCGGTCGTGACGGCCTTTTCGGGCAGCGTGACGACGAGGGCCTGCCGGTGTTTGGTGTTGTACTCGGCGAGGCCCAGCTTGTGCCAGGAGCTGATGCCGGCCTTGGCCACGTCGTAGTTCAGCCAGCCCAGTTGGAGCTTGTCCCAGGCGTTCATGTCGCCGGGCAGGTCACCGATGGACTGCTGGCCACGGCCGAGCCAGGAACCGGAGGACATCAGGGTCCAGAAACCGGTGGAGTTCTCGCCGCCCGCGGTGTCGTACTCGTCGGGCAGGCCGAGGTCGTGGCCGTACTCGTGGGCGAAGACGCCGAGGCCGCCGTTCTCCGGCTGGATGGTGTAGTCGCCGACCCAGATGCCGGTGCTGCCAATCTGCGCGCCGCCGAGCTTGTTGTAGTCGGGGCCGGTGGCGCCCGCGTCGGTGCCGAACGCGTACCAGCGGTGGGCCCAGATGGCGTCCTCGCCCTGGACGCCGCCGCCCGCGGACTCGTCCTCGCCGGCGTGCACGATCTGGAAGTGGTCGATGTAGCCGTCGGGCTCGTTGAAGTCGCCGTCGCCGTCGTAGTCGTAGCGGTCCCAGCGGTCGTACTGGGCCACGTCCGCCTTGATGTCGGCGTCCGTGCGGCCGGCCGCCTTCTGGTCGGCGACCCAGGCGTTCAGGCCGTCGCGGACGACGTTCCAGACGCTGGAGCACGTGCTGCCGCCGCACGCGTTGTTGCCGTAACGGGCCTCGTTGTAGGGGACCTTGACCCAGTCGGAGACCTCGCCGTCCACCGAGTAGCGGCCCGAGGACTGCTTCTCGTAGTACTTCTTCAGCGACTCGGTCTTCTTGCCGGTGCCGAAGTAAAGGTCCTCGTAGTGCTTCTGGTTGTAGTCGGACTTCCAGTCGGTGCTGTTGTCCTTGGTGCGGTCCGGCGCCGCTATCTCGTTGTGCAGCGGGCCGGCGGAGCCGCCGTAGCGGGGGTCGACCTGGTCGCCGAACTCCACCAGGATCGTGAAGATCTTGTCGGTCTTCTCCCGGCCGAGTTCGACGTACTTGCTGTCGCCCTTCTTGCTGTCGAGCCGTACGACCTTCGAACCGTCGCGGTCCTTCACCTGGGCCTTGCCGGCGATGACCTGGTCGAGGGCTTCCTGGCGCTGGGCCTCCTGGGTCTTGCTCAGCGGGCCGTCGAGGTCGTGCGTCTCCTGTTTCACCGGGGCCGGGTCGTGCCGGTTCGCGGCGGCCGACGCGGCCGTGGTGCTCGCCTCCGCGACGGCGAAGGTCGCGAACGTGGCCGAGGCCGCCGCGAGCGCTACGCCGACCGCGGCGACTCTGAACGTCCAGGGTCTGCTGGTCACTTGAGTTCCTCCCCCGCGTCGCGCACACGGAATGGAGGGGTCCTGGCTTGGAGGTCCGTGCGCGCCTGATCAACGCGTGTAGTCAAGTGACGACATTTGACTAGAGGTTTACGAGAAAAGACAGACCTTGACTTGAGCAGTTCAACTGCACTATGGAGCGGCGGTGTTCGGGACGGATGCCTGCGGCATACCCAACCGGCGCATGAGACCGTCCACTTGCTGGATGCATGACTCCGTGCGCCCCCCGTGCACCGGTACCGTGGGTTAGGCCACGCTTACCGGCCGTTCCGCTCGGGCATGCACGCGAATAGAGTCGAATGTGGAACGCCCGGAAGTCGGCGGAGAAGCCAGGCCGGTTGCCCGCCTCACCCCCAATATCCTCCGAGGACACGATTGCCATGCCTCGTCCGACTGCCGCACAGCTCGCCTACGGTTCCTGCACCGTGATCCTCTCGACGCTCGCCATGCTGCTGCTGTCACAGACGAGTTCGGGAGCGGGGATCGCCGTGATCGCCCTCGCTGCGCTCGCCCTGGGGTTGCTGGTCGCCCTGACGGTTCCCCTGCCCAAGCCCCGTACGGCCGCCCCGGCGGCCGGGACGCCGGCCACCGCCGAGCGGGTGGTGCCGGCGCCGCGCAAGCCGGTGGCCGCCGTGGCCGAGCCCGTGCGCGAGCCCACCGCTCGCTGAGTGACACACGAAGTCGGCGGGTCCGTGAAGGATACGGACCCGCCGACTGCTGTTCCGTCCCGGCGGCTCGTGCGGCCCGCCGGGCTCATCCGGTGCTGACCACCACCGTCTTGGCGGCCTTGTCGTGCAGGCCCTGTTTGTAGGGCCGGTCGAAGAAGCTCCAACCGCCGCAGATCGCGGTCCAGATGCAGGCGCAGCAGAACGCGAACGGGATCCACAGCACCAGCGCGCGCACCAGTGAGGTCTGCACGGAGGGCGTGGAGCCGTTGTCCAGGTTGGCCACGCGCATGCCGAGCCACTTCTTGCCCAGGGTCTGGCCCGTCCGGGAGATCAGGACGGTGTCGTAGGCGATGTAGAGCACGGCGGCGATCAGCGACTGCGCGAACGACTTGCCGACCTCGACCCTGTCGCTGTTCACCTCGTACTCGCGCACCCCGAACGCCCAGGTGATCAGCCAGACGACGATGCCGACCAGGATCAGGTCGATGATGCGGGCGAGGGTGCGCTTGCCGCTGTCGGCGAGCGGGGGCATGCCGGCGAGCGGATCGGCGGGCCCACCGCCGTAGGGCCCGGCTCCATAGGGCCCGCCACCGTAGGACGGGGGCTGCTGACCGCCGTAGGGCGGGGGCTGCTCACCTCCGTACGGAGGCGGCTGCTGCCCACCGCCGGGCGGCGGTTGGCCGCCTTCGCCACCCCCAGGCGGGGGCTGACCGCCTTCGCCGCCCCCAGGCGGGGGCTGACCGCCTTCGCCGCCCGGCGGGGGCTGGCCGGTCGGGCCGCCGTGCGGGGTGTCGTAGGGCGAGCCCGACCCCGGGCCGGACGGGGGCCGCTTCCTGAACGGGTCTTCTTCCGGTGGCTGCTGTCCTGAGCCGGGAGGCGGTTCGCTGCTCATGGCCCGAGTGGACCGCGAACCGCCCGATTCCGCATCCGGCGGGCGGCCGTCCGGAGTACGGAATCGAAGAAGCCGTACGACGGACCCACGTCCGCCGCAACGAGCGTAGGGCCTCCGGTCAGCCCGCGACGAAGGTGTGGGCCGCCTTGTCGTGCCAGCACTGGTGCCACGGCCGGTCGAACAGGCACCAGGCGTAGCCGACGACACCGATGCCGAGCAGACCCGGGACGGTGTGCACGAGCCAGCGCCGCAGGGACGCGCCGAAGGCCGGCGGCTCATGGCCCTCGATGTCCCGCACCTCCAGGCCGCACAGCCGCTTGCCCAGGGTGCGGCCCCACCTGGCGGTGGGCAGCACCTCGTAGAGGACACCGGCGAGGAGCAGGACGGCGAGGACGATGCCGAGGTACGTGCCCGTCGTGCCGTCGAGCAGCCAGACGGTGACCGTGCGGCCGGAGAGCTTGGCCGCGTCGATCTTCTCCTGGATGTGGTCGGCCGCCCTGGTGCCGAGCGGTACGGCGGCCACGGCGGTGACGGCGCCGACGGCCACGGTGTCGATCAGCCGGGCCGCAAGCCGCTTGCCGAGTGCCGCGGGCCGGGCCGCGGCCTGCCGCCGCGCCATCGTCTGAAAGGGGTCCTCGACGGGCGGCTTCCAGGGCGCCACAGGCTGTTCGTCGCCGCCGCCCGCGAGCCGGTGCACCTGCTGGGCCCAGGAGGACTGCCCGCCGCCGGGCCCGGTGGTCACGGGGGTGGACTGCTGCGGTACGGCCGGAGCGGCGGTGCGGGCCGCGGCGCCGGCCGCCTGGCCCTCGCCCTGCGCCGCCGCGGCACGGGCCGCGGCGGCCTTGCCCGCCCCGAACCCGGGCCCGCCGGAACCCGCGGCGGGGGAAGCACCGGAGGAACCCGCGCCGGGCGAAGCCGCACTGCCCGTCCCCGGAGCGCCGGCGGGGGCGGAGCCGGGGCCGGCCGCGCCGGAGCCCTGTGCCGGGATCGCCGCGCCGGACCCGGCGGACCCGGCAGGACCCGCGGTGCCCCGCGCGTCGGCGGCCGGACCCGGCTGCCCCGAGGCCGCGCCGAAGGCAGGCCCGCTCCGGTCGGCGGGGGCCGCCGCGCCCGGTTCCCCGGTGCGCGGCACCGCGCGGAAGGTCATGGTGCCCTCGTCCTCGGCGGCGGGCGCGGCGGCCGGGCCGGGGATGGGACGGCGGAAGACGAACGTGCCGCTCGCGGGCAGGTCGCCGGATTCGGCCGGCGGGATCGTCGCCGTGCCGTCGGTGCTGGTGGCCCGGCCGTCCGGCGCCGGCTGCGGATCGGCGGGCACCCGCGGGTCGGCCCCGGGCACCCGCGGGTCGGCGCCCCAGGAGATCCGGCGGTCCGGTTCGCCGCCGAAGCCGGACTGCCGGGACCGGTCGGCGCCCCACGCGGACGCCGACTCGGGCCCTGCGGGCTCCGGCTGCGGGTCCTCGTCGAAGAAGTGCGGGCCGGTCTCCTCGACCGCGGGTGCGGCCGGACGCGTCCCGGGCGGCGGGGTGAGCGGTTCACCGTCCCGGGGGGCCGGCCGGCTGGTGCCCGGCACCCAGGCGGCCCCGTTCCAGTACCGGACGTAGCCGGGGATGGACGGGTCCGGGTAATAGCCCTCGCGGGGCCTGTCGTCGCCGGGGGCCGGGGTTGGGGCGCTCATGTCCGTCGTCCCGTATCTGCTCGGAAGTCGGTCGGGGGCCTCCACATCTATCAGACCCGGTGGCCCGCCACCGCCAGTCCGGCCGGACCCACTCCTTTCCGGGGATCCGCACGCACCGGCTCCACAGCCGCGGGAAAAAGTTCGCCGAACCCGCGTAATGCCCGCGCCCCCGCCCTCTCTCCACTCGTACGGGACCGCCCGCGGCGCCCCGTACACCTGCCCGAGAGAGGAACCGCACGTCATGCACTGCACCGTGGTGGAGCGCGAACTGGAGCTGAGGCTCATCCTGTCGCCGGAGCGCAGCGTGCCGGTACCGGCGCGGCTCTCCTACCGCACCGACGACCCGTACGCCGTCCACATCAGCTTCCACATCAACTCAGAGCAGCCCGTGAACTGGACGTTCGCCCGCGAACTGCTGGTGGAGGGGGTGTTCCGGCCGTGCGGGCACGGGGATGTACGGGTGTGGCCGACCAAGGCGAGCGGCCGCAGCGCCGTGCTGATGGCGCTCAGCTCGCCCGACGGCGACGCCCTGCTGGAGGCGCCGACCACCCTGGTGTCCGCCTGGCTTGAGCGGACGCTGCGGATGGTGCCGCCGGGCTCCGAGGCGGAGCAGCTGGGCCTGGACGACGCGCTCCACCAGCTGCTCGCCCGGTGACGCCGGGTGCGGCGCGGGGTCAGAACAGCTTGCCCGGGTTGAGCAGGCCCAGCGGGTCGAAGACCTGTTTGACGGCGCGCTGCAGCTCCACGCCGACCGGACCGATCTCCTGGGCCAGCCACTCCTTCTTCAGGACGCCGACGCCGTGCTCGCCGGTGATGGTGCCGCCCAGCTTGAGGCCGAGGGCCATGATCTCGTCGAAGGACTCGCGGGCCCGCCGGGACTCCTCGGCGTCCTGGGCGTCGAAGCAGACGGTGGGATGCGTGTTGCCGTCGCCGGCGTGCGCGCACACTCCGATGGTCAGCCGGTACTTGTCGGCGATGCGCTCGACGCCCTCCAGCATCTCGCCCAGCCGGGAGCGGGGCACGCACACGTCGTCGATCATCGTCGTGCCCTTGACCGCCTCCAGCGCGGTCAGGGACAGCCGGCGGGCCTGGAGCAGCAGGTCGGACTCGGCGGCGTCGTCGGCGGGGACCACCCCGGTGGCGCTGGCGGCCTCGCACAGCGCGCCGACGGCGGCCAGGTCGGCGGCCGGGTCGGGGGTGTCGAACGCGGCCAGCAGCAGCGCCTCGGTGGACTCCGGCAGGCCCATGTGGGCGAGGTCGTTGACGGCCTTGACCGTCGTCCGGTCCATGAGTTCCAGCAGGGAGGGCACATGGCCGCCCGCCATGATCCGGCACACCGCGTCGCAGGCGGCGGCCGCGGAGGCGAACTCGGCCGCGAGCACCAGTTGCTGCGGCGGCTTGGGCTTCAGCGCGAGGACGGCCCGTACGACGATGCCGAGCGAGCCCTCGGAGCCGACGAACAGGCGGGTCAGGTCGTACCCCGCCACCCCCTTCGCGGTGCGGCGGCCGGTGGACAGCAGGCGGCCGTCGGCGAGCACGACGTCCAGGCCGAGCACGTACTCGGCCGTCACCCCGTACTTCACACAGCACAGGCCGCCGGATGCGGTGCCGATGTTGCCGCCGATGGTGCACATCTCCCAGCTGGAGGGGTCCGGCGGGTAGCACAGGCCGTGCTCCCCGACCGCGCGGGAGAGCGTGGCGTTGACGACTCCGGGCTCGACGACGGCGACGCGGTCGACCGGGCTGATCTCCAGGATGCGGTCCATCTTGGTGAGGGACAGCACGATGCAGCCGTCGGCGGCGTTGGCGCCGCCGGACAGGCCGGTGCGGGCGCCCTGCGGGACGACGGGGACGCGCAGTTCGGTGGCGGTGCGCATGACGTGCTGGACCTCTTCGACCGTGCGCGGCAGCACCACCACGGCCGGGCTGCCGGCCGGGCAGAAGCTCGCCATGTCGTTGGCGTACGAGGTCGTGACGTCGGGATCGGTGAGGACGGCCTCGGCCGGCAGACCCGCGCGGAGCCGGTCGGTCAGGTCGCCCAAGGCTGTGTCGGGTGCGGCTTCGATTCGGCTCATGATCACAGCCTCGCACCCGGGGCCATCGGTGTGAACCCCATCGGGGGCGCGCCTTCGGCTGCCGGACTGCGGCGGTCATATGAACGCACAGTATGACCATGGAGAACGAACAGTCCGGTCCTGGCACGTCCCTGGTGGCCGCCGCGCCGCGGCGGCGCGGCCGCGTGCTGCGGCGGGCGCTGGGCACCCTGGTGACGGCCGGTACCGCGGGTGCCGCCGGGTACGTCGGGGTGCTGATGCTGCTGCCGCCCCCGCAGCCGCCGCCGGCCCGGCCGCCCGCGCCGGCGCCGGGCCCGCCGCCGCTCACCACGGTGACCGCCGGGGTGCCCGCCGCGCTGCCCGGCCTGACGGCACTCATCAGGGACCGGGAGCTGTATCTGCGGACGCATCCGCGGGACGCACAGACATGGGCCGTGCTGGGAACGGCCTATGTGGAGCACGGACGCAGAACCGCGGACGCGCAGAACTTCCCGAGGGCCGAGAACGCGCTGCGGGCCTCGCTGCGGGAGCGGCCGACGGCCAACGCGCAGGCCCTGGACGGTCTCGCGGCGCTGGCCAACGCCCGGCGGGACTTCGGCGAGGCCAGGCGGCAGGGCGAGCAGGCGCTGACGCTCCAGCCCCCGCGCTGGACGACGTACGCGCAACTGATCGACGCCTACACCGGGCTCGGTGACTACGAGGCCGCCCGCGACACGCTGGACAAGCTGATGGCGCTGCGCACCTCGCCCGCCGAACGCCCGGCGGTGATGGCGCGGGCCTCCGCCGTCTACCGCGACCGGGGCTGGCGCGAGGACGCGGCGGCGCAGCTCGCGGACGCCGCGGCGACCGCCGGCACCCCCGCCGAACAGGCCGCCTACCTGGAGCGGGCCGGGCAGCTCGCGTGGGAGCGCGGGGACCGGGAGGACGCGCTGCGGCACTTCGAGGCGGCCGTCCGGCTGGACCCGGACCAGCGGGCCGCGCTCGCCGGGCAGGGACGGGCGCTGGCCGCGCTGGGCCGCACGGCGCAGGCGGTCGACGCCTATGTCCTGGCGCTGGCGGGCCGGCCGTCCCCGCAGTACGCGCTGGAACTGGGCGAGCTGTACGAGTCGCTGGGCATGGTGCAGGAGGCCCGGGGCCAGTACGACCTGCTGCGGCAGCGCGCGGAGCGGGACATCGCGGGCGGGGTCGACGACGACCTGGTCATCGGGCAGTACGAGGCGGACCACGGCGACCCGCAGGGGGCGGTGCGGCGGCTGCGCGGCGAGTGGGAACGGCAGCCGGGTATCGAGGTGGCGGACGCGCTGGGCTGGGCGCTGTACCGGTCCGGGGACCCGGAGGAGGGACTGGAGTACGCGGAGAAGGCGACGGACAAGACGAAGGGCGGCGGGGTGCGCAGCGCGCTGTACGTCTTCCACCGCGGCATGATCGAACGCGATCTGGGCGAGTACTCCCTGGCCCGCCGCCACCTCAAGGAGGCCCTGCAGATCAACCCGTACTTCTCCCCCACCCGGGCGGCCCAGGCGAGAGCGGCCCTGCGGTCCCTGGGCGACCCCCCGGACGACCCGGCCCCGGCCTGGTGAATCACCGCGGGGGCCCCGGCGAGGTACCGCCGGGGCCCCCGCACCCCGTGCCCCAGACCTGTGCCGGGCCGGAGGTCGGCTAGAGGTTGCCGCGCCGCTCCTGTTCCCGCTCGATCGCTTCGAACAGGGCCTTGAAGTTGCCCTTGCCGAAGCCCATCGAGCCATGGCGTTCGATGATCTCGAAGAAGACGGTCGGGCGGTCCTGGACCGGCTTGGTGAAGATCTGGAGCAGATAGCCGTCCTCGTCGCGGTCGGCGAGGATCTTCAGCTCACGGAGGGTGTCGACCGGGACGCGGGTGTCGCCGACCCAGTCGCCAAGCGTGTCGTAGTAGGCGTCGGGGGTGTCCAGGAACTCGACGCCTGCCGCGCGCATGGTGCGTACGGTCTGGACGATGTCGTTGGTGCTGAGGGCGATGTGCTGGACGCCGGCGCCGCCGTAGAACTCCAGGTACTCGTCGATCTGGGACTTCTTCTTGGCGAGCGCGGGCTCGTTGATCGGGAACTTGACCTTGAGCGTGCCGTCGGCCACGACCTTGGACATCAGGGCGCTGTACTCGGTCGCGATGTCGTCGCCCACGAACTCCTTCATGTTCGTGAAGCCCATGACCTTGTTGTAGAAGCCGACCCACTCGTTCATACGGCCGAGTTCCACGTTGCCGACGCAGTGGTCGACGGCCTGGAAGGTCCTTTGGGCGGGGGGCTCGACGATCGGGTCGGCGGCGGCGTAGCCGGGCAGGTAGGGCCCGTCGTAGCCGGAGCGTTCCACCAGGGTGTGCCGGGTCTCGCCGTACGTCGCGATCGCGGCGAGGACGACCGTGCCGTGCGCGTCCTTCAGCTCGTACGGCTCCGCCACGGAGCGGGCGCCGTGCTCGACGGCGTAGGCGTGCGCGGCGCGCGCGTCCGGCACCTCGATGGCGAGGTCGACGACGCCGTCGCCGTGCTCGGCCACGTGCTGCGCGAGGAAGCGGCCCCAGTCGGTGGCGGGCTTGATCACGGAGGTGAACACGAAGCGGGCGGAGCCGTTCTCCAGGACGTAGCTCGCCGTCTCGCGGCTGCCGTTCTCCGGTCCGGAGTAGGCGACCAGCCGCATGCCGAAGGCGGTGGAGTAGTAGTGCGCGGCCTGCTTGGCGTTGCCCACGGCGAAGACGACCGCGTCCATTCCCTTGACCGGGAAGGGGTCGGCCTGCCGTGCGGTGTCGGGAGTGTGCTGTGAGTTCGCATCGATTACGGCCATAGCGGAAGCCTGGCTCCGGCCTGCAAGGTGCGCAATAGTTTGCGTATCCACTGGGCAGTCTGTAGGGCCGAACGGCCGTATCGGCGGTCCCTCTGTACAGGATGACCACCGCGGGAGGGGCGATGGCGATCGATCATCTGGACGGGCGCATCATCGTCCTGCTGGCCCGGGAGCCGCGGATCGGGGTGCTGGAGATGTCGCGCCGGCTGGGTGTCGCCCGGGGCACCGTGCAGGCGCGGCTGGACCGGCTCCAGTCGCACGGTGTCATCCGCGGCTTCGGCCCGCAGGTGGATCCGGCGGCCCTCGGCTATCCCGTCACCGCCTTCGCCACGCTGGAGATCCGGCAGGGCCAAGGGCCCGATGTGCGGGCGCACTTGGCGTCCGTGCCGGAGGTGCTGGAGCTGCACACCACCACCGGGACCGGGGACATGCTGTGCCGTCTGGTGGCCCGCTCGAACGCCGATCTGCAGCGGGTGATCGACCGGGTCGTCGGCTTCGAGGGCATCGTCCGCGCCGCCACCGCGATCGTCATGGAGAACCCGGTTCCACTGCGGATCATCCCGCTGGTGGAACAGGCGTCGGGGGACCGGGACGCGCCCTGAAGGGGGCGCGGAGCACGGCGAAGTTCGTTGCGGTACGACCGCGCCCCGAAGCCGAAGGGGCGCGGGGAACTGCGCGACCGGCCACGACGATGCCGCAGCCGACCGACGACACAGCGCGGCCAATCCAGCGGAGCGCCTAGCAGCTCGGGACCGACGGCTTGTTCTTCTCCAGGGCGACCAGGGAGTCCACCGCGCCCTTGAGCGTGGTGACCGGGATCAGCCGCAGCCCCTTCGGCAGTTCCGCCTTGGCGTCGGCGCACTCCGCCTTCGGCACCAGGAACACCGTCGCCCCGTCCCGCCGGGCCGCCTGCGTCTTCAGGGACACCCCGCCCACCGCGCCGACGGTCCCGTCGGTGTCGATCGTGCCCGTGCCGGCGATGGTGCGCCCGCCGGTGAGGTCGCCGCCGCTGCCGTCGCCGTCCAGCTTGTCCACGATCCCGAGGGAGAACAGCAGGCCGGCGCTGGGGCCGCCGACGTCCGCGAGCCGCAACGTGACCTTGATGTTCTTGTCGGTCAGATCGAGATAGCCCAGCGCGGCCCGGGTGGCGGCGTCCTGGGACTGCTGCATCTGCTCGACGTTGTGCCGCTCGATCTCCTTGACACTGTTCCCGCTCGGATAGACCGAGTCACGCGGCATGACCGCCCGGTCCGTACGGAACCAGTTGTCGATCACGTCGCCGAGCGAGACGTCCGCGTCCGGGGAGGTGGCCTCGATGGTCGTCATCCGCAACTCGCCGCTCGTCCGGCGGCTCGGCGCACCGGCGATCGTGATCACCTCGGTGCCCCTGTTCGCGCCGAGCACGTTCGCCGTCATCCCCGGCTGCGCCACCGAGAACGGCAGCGGCGCGAAGACCGCGGTGGCGATCAGTGCCGCGACGGGCAGGGCACAGACGGCGACGGCCTGGAGACGCGTGAGACGAGAGAGCACGAGGCCAATCTAACGCGCCCCGCCCACCACCCACCCAACCCCGCCCACCACGGCGAACGCCCCACCGAACGACGCCGACAGCGTGGGCCGCGCCCCTCAGCGACGCGGGGTACGGCTAAGTTCGTTGCGCGCCCCGAAGGGGCGCGGGGAACTGCGCGACCAGCCACAACACACCCGCACCCGACCACCAGCCGCACAGGCTGGGAGCACCCTGTGAACCCGGGCCAAGGACTGAGCCCCGCCAGGGGCGCGAGGAACTGCGCGACCAGCCACAACACACCTGCACCCAACCACCAGCCGCACAGGCTGGGAGCACCCTGTGAACCCGGGCCAAGGACTGAGCCCCGCCAGGGGCGCGGGGAACTGCGCGACCAGCCACAACACACCCGCACCCAACCACCGACCGCACGGGTTGAGGGTGCCGCACGGGTTGAGGGTGCCGCACGGCGGACGCGCCGTCAGCGAAGGGCCTCGGCGACCTCGCGGGCCGCGTCCAGGACCCGGGGACCGACCCGCTCCGGGACGGAGTCCGCCAGCATCACCACGCCCACGCTGCCCTCCACCCCGGTCACCCCGATCAGGGGCGCCGCCGCCCCGCAGGCCCCGGCCTCCAACTCGCCCTGGGTCAGGGTGTAGCCGGGGTCGGCGGGCGGCGCCTGCCGGGCCGCGAGTATCGCCCGGCCCGCGGCCCCGCGGTCCAGCGGATGCCGGAACCCCGCCCGGTACGCCACGTGATAGTCCGTCCACGTGGGCTCCACGACGGCGACCGCCAGCGCGTCCGAGCCGTCCACCAGCGTCAGATGGGCCGTCGCCCCGATGTCCTCGGCGAGCGACCGCAGCGCGGGCAGCGCCGCCTCCCGTACCAGTGGATGCACCTGCCGGCCGAGCCGCAGCACGCCCAGTCCGACCCGGGCCCGGCCGCCCAGGTCGCGCCGGACGAGCGCATGCTGTTCGAGCGTGGCGAGCAGCCGGTACACCACGGTCCGGTTCACGCCCAGTCGATGGGACAGTTCGGTGACGGTCAGCCCGTGGTCCGTGTCGGCCAGCAGCTTGAGGACCCGCAGTCCCCTGTCGAGCGTCTGGGAGGTCTCCGCGGTCACGACGCCCACTCCTTTGGTGGTGAGGTCGGCGACCCACTGGTGGCGGTTGCGTCACCGAGTCCCGTCGGCGAGGCGTTTCAGAGGCCGCCGATCGGCAGGACGGCCCGGCGGCTCCGGGCCCAGTCGCTTCACGGCTGCGCTCCGCGGCGGCGCTGCCACGGGGCGTGTGCGTATCCGGACAGTAGCGAAGCCGGTTCGCTGAGCGGAAGCCTCCGTCCAGAATCCGGGCACCCCACGGTATGAACCATCCGTGTTCGTCCCGATACGCTCCCCCCACCGAACTCCGGTGTCACCGCATCCGCGTGGCCCACTCCTGCACCTTGGCGATCCGCTGCCGCAACTGCCCCGCCGTCGCCTCGGCGCTCGGCGGCCCGCCGCACACCCGCCGCAGCTCGGTGTGGATCACCCCGTGCGGCTTGCCGCTCTGATGGACGTACGCGCCGACCAGCGTGTTGAGCCGCTTGCGCAGCTCCATCATCTCCTTGTGGCTGACCACCGGCCGTCGCTCGGCGGGCAGTTCGAGCAGGTCGGCCTCGGCGTCCGGTTTCTTGCGGCTGTGCGCGATCTGCCGTGCCTGCCGCTTCTGCAGCAGCAGTTGCACCTGGTCGGGCTCCAACAGGCCCGGAATGCCCAGGTAGTCCTGTTCCTCCTCGCTGCCCGGGTGGGCCTGCATGCCGAACTCGGCCCCGTCGTAGAGCACCCGGTCGAAGACGGCGTCGGACTCCAGCGCCTCGAAGGGCAGCATGTCCTGCTCGCCGGTGTCCTCGTCCTGCTCCTTGTTCGCCTCCTCCATCTCCTTCTCGGACTCGGCGTACGGGTCCTCCTCGCCCTCCTTCTTCGGCTTGTCGAGGGCGTGGTCGCGCTCGACCTCCATCTCGTTGGCGAAGGTGAGCAGGTCGGGAATGGTCGGCAGGAAGACGGAGGCGGTCTCGCCGCGCCGCCGTGAACGCACGAACCGGCCGACGGCCTGCGCGAAGAACAGCGGCGTGGAGATGGTCGTGGCGTACACGCCGACCGCGAGCCGGGGCACGTCCACGCCCTCGGACACCATGCGGACGGCGACCATCCAGCGGTCGGTGCCCTCGCTGAACTCGTCGATCTTCTTGGAGGCGCCGACGTCGTCGGACAGGACGACCGTCGCACGGCTGCCGGTGATCTCCCGGATGAGCTTGGCGTAGGCGCGCGCCGAGTCCTGGTCGGTGGCGATGACCAGCGCGCCCGCGTCCGGGATGGCCTTCCTGACCTCGGTGAGCCGCTGGTCGGCGGCGCGCAGCACGCTCGGCATCCAGTCGCCGCGCGGGTCGAGCGCGGTCCGCCAGGCCTGGCTGACGGCGTCCTTCGTCATGGGCTCGCCGAGCCGGGCGGCGACCTCGTCGCCCGCCTTGGTGCGCCAGCGCATGTTGCCGCTGTAGGAGAGGAAGATGACCGGCCGCACGACCCCGTCCGACAGCGCGGACCCGTAGCCGTACGTGTAGTCGGCGGCGGACCGCCGGATTCCGTCCTGCCCCACCTCGTATGTGACGAAGGGGATGGGGTTGGTGTCGGAACGGAAGGGGGTGCCGGTGAGCGCGAGCCGCCGCGTGGCCGGCTCGAACGCCTCCAGGCACGCCTCGCCCCAGGACCTGGAGTCGCCGGCGTGGTGGATCTCGTCGAGGATCACGAGGGTCTTGCGCTGCTCGACGCGGTTGCGGTGCAGCATCGGGCGCACACCGACACCGGCGTACGTCACGGCGATCCCGTCGTACTCCTTGCCGAGCGGGCCCGCGCTGTACTCGGGGTCCAGCTTGATCCCTATCCGCGCCGCGGCCTCCGCCCACTGCTTCTTCAGGTGCTCGGTCGGCGCGACCACGGTCACCTGCTGGACGACGTGGTGGTGCAGCAGCCAGGACGCCAGGGTCAGCGCGAAGGTCGTCTTGCCGGCGCCGGGCGTGGCGACGGCGAGGAAGTCACGCGGCTGCTCCTGGACGTACTTCTCCAACGCCCCTTGCTGCCACGCGCGCAGCTTGCTGGCGGTGCCCCAGGGAGCGCGGCCGGGGAAGGCGGGGGAAAGGTGGTGGGAGGAAGCGGCGGTAGTCACGGTCTCCGGTGCAGAGGGTCGAATCAGTGGGCCGCGCGCAACGGTTCGGCCACGGCGGTCATGGGTGAGGTCGGGCGGCTCGGCTGGGTATGACAACCGGGCCACCCTACCGGCGCCCCACGGCCCCCCACGCGCGAACCGGCCCGGGTCGCCCACGGGTGGGACAGACGTCACAGAAGACACCCGACGGCACGCTCGTTGCGCCTGCGCCATGCCGACGGACGGCCGGAGCACAACCCCGCCGAACGAGCGGAGACTCGACGCGCCCCCACCACCCCACAGACAGCACCTCGCCCACCGACAGACACGGACGTACAGGGACACACCCCGTCCAGCTCCCGCGCGGCCACCGGCATCGCCGTCCCCATAACGGAATCGAGACATGCATTGGCCCTGCCCGTCCGCCACGAGGGGAGCGGACGGGCGGGGCCCAGGGGCCCGTCCCGGCTGCCGGCTCCTGCCAGGGATTGCAACCGGAACGGGCGTCTGCGACGGCCTGCCTACAGCTCAGGAGGCCGAAGAGCGGGCCCGCTGTCAGTGCGGGATGCCCTCGATGATGTCGCGGGCGCCCTGGCGCAGGAGTTCGGCGCAGACGCGGGAGCCGAGGACGGCGGGGTCGTTGAGGCCTTCGCCCCAGAAATGGGCGTGGACGAACTTCGAGCCGTCCCGGGAGAACACCATGCCCCGCAGCGAGAGCTGGCCGTCGGGTTCGGTGACGCAGTATCCGGCGATGGGGCTGTTGCAGTGGCCGCGCAAGCCGTGCAGCATCACCCGCTCCGCCGTGGCCTCGGTCTGCGTCTTGTCGTGGTTGAGGCGGACCAGCAGCTTGGTGACCTCGGTGTCGCCCTGGCGACACTCCAGCGCGAGCACGCCGGCCCCGACCGCGGGCAGGATCTCGTCGGCGTCGAAGACCTGCCGGGCGCGGCCGGCCGCCCCGAGACGGTCGAGACCAGTGACGGCCAGGACCATGGCGTCGAGCTTGGCGTCCATCTTCTTCTTGCCGTCGAGCTTGTCGATGCGGGTGCCGACAGTGCCGCGAACGCGGACGACTTGAAGGTCGGGACGAACGCGGTTGATCTGCGCCTTACGCCGGACCGAGGAAGAGCCGACGAGAGCGCCGGGGGGCAGGTCGTCGAGCGTCTTGGCATCGGAGTCCTCGGGCACGACCAGGACGTCGCGGACGTCGCCGCGCGGCAGCATGGCAGCGAAGACCAGTCCCTCGGGAAGAGGCACGTCACCGGGGACGTCCTTGAGACAGTGGACCGCCATGTCGATCTCACCGCGCTGCAGGCGTTCGTCGATGGCTTTGACGAACAGGCCCTTGCCGCCCAACTGGGCGAGGTCGCCCTGCCACTTGTCGGCCTCGGTCTCGACCGGCACGATCTCCGTGGTCAGGCCGGGTTCGAGGTCATGCAGCAGAGCGCGGACGTGCTCGGTCTGGGCGAGAGCCATGGGGCTCTTACGGGTGCCGATGCGCAGCGGCCGGTCGGTGAAAACGGTGGTCATGCGTTCTCCGGACGGGTCTCGATGTAGTAGGTGGGGCCCATGTAGTGGTGCAGGGGATTGCCGACATGGCCGGCGATCAGGTGCGGCAACAGCTGCCCGGCCCTGTCGCGGTCGGCCCAGGCATGGTCATCAACCTCCTCGGGCTGGAGCGAGATGCGAGCGGTGTCGGTCTCGCTCAGCTGAGGCCCAGTGAAGTAGAGGGTCATACGGGCGCGGCGGCCAGAGGTGTGCGGCGGGACCCACTCCTGGGCCAAAAGAGCGCGGACGGTGATGTCCAGGCCGAGTTCTTCGCGGATCTCACGCTCCGCTGCCGTACGCGGGGGCTCGCACGGGCCGATGATGCCGCCGGGCAGTCCCCAGCGCGGCCGCCGGCCGGTGGTGTGGACAATCAGGATCCGGCGCCGCTCGTCGGTGAGGAGCACGCGGGCGATCAGAGGCACGCCCTCCGGCCTCACGGTCCCACCCCCAGCCTGGGTCTGCGGCGGCGTCATGCTTCCGGCTCCTGGGGCATCCGATGCCGTCCGGCGGCGATCAGCCGGGCAACGGCAAGGGGAGCGCACAGCAGGGCAGCCGAGGCCATGGGCACGGACCAATGGGACGCCCAGGCCTTTGGGTCGAGTCGCGTGGCGTCGGCTCTCGGAACGCCCAGGTAGGTGCCGCGGCCCAGGCAGCCGACGTCCGCTGTCCGCCAGTCGTCGACCTCCTTCTTCCATGTCGCGGGCATGGTGGCAGGCACCAGCGCGTAGTAGCGCTGTCCGCAGGGGTCGTGGATGACGGGGCCACCATCAAGGGATTCGGCAAGGTACGCATCCACGTCCGCAGGCGCCGGGTCGCCGGCCGCGGCCTCCACCAGGCGCTCCGGGAGCCGGACCGCCGAGAACAGCGTTCCGAGCGGCAGCAGGGCCACTCCGTGCTCCTGCCATTCCAGCCGGGCCCGGTTGCGGCACGGACCGTCGAGCGTCGCCAGCAACCAGTGCTCGGCTGCCAACCGCCGGTCCGCGCTCGGGTGCACGACTATGCCCGCGCTGGCCGTTACAGGTGCGAGTGCGTGCGATCGATCTTCGTGGGGCATAACGATGCTCCCGTTGCTGTGCGTTTGCTGACCGTCACAGCCTGCCAACACAGCAAGGGGTCTCCGTTCACACATTGTGAACGGAGACCCCGGCCCCGCGTCTTGACTGACTTCGGTTCGCGGCGCTACACGCCGCTCCATGCGGCGAACTGCCGCAGCGGTTCGACCGCACGCTGCCGCGCCCGCAGAAGCGTGCCCACCGTCTCATGCACCTCCGGGTGATACCGGGTCAGCTGAGGCGCCAGGTTCCGCGCACCCTGGAGCGACTTGAGGGCGTCGTCGTGCCGGGCGGTCCATGCCTCAGCAGAGGCCCGGCGGATCAGGAACCCAGCCACCCGGGTGGGCTGGTAGTCGTCCGGCCACCGCACGCCGGCGGCCACCTGTACGGCCTGCTCGTAGTCGTCCCGGTAAATCGCCATGTCCAGCTCCCCCAACCTCACGTTGAGGTCACCGAACGCGAGTGCGTACCGGGCACCGGGTAGCTGCTCGGCGGCGTCCGCCGCGGCCGCAGCCTCGGCCAGGTCACGGGCCTGCCCGAGCCAGTCTCCGGCCGCCGTGTGGTCCTCGGCGGCCGCCGACAGGGCCGATGCTCTCAGCAGCAGTGTGCCCCGGATCGCCAGCGTCGACGGATCTCCGTCGTCGTCCAGGTCACGCAGCGCTGCCCGCACGAGGGCGACGCCCCGGTCGGGCCGGGCCGTCTCCGCGTGCGTCATCATCGCCCGCTCGTACCGCTCGACCGCTACCTGCCGTGGATCACCCGAGTGCGGCGCGGCCGCCGCCATGCGGGCCAGGGCCTGCCGTGCCAGGCCCATATAGCCGAGCCGGTAGGCGACGATCGCCGTGGTGCGCGCAATCTCGGCCATCATGTTGTGCGCACGCTCCCGGTGACGGCCGCCGACCGCGGTCTGCGCGGCGACGGACAGGAGCGAAATCAGTTCGGGCAGTGCCTCGGCAACGGCCGAGAAATCGCCGGCGGCCCGCTGCTTCACCACCGTCTTCGTGGCGCCGGCGAGTTCGTCGAGGGTGCGCGGCGGCAGGCTGTCGTCTGGGATGTCCCAGGAATCGAGCGCGCTGGTGATGGGGCCCAGGAGCGCGTCGAGTTGGTCGGCCTGGAGCATGTGGACGTAGGGCTGTCCGTGGAGGACAGAGACGGTGACGCCCAGCGCGCGGGCGAGGGCCGCGGTGACGGCGGGGCTGGAGGCCCGGTCGCCGGTCTCGATCATGGAGATCATGGACCGTGACACGTTGGACCGGTTGCTGAGCTGGGTGAGTGAGTAGTCGCGGATGAGGCGGAACTCGCGTACGCGAGCACCGACGCCCCTTGTGGGGTGGTTGTCGGGCATACTGGCTCCCGTTGCGTTGCTGACACTCCGCAATGTACGCCCGGACGCGCGCCCGGTGTACTGGCGTCCGGCCCCCGTGGACAGCGGGGGCCGACGCGCTCCTGCAGGCAGACTCGAAGAAGGCCCCCTTACGGCCACACAGCCGCACAGGGGGCTTCGTGGTTCAGCGGGTGAGCAGTTGGATTGCGATGCCGGCGACGGTGCCGAGCGCGGCACCGGCGCCGACGACGGCCGCACGCCAGCGCATTTCCTCCAGGACCCGGAGGAACGCACAACGCCCCCACCACCCCACCGACAGCGCGCCGCGTGCCGGCGGGCAGGGGCGAGGGCTCGGCCGTGTCCCCTCCGCGGTCGCTCAGCGTGAGCGTAGTCGTGTCGTTACCCAGACCCCGATCAGTGCCACCGCGGCCATCGGCAGGAACACCGCGGCGAACGCGCCGGGGTGGCCGGCGCCGCCGGTGGCGGTCTCGGCCGCGGAAGCGGCCATGCTGCCACCCCCCAGCGCGGCGAACGCGGCGCCCGCCGCCGCCAGCAGGACGACGTTGGACAGGCCGTCGGAGATCTGCAGCGCGGCGGAGTTGGCGCCGGCCTCCTCCGGTGCGGACAGCCGCAGCAGGAGCACGCTGCTGGAGGAGATCACCAGCCCCATCCCGAAGCAGCCGAATCCCCAGGCGACGGCGACGGTCCACGCGGGCACGGCGGGCACGAGCACGCTGGAGGCGGCGGCGATCGCGGCCGCCGTCAACACCATGCCGACGGTCATCAGCCGCTCCCGGTACGGTTCCGCACGCGGCCGGGACTGCACCCAGGACCCCAGCGCCCAGGTGCCGCCGCCCGCCGCCAGCGAGAACCCGGCCAGCGTCGGCGACAGCCCCCGCTCGGTCACCAGCATCAGCGGCACGAACGACTCGGCCGCGATGAAGGACCCCGCGGCGACCCCGCGCAGCAGCACGACGGACGGCAGCCCGCGCGCCGCCCGGTAGGTGCCGCGGGGCAGCAGCCCGAGCACGGCCGGCACCAGCAGCGCCACGCCCGCCACCCCCGGGACGAGGGAGACCCAGCGCAGGTCCTGCGCGGCGAACTGAAGCAGCCCGGCGCCCAGGGAGACGGCGAACGCGAGCCGGATGCGCCGCCGGTCGACAGAGCCGGACACCTTGCCACCGGACCCGGTGCGGCCGGACCTGGTGCCGTCGGACGCGGTGGCGTCGGACCTGGTGGCGTCTGTGCGGGCGTCGGTGTCCACGGGGCCTGCCGCGCGCCGTCGTATCTGCGGCAGCGCGAGCGCCAGCGGGAGCACGACCAGCGCCGGGATCGCCAGGAACACCCACCGCCAGCCCAGGTGCTCGGTGACCGCGCCGGCGGCGAGCGGGCCGACGATCGACGGGACGACCCAGCCGGCCGCGAACGCCGCCATGATCGCGGGCCGCAACCGCTCCGGATAGGCCCGGCCCACGACCACGTACAGCGCGACGATCACCAGCCCGCCGCCCAGGCCCTGCACGGCCCGCCCCAGGATGAACACCCACATGGAACCGGCGGCCCCGGCCACCACCAGCCCCACCGCGAAAGAGCCGATCCCCGTGGTCAGCGCCCCCAGCGGCCCCCGCCGGTCCGACCACTGTCCGGCGAGCACCATGCCGAACAGACTGGTGGTGAAGTACCCGGAGAACGCGAACGCGTACAGGGACACCCCGTCCAACTCCCGCGCGGCCACTGGCATCGCCGTACCCACCGCGGTCGCCTCGAAGGCGATCAGCAGCACCACCGAGACGATCCCGACGCTCAGCGCCCGGTACGTTCGGCCCAGCACTCCTTCCCCGGGTCTGCCTGCGGGTTCGTCTGCTGGTTCGGCTGCGACGTCGGTGTCGCGCGGCTCATGGACGGTCATGACGGCCAGCGTAAGGCCCACAACCGACATTGACCCCTGTCGCGGGTCTCCCCCCGCCTGCGACCTTGGTCGTACGTCCGCCCTGGATGGCACCCCCCTTTCATGAACGCCGTATGGCAGTCCCGTTGCAGCCCCCGTGTCCCCCTTGATCCCCTTCCCCGCCCCGCCCTACGGTCGTCCCATCGACACGGCCGTGTGCCCGAGTGGTTCAGGGGCTCGCCTGCAAAGCGAGTTACGCGGGTTCAATTCCCGCCACGGCCTCTGATTGCCTGACCAGGCAACACGAGAGGGCTGCACCCCTCGGAGGGGCCGCCCTTTCAGCCGTCCGTCTCCATTCCCGTCTCAGTTGGCCGGTACGCCCCTGCCCGCCACTGCCGCCCGAGGCGAGCCCGGTTCACCTCTTGAGCTTTTCGAGGTCTACGATCTCGTCGGCCGGCGGGGGCGTGACGGTCACAGGCTCGTTGAACGCCGAGAAGTCGAGCGTGCCGGGCTCCTTGCCACCCTCCTCGGTCATCCTCAGTGCGTAGGGCTCTCCCTCGGCGGATACGAAAAGGGTCTGTGTCGCGGCGCCGTCCTTCCCCGTGAGCGTCACGGCGTGCGTGCCGTTGACCTCGGTTTCCGCGCCTCTGGTGAGGGGGCCTTCCTTGTTGTCTTTCGTGAACATCGTGGCGGTGTCGCAGAAGGGGAATTCGTCATCGGCCTTGCCCGACCCCGCCGGCGCCTTGAACCAACGTCCCGCGAGCAGCTCTATGAGGGCATTCGCCTCCTCGGGGGAGGAGCCCTCTTCTTTCGCTGTCTGGAGCCAGAACTTTTTGTCTGCCTTCATATAGGTGTGGTCGCCGAACCAACGGAGATCGGCGGCCGCGCCTTCGCGAGTGAACGTCCCCAGGCAGTTGCCTTTCTCGGCAACAGCGACGTCAAAGGTCATCTCCTTGCCCTGGACGGTCATGGTGCCCTTGGCCTTGAACGACTTCAGCTTGATCATGGCCCGCCGGGACTTCTCGGATATCTGGTCCGGGGTCAGGCCCTCGAACGGCTTAGCGGGTGAGGGTGTTGCGGAGGCAGGGGTGCCTGCCTCCTTGGCGTCCGCCTTCTTATCGTCCCCGCATGCGGTGAGCGTCACCACCGCCGTCGTGCACAGGGCCGCCGCAGCCAGCAGGGTACGGTTAGTCACCTTTGTTTCCCCTTAAACATTCCGGTTCGCTGATCAGACTCGACGGCGACGCAAAGGGATGCGGCGGCCAGTACGTGATCCGTCTCACTCCTGACGCAGCGCACCCCATGAGGCCCATGACGGCCCGCTCGGGGACGCTGCGGATGAGCAGCACGGTCGCGGCCGTATGGCGCACGTCGTGCAGTCGCGCGTCCCGGACCTTCGCCTCTGTCAAGTGCTGTCCGCCGCTTGCGGTCCGGGTGCGGTAGGTGGTGGGGACGGCGTGGCCGACGCGCTCGCAGAGCGCCCGGAAGGATGTCGTGCCGTCAGGCGCGTCCGAACTGCCCTTGTGCTCTCCGCACCCGGCGACATCCTCGCGTCCGTAGGACTCGTGCAAGCCAAGTACGTCGATGAAATCTCAAGATCCTCTATGAAGTCAGTACGGCGGCGCCGACGCATCGACTCTCGGGATGGCTCGCTCAGCGGCCGGCGGATGAGCCGGCCATGCCGGACGATCTCTTGCCCATCTCCCCCGCCGCCGGGTGCCTGGAAAGCCGCCTGAGCAGATCGGACAAACCCGCAAAGCGAGTTACGCGGGTTCAATTCCCGCCACGGCCTCTATCGCGCCTTGAGCGGTCCCGGAGGGGCTGGTGTGGGTCAGAGCACGCCGCCTGCCTCGTCCTGGAAGAGTTCCGTCCAGTAGTGCCAGTCCGCGTCCGTTGTCGTCGGGGTCGGGTCGATCGATGTGAGGGTGCGGATCATCGTTGCGGCCAGTTGGTCGTATGCCTCCGTGGTCAGTTCGTGGCCCAGGTGTTCGTCGATCGTGCGCTCGTGGTGCAGCAGCCAGAGGGTGTAGGCGAGGGTGGAGATGTCCGTGTTGAGCGGGTACAGCGCCGCCTCGGGCTCGCTGAAGTTGAGGACCGCGCCCGTGCTGCCGTCGACCACCAGGCTGTTCTCCTCGATCAGATAGCCGAGGCGTATCAGGCGGTCGGCGTGCGCGGGGAGTGCTTCGAGGGGGTACTCCGATCGCTCGTCCCTGTAGTACTCCCTCAGCGTCGGCAGCGGTACGTCCGTGTCGAGGCGGAAGAGCACCGCGTCCTCGGGCAGGCCCGTCTCGCGCAGGAAGCGGCGCGTCGGCTCGTGGGTGAGCGCGGCGGGGAAGTCGACCTCCTCGAAGCGTGCCACCCGGCCCGGCCCGAACTCCTCGTCCAGGAGCCGGACGGGCAGGTCCAGGGCGAGGCCCTGGGCGGTGCCGGGGCCCGCGACCAGGGAGAGCGGGCGGATCAGCGCGGCGGCCTTCCAGTACGGCGGCACCTCGCCGTCCGTGCCCTCCTCGAAGAGCGCGAGGAGCCGGCGGGATGCCTCGGTGGCGGTCTTGGTGCCGTACCGGCCCGCGTAGCAGGCGAACCGGCCGCGCAGACCGGCCAGTTCCTCGGTGACCGCGGCGAAGCGCAGCAGCGTGTGCAGGGAGGGCGCGAGGGGGCGGCTGTCCGTCGGGTCGAACAGGTGGGTGGTGGTGATCTCGCCGGTGCTGCCGTCGAGCAGGATCGACTCCGTCTCCATGCCCGCGGGGGCGAGGAGTTCCCCTATCACGAGCCGGTCCCGCAGCTCGCCCGCCAGCCGGGCCGGGCCGTCGACGGCGTCCGCGAGCGTGCGCAGGCCGTTCGTGCGCAGCGCCGCGAAGGTCAGCAGGTCGCTGTCGTCGGGCAGTCCGGGGCCGGTCAGCAGGCCGCGCGTGGGCGCGTGCGTGATGTACAGGTCCAGCTCGGCCTCGGTCAGTGTGATCGCCGCGGCCCTGGCGTCGGTCGTGCTCATCGCTCCCCCGCGATTCCCGTCGTACGCCGTCCTGCGTGGTCGTACGCCGTCGTGCTCGGTCCGGTCTTCCCTGGCGCGGGGCACGTCCGGTCGGCCGGTCCGGCGCCCGAGGCGGCCGTTCCCCACTGACCGTCACACTACGCGGCACCACTGACAACGCCCCGCAGGAGAGGACGTCGTGCGGCCCTCGCACGTTCCGTCCCGGCCGACATCGCCTTTCACCGGCCCGAATCGGCTGCACCGGCCGGAGCGGCCTGCACCAGCCGTGATCGCCCGCACCAGCCGGAGCCGCCCGCACCAGCCCAGATCGCCCGCACCGGCCGGGATCGCCTCGCCCGCACCAGCCCGAGCCGCCTCACGCGCACCGGTCATGGACCGCGGCCCCGCGCGCCCGTGCCCCCGGGACGCCTCGGGCGTGCTCACCGGTCCGTGACCACCGCGGCCTGCGGGCGGATCGGCAGGCGGTTGACCGGCCGGCCGGTCGCGGCGCGTACGGCGGAGGCGACGGCCGCCGGGGAGGTGACCACCGGGACCGCGCTGACCGACTTCGCGCCGAACGGAGCGACCACGTCCCGCTCCTCGACCAGCTTGACGATCTTGATGTCCGGTGTGTCCAGGGCCGTGGGCAGCGCGTATCCGGTGAGGTCGGGGTGGCGGATCAGGCCGCGGGGCGTGCGCAGGTTCTCGGTGAGCGCGATGCCGACGCCCTGGGTGACGCCCGCCTCGATCCGGGCGGTCAGCTGCGCCGGGTTGAGCACGCGGCCCACGTCCTGCGCGACGGCCAGCTCCACGACCCGCACGGAACCGAGTTCGATGTCGACGTCCACCACCGCGCGCACGGCGCAGAACGCGAGGCCCACGAAGGCGTCGCCCTGCCCGGAGGCGTCCAGCGGCTCGGTGGGGTGCGGGCGGCACTGGGCGGTGGCCCACAGTTCCTTGCCGTCCATCGCCTCCGTGACGGTGGTCGACAGCACACCGTCGTACGAGGTGATCTTGCCGTCGGTGATCTGGAGCAGTTCGGTCGACATCCCGAACTTGTGCGCCAGCGGCTGGAGGAGCTGGGTGCGGACCATCTTCGCCGCGCGCTCCACGGCGCCGCCGGAGACCCAGGTGTGCCGGCCGCGGGAGCCCGCGCCGGCCGGGGGCTGGTCGGTGTCGACGGGCGCCACGTGGACCTCGTCGATGCCCAGGGTCTCCTGGACGATCTGCCGGGCGAGCGTGGTGAAGCCCTGGCCGGTCTCCACCGCCGCGCACAGCACGGTCGCCACCCCGTCCTGGACCTTGACGGTCGCCGTGGAGACCTCGTCGGCGCCCTCGGCGCCGAGCATGTGGACCATGCCGAGGCCGTAGCCGACGCCCCGGCGCACCGCGCCCGGCTCGCCCGCGCCCTCGGGGCCGCCGGGCAGCAGCCAGTCCTCCTCGGGGGTGTCCTTGGGGAGCGCGGGCAGCGGGAAGTCCCGTACGGCCTGGAGGAGTTCGGCGACCGGTGCCGGACAGGTCACCGTCTGGCCGATGGGCAGCACGTCCCCGGTGGCGAGCGTGTTGCGCAGCCGCAGCTCCGCAGGGTCGAGGCCGAGTTTCTTCGCGAGCTTGTCCATCTGCGCCTCGTAGGCGGCGCACACCTGCATCGCGCCCTCGCCGCGCACATGCCCGGAGGGCGGGTTGTTGGTGCGCACGGCCCAGCCCTCGATGAAGGCGTTCGGCACGACGTAGGGGCCGCAGGCGAAGGAGACGGCGGCGGCCAGCGCCTCGGACGAGGTGTCGGCGTACGCGCCCGCGTCGAGCAGGATCTGCGCCTCGACCTTCACCAGCCTGCCCTCGGCGTCCGCGTGGTGGCGGTAGCGCAGCAGCGTGGGGTGCCGGTGGGCGTGGCCCAGGAAGGACTCCTCGCGGGTCGCGGTCAGCTTCACCGGGCAGCCCGTCTTCAGGGCGAGCAGGCCGAGCGGGAGCTGGAAGCCCTGGTCCTCGCGGTCGGCGGTGGCCCCGGGGACACCGGTGACGACGATCTTCACCCGGTCCGGGGACAGGCCGTAGCAGGCGGCGGCGGTGTTGCGGTCGGTGTGCGGGTCGGTGGAGGCCAGGTACAGCTCGACGCCGCCGTCGGGGCGTGGCACCGCGAGGCCCGCCTCGGCGCCGATGGGCGCGGGGTCCTGGCGGCCGATGCGGTACTGGCCCTCGACGACGACCTCGCCGGCCGCGTCCGGGTCGCCGTGGCGCAGCGGGATGTGCCGGATCAGGTTGCCGTCGGGGTGCAGGGGCTCGGCCTCGAACGCCTGCTCGGGGTCGGTGACCGGGTCAAGGGTCTCGTACTCGACGATGACGGCGGCGGCGGCCATCCGCGCGGTGTCGGGGTGGTCGGCGGCGACGGCCGCGATGGGCTCGCCGTGGTGCCGTACCACCTCGGAGGCGAACACCGGGCGGTCGGGGGTGCCCCGGCCGTGCCGCGGGGTGCCGGGCACGTCCTCGTGGGTGATGACGGCCCGTACGCCGGGCATCTCGCGCGCGTGGGAGGTGTCGATGGAGACGATGCGCGCGTGCGCGTGCGGGGAGCGCAGCACGGCCGCCCACAGCAGGCCCTCGGCCCACAGGTCGGCCGCGTACGGGAAGGTGCCCTCGGTCTTGGCGCGGGCGTCGGCCGACGGCAGGGACGCGCCGAGGCCGTGCGGCAGTTGTTCGGGGGCGTCGGCCGCCTCCGGGACCGTGGTCGCGGTGCCGGCTTCGTTGCTCACGCCTGGCCTCCGTCCTGGCCGTAGGGCTGGTCGTGCGGTCCCGGACCGTGCTGCGTCTCGAACGCCGAGGAGCGGACGCCGCCGGCGCCCGGGCCCGCCTGGTGCGGAATACGTGCCCCGTCCGCGTCCTGTTCGGCGTCCGCCGCGCTGTGCGCCTCGCGTTCGGCGACGACCTCCTGGACGGCGTCCAGGACGCCCCGGTAGCCGGAGCAGCGGCACAGGTTGCCGCACAGGGCCTGGCGCGCCTCCAGTTCGGTGGGCGCCGGGTTGCCCTCCAGCAGGTCGTGCACAGTCATCGCCATGCCGGGGACGCAGAATCCGCACTGCACGGCGCCGCGTCGGGCGAGCGCCCGCTGGACGTCGGAGGGCCGGCCGTCGACGGCAAGCCCCTCCACGGTGCGGACCTCGCTGCCGGCCGCGGTGACCGCGGGCACCAGGCAGGAGGCGACGAGACGCCCGTCCACCTGGACGTTGCAGGCGCCGCACTCGCCCTGCGAGCAGCCGTCCTTGGCGCCGGCGAGCCCGAGCCGCTCGCGCAGCACGTACAGCAGCGACTCGCCGATCCAGGCGTCGGTGACGGGGCGGTCGGTGCCGTTGACGCGCAGGACGTACGAGGCGAGGGGGTGGTCGTCGTGCGGGGGCGGCGGGGCGTCCGCGGCCCCCTCGGCCGGGGCGGCGGGGCCGTCGGGCGTGGCGGGCGGCTGCGGGCCGTGCGGACCGGTCGGGGCGTCGCCGGTCGCCTCGGGCCCCGCCGGGGGCTCAGCGGCCCCTTCAGGGCCTTCCTCGTCGCCGTCGGCGGTCCCCGGCGTCCCGCTGCTCCCGGCGGTCTCGTGGTCCGCGGGGGGCCCGGCGGCCTCAGGGTCGGCAGCGGTCCCGTTCGTCTCGTGGGCGGGCGCGGTCCCGGGAGCGACGGGGGCCGTCTCGTGGGCGACCGGAGCGGTCTCATGGGCGAGGGGCGCGGTCTCCTGGGTGACCGGCGCGTCGGCCTCGGGCGGGGCCTGGGGAGCGGCGTGTTCGGCCACGGGCTCGTGGCCGTCGCCGGGCCGGACCGCCGTGCCGTGTCCGGCCGTGCTGTGTCCGGCCGTGCCGTGTCCGGCCGTGCCGTGTCCCGACGCGGTGCGGTCCGCCGGGTGGTTCGCGGGAGCGTGACCCGCGGGGGCGTGATCTGCCGGGCCGTCAGGGGCCGGGGCCGCCTCGCCCGGTCCTGCCGGGGCGTCCTGGTAGGGCTCGGCGGGCGCGAACCGCTGCGGAGCGGCGGGCGGCGCGCCCCCGTCCGGCCGTCCGGCCGCGGCCGGGGGCGCCGCCGGCCGTCCGGGCGGTGCCGCCTGCTGCCCCCAGGGCTGTCCCGCGGTCTCCGTCGCCCAGGGCGCGGGGGCGCCGCCGGGCAGGGTGGCGGGCGGCGTGCCGCCCCACTGCTCGACGAGGGAAGACGCGCTGAACTCGCCCGATTCGTCCGGAAGATCACCCCCGGCGACGGGGATGGACCACTGCCCGGTCACGTCCTGGCCGGCGGCCGGCGCCGCCGGCTCCTCATAGGTCCAGTGCTGGGTGGCCGCGGGCGGGTACGTGAACCGGTCGCCGGCGCCCGGCTGCGGGGGCACGGCGTTCGGGTCGGGCCACTGCGCGCCGTCGGCCGGCAGCGACCAGCCGCCGGTGCCCGCCGGGTCGGTGCCGTCCCCGGCGGCTGCCGCCGCTATCTGCGGCGGCACATAGCCGTGGCCGGGCGCGGCGAGCGGGCTGTCCGAGGACAGCAGCGCGTCGATGCCCCCCTCGGGCAGCTTCACGAAGGCGGTGGCGCCGTCGTCGTAGTCGCCCTGGGGCAGCGGGTCCCAGCGGCCGCGCTCCTGGGCCGGGTTCTCTCCGTGCTGGTCGTCGGTCACGACAGCGCCCTCCCCAGTGCTCGTCGGGCCAGCGCGGCGACGGTGCGCCGCAGGTGCAGTACGGCGGGCGGCAGCTGCGGTACGGAGCCGTCCTGCTCGGGGGCCGGGTCGGGGATGCAGGCCGCGGCGACATACTCCCCGAAGGCTTGCAGCGCCTCGGGCACGATCGCGCGGTCGTTGTCCCAGTCGATGAGCCGGGCCACCCACTGCTCGGCCTCCAGGGGCCGCAGCGGCATCGGCGCTATGGCGCCCACGGCGCACCGCACTCCGCGCCGTGCGGGGTCGAGGACGAGCGCCACGGAAGCGGCGGCCCGGCCGGGCCCCGTGCGTCCGGTCGCCTTCAGGAAGACCTGCGGGGCGTGCAGCAGCGGCACGCGTACGTAGCCGATGAGTTCGCCTCCGCGGAGCATCTCCACGCCGGCCAGCAGATGCGAGACCGGGATCTCCCGGCGCGCCCCCTGGGGGCCCGCGATGACCAGCGTCGCCTCCAGGGCGGCGAGGACCGGCAGCGCGTCGCCCGTGGGCGCGGCCGAGGCGATGTTGCCGCCCAGGGTGCCGGCGTTGCGGATGTGCGGCGGGCCGGCGGCGCGCGCGGCGGCGGCGAGCGCCGGGATCAGGGCCGCGAAGTCCGGGCGGCCCATGCGCGCGTGCGTGAGTCCGGCGCCGAGGAGCGCGTGGCCGTCCTGGTACTGCCAGCCGCGGATCTCGCTGATCCGGCCGAGGCCCACCAGGGCGGCGGGCCTGAGCTGACCGGAGTTGACGGCGGCCATGAGGTCGGTGCCGCCCGCCACGGGGACGGCGGCCGGCATGGCGGTGAGCGCCGCCACGGCCTCGTCCAGCGTCGTGGGCAGGGTGACGGCCTGCGCCGCCTGCGGTGCGTGCGTGGTCAAACCGGCTGCCCCTTCCCGCTGCCCCACCTGGTCCCACCTGTGTTGCCGTACGGTACGTGCTGACAGGGCGGACGTGGCAACTCTGGCACATCTTCGCAAGGCCCGAACGCGGGGGTCCGCTAGGAGGCATTCGCCCGCCTCGCTGGGGAGATGGCCCGTTTTCAACCGCCCTCACCGGTGCGCGACGAATGACACTCTTCGGTGACCCTTGAGGTCTTTTTCCAGCACGTGTTCGGACCACACGAGCGCGCCACGCCGAGAATCCACCAACGGGAGAGGGCGGCACGGCAGCGAGCGGGGCGGCAAACCGCCGACGGCAGCGGGCCGCACGGCAGCGAGCAGCGCGAGACCGGGGCACGGCGGCAAGCCGCCGACAGGGGCGGGCGGGACGAATGCGGGCCGTGCGGGCGACCGGCCGTGCGAGCGACCGGCCGCGGGCGGGCAGTGCGGGCCACCGGGCACGAGGGCAGGCAGCCGCGGCGGCGGGCCACGCAGCAGCAGGCCGTGCGGCAAACCGCCGACGGGAGCGGGCCGCACGGCAGCAGGCGGGGCGAGAACGGGCCACGGCGGCAAGCCGCCGACAGGGGCGGGCCGGACGAGAGCGAACCGCGCGGGCGACCGGCCGTGCGAGCAACCGGCCGCGGGGCGGGCAGTGCGGGCCACCGGGCGGGAGGGCAGGCAGCCGCGACGGCGGGCCAGGCAGCAGCAGGCCGTGCGGCAAACCCCTAGAGCAGCGCGCACCACGAGAGCGGGCCGCGCGGCAAAACGCCGACGGGAGCAGGCAACACGAGAACACAGGCAGCGCAGGCACCCGGCCGCGAAAGCAGGCGCCGCAGGCCACCGGCCGCGTGAGCGGGCGCCGCAGGTAACCGGCCGCGGGAGCAGGGTGCGTCGGTGCCCGGGCGCGTGGGCGGGTGGCACGCGACCGGGCGTGGGGTGGGTGGGCCGGCGGCGGGGTTATCGGTTCGGGGGTGGTCCGTCGAGGGGGCGGCCCGGGACGCCGGGGCGGCGTTGCCAGGGGCGGGGTCCGGACGGCGGCCGGTAGTCGACGCCCAGGGCGTCGAGCCGCCGGTAGTGGGCGGCCATCCGGCGCTCGAAACCGGCGAAGTCCCGCTCCGCCGGGGCGGGCAGGCGGCTCCAGGCCACTTCGGCGAAGGCGGCCAGCCTGGGGAACGCCTGGTAGTCCACGCGCGCGTGGTTCTCCATCACCTCGGTCCACAGGTTGGCCTGGGTGCCCAGCACATGGCCGGCCTGCCCCGCGTCCAACTCCGGGGGAACGGGCTCGAAACGGTAGACGTCCTCCAGGGTGCGGACGAAGCCGATCGGTACGGGTTCGTCCGGTCCTGCGGCCTGCCGGTGGTCGAGGTAGACGTGCTGTTCGGGGCACATGACGACGTCGTGACCGGCGCGCGCGGCGGCGATCCCGCCCTGGTAGCCGCGCCAGGACGCCACGGCCGCGCCCTCGGCGAGCCCGCCCTCCAGGATCTCGTCCCAGCCGATGAGCCGGCGCCCGCGCGCGGTGAGCCAGCGGTCGAAGTGCCGGATGAACCAGGACTGCAACGCGTCCTCGTCGGCCAGCCCGAGTTCCTTGATGCGGGCCTGCGCGGCCGGCGAGCGCCGCCACTGGTCCTTGGGGCATTCGTCGCCGCCGACGTGAATGAACGCCGAGAACGCCGGGTACGGCGGGGCGGCCGAGTCCGCGGGGAACTCGGTGGCGTCGGCGGGGAAGAGTTCCAGCAGTTCCTCGAACACCCCCTCGTAGAACCGCAGGGTGGTGTCAGTGGGGGCGAGTACGTTCGGAGAGATCCCCCAGGTGTCCCAGACGGAGAGGGCGGTGGTGTCGATGACGTCGGTGTTGCCGAGTTCCGGGTACGCGGCGATGGCGGCCTGCGAGTGGCCCGGCATGTCGATTTCCGGTACGACGGCGATATGCCGCTCGGCCGCGTAGGCCACGATCTCCCGGATGTCGTCCTGGGTGTAGTGGCCACCGTGTGGCTTCTCCTCCCACAGCGGTGAGGCGCGGTGACCGAATTTCGTCCGTGCCCGCCAGGCCCCGGTCTCGGTCAGCTTGGGGTACCGCTTGATCTCCACCCGCCATCCCTGGTCGTCCGTCAGATGGAAGTGGAAGACATTGAGTTTGTGCGCGGCCATCAGGTCCAGGTACCGCAGGACGCCTTCCTTGGGCGTGAAGTGCCGGGCCACGTCGAGCATGAGACCGCGCCAGCGGAACCGCGGGGCGTCCTCGACGGCGATGCCGGGCACCGTCCAGCGGCGGCCGGGGGCGAGCGGGGCGCGCCGGAAGGCGTCGGGGCCGAGCAGTTGACGCAGCGTCTGCGCGCCCCAGAACACACCGGCCGGGCCGCCGCCGTGCACGGTGACGGCGTCACCGTCGACGTGCAGTGTGTAGCCCTCCGGGCCGAGCCGGGCCGCCTCCTCGGGCCTGATCCGCAGCCGGACGGCACCGCCGCCGTCGCCGGATCCGGGTGGCAGCGCGAACCCCGTCGCGGCCCCCAGCGCACCGCGCAGCCAGCGGGCGGTGCGCTCGGTGCCGGGGCCGGCGTCGATCACCGTGCTCGCGTCGAGCACGAAGTCGGCGCCGGCGCCCGGATTCCCCGCGCTCGCGCCCGGATTCCCCGCGCTCGCGGCCGGTTTCCCCGCCGTCAGGGGCGCCGGGATCAGTTCCGTCGTCGTCGAAGTCACGTCACTCCTTAACCGCTCCGCCCAGTCCTGAGACCAGCCGTCGCTGTACGAGTACGAAGAAGATCAGCACCGGAATCGTCATCACCGTGGAGGCCGCCATGACCCCGCCCCAGTCCGGCTCGTCGGGCTTGTAGAAGACCAGCAGGGCCATCGGCAGGGTGGACTGCGAAGTGTCGCTGATGATGAAGGACTTGGCGAACAGGAAGTCGTTCCAGGCCGAGATGAAGGAAAAGACGCTGGTGGCCACCAGACCCGGGAAGACGAGCGGGAAAAGGATCTGCCACAGGAATCGCGTACGGCTCGCCCCGTCGATGTACGCGGCCTCCTCCAGGGCCTCGGGCACCGCTTTCACGAAGCCCCTCAGCATCCAGATCGCGAAGGGCAGCGAGAAGGCGATGTGCGGCAGGATCAGCGAGCCGAGCGTGTTCAGTTGGCCGAGGTCCCGCATGAGGAAGAACAAGGGGATCGTGAGGGCTTCCACAGGCACCGTCTGGGCCACCAGGAACATGATCAGCAAGGTGGTCCGGAAGCGGAAACGGAATCGGGTCACGGCGGTCGCCGCGAGAAACGCGATCAGCGCCGAGGCGATCACGACCGTGCACGCCACGACGAGGCTGTTGAGGAAGTAACGGCCGAATTCCTGCTGCCCGAAGACCCGTCGGAAAGCGTCCAGGGACGGCGTCAGGGTCCATGGCCGTGGCTCGTCCGACTCGATCTCGCCGGCCGGTTTGAAGGCGCTGAGCACCATCCAGTACAGCGGGAAGGCGACCACCGCGGCGACGAGGAGCGCCGTCGCCTCGGCCATCGCGCGGCCGGGCCGTCGCGGAAAGCCGCGCACAAGATTCACGAGACTCACAGCTCCTCCCCCTGCCGGCGCAGCGATCGCAGGTAGCCGAGGGTCACGGCGAGCAGGATCAGCAGCATCACGACGCCGATCGCCGAGCCGAGTCCGTACTGCGAGGAAGCGAACGCCTTCTGGTAGGCGTACACGTTCAGGACCAGGTTCTGGCCCGCGATGCCGCCGCCGTTGGTCATGACGTAGATCTGGGTGAACACCTTGAAGTCCCAGATGACCGACTGGATGGTGACGACCGTGAGGATCGGCCGGAGCATCGGGGCGAGCACGGACCGCCAGATCCGCCACTGCGAGGCGCCGTCGAGGGCGGCGGCCTCCAGGACCTCGGCGGGCACGGCGCGGATCCCGGCGTAGACGGTGACCATCACGAACGGGAAGGAACACCAGACGACTTCGAGGAGGACGAGGAGGAAGGCGCTGTAGCGGCCGTACGTCCACGAGTGGTCGCCCAGCCCCAGGAGCCGGTTGACCGGGCCGAAGTCCGGGTCGAACAGGAACAGCCACACGGTAGAGCCGGTCACCGCCGGTGTCGCCCACGCGCCCAGCGCGGCCAGCATCAGTGCCAGCCGGGGCACGGCCCGTACGCGTGTGAGCAGGACGGCGAGGGCGCAGCCGACGGCGAGGGTGGCGCCGACGCAGGCCGCGGCGAAGACGAGCGTGGCGAGCAGCACCTGCCAGAACTGGCCGTCGCCGAAGAGTTCCGCGTAGTTGCCGAACCCCTCGAAGGTGGTCGGTTCGCCGCCGCTGACCTGGGCCTGGGTGTAGCGGAAGAACGAGATCAGGCCCAACTGGTAGATGGGATAGACCAGCAGGCCGCCGAGGACCGCGAGGGCGGGCGCGAGATACAGCCAGGGTGTCCAGCCGCTCGCCCCACGGGCCCGCCGCGATCCCCTGCCGTACGGCCGCCGCCGGGCCGCACCCTCCCCCGCCGGCACCCGTCCCACACCCCCCGTCTCACCCACCGCCACGCCGACGGCTTCGTTCCGGGTACGGGCGCGGAAGTCGCCGTGGGACCGCACCCGTTGGCGTGCGTCACCGGCGCCCGGAGAGGCGCCACCGCTCGTAGCGCCCCCTTTCCCGAGATCCCGGCCGCCCTCGGGGGTGCGGCTGTGGACGGGGCTCATCCGGCCGAGCCGAACGCGGTGTTCATCTTGGCCGCCGCGTCCTTGGAGGCCGCCGGCACGGTCTTCTTGCCGCTGATGACCTCCTGGAACATGGTCGGCAGGACCAGGGAGGAGTCGATCTGGGACCAGGCGGGGGACGCCGGGACGAACTTGGTGCCGGCGGACAGCGTCCGCACGAAGGGCTTCACGAACGGCTGCCGCGCGGCGGCCTGGTCGCGCACGTCGGTGAACGTCGGCAGGAAGCCCATCGCGTCGAACAGCGCGGACTGCGTCTTCTTCGACGCCAGCCGCTCCATCAGGTCGACGGCCAGCGTGCGGTGCGTCGTGCTCTTCAGCACGCCGATGTTGTTGCCGCCCGCGAACGCGGGGGCGACCGATCCGGGCGTCACCCCGGGCAGCGGCACCACCGCGTACTTGCCCTTGACCTTCCCGGCCTCGACGGCCGCGTGGCTGAAGTCGCCGCCGATCACCATGCCCGCCTTGCCGGCCGCGAACGCGGTCACCGTGTCGTTGCCGGTCATGCCGGCGCACTTGGCGGCGGGACAGTTGTCGTCGGAGAACAGGGACGTGTAGGCCCTGATGCCCTTCTGCGCGGCCGCGCCGTCGATCGCGGAGGCGTACGAGCCGCCCTTGCCGGTGGCGAGTTCGCCGCCGCCCGCCCATACGAAGGGCAGCGCGCCGTACGTGTAGGCGCCGCCGACGGCCAGGCCGTACAGGTCCGGCTCGGCCGCCCGGATCGCGCGGGCCGTGGTGGCCAGTTCGGCCATCGTCTTCGGCACGTGGAGGCCCAGGTCCTCGAAGACGTCGGTGCGGTAGTACAGGGCGCGCACGCCGACGTAGAAGGGCGCGCCGTAGACCTTGTCGTCCACGGTGACCGACTGCCGGGCGGTCGGGTCGGCGTCGTCGGCCTCACTCCAGGCGCCGAACTCCCGGGTGACGTCGAGGAGTCCGCCGTCGCGGACGTAGCCGGCGGTGTCGGTGTTGCCGTACTCCATGACGTCCGGCGCGGACTTCGGATCGTTGAAGGCGGCTTTGACGCGCTGGGCGCGGGTCTCGACGGGGATGTACTCGACGTCGACCTTCACCCCCTCGTGGGCCTTCTCGAAGTCCGCCGTGACGGCGTCGACGACCTTCTCCTTCGGCTGGTTGCCGACCTCCTGGAAGAGCCACACGCGCAGGGTGCCGCTCTTGGCGTCCTCGTCGGAGGCGGAGTTGGAGGAGGACTGCGGGGCGCAGGCGGTGAGGACCAGGGCGGTCAGCAGTGCGGGGGCGAGACGTGCGGACAGCTTCATGGAGTGACCCTCCGGAAGTGCGTTGCAGCATATGCAATGACGGTTTCGCTCTGCACAACACAGGGAGGCTATGAACTACATGAACATGCCGACAAGAGGTCTGAACCAATCTGTGACCCGGCCGACGCCACTTCCCCACCGCCCGGACATGACAAAGGCCCCCGGAGCACGCCAAAGCGCACCCGGAGACCTCGCGGGGTATCAGCCGGCGGAAGGCCGGTTACTTGCCGTCGCCCTCGTCACCGCCGCTGCCCATGGACTCGTAGATCTCCTTGCACATGGGACACACGGGATACTTCTTCGGATCGCGGCCCGGCACCCACACCTTGCCGCACAGCGCCACGACGGGGGTGCCGTCCAGGGCGCTCGCCATGATCTTGTCCTTCTGGACGTAATGGGCGAAGCGCTCGTGGTCACCGTCGCCGTGGGACACCTGTGGCGTCGGCTCTACGAGGGTCCCCGTACCAGTCCCGCGCTCGGGCTCAAGAGTGCTCATACCAGCCAGGGTACTGAAGCCCGCACCCATCAGTTGAGAGACGGGTCGTCCGGATACGTGGCCACCATCGCCAGCTCGCCGCGCTGACGGCGCAGCACCTCGCGCCACAGCCGCTCCGGGGAGGGCGAGGAGACGTCACCGGGCTCGGACTCCACGACGTACCAGGCGCCCTCCACCAGCTCGTCCTCCAGTTGCCCGGGGCCCCAGCCGGCGTATCCGGCGAAGATCCGCAGCGAGCCGAGGGCCGAGGCCAGCAGTTCGGGCGGGGCCTCCAGGTCGACGAGGCCGATCGAGCCGTGCACCCGGCGCCAGCCCAGCGGGGCACGGTCGCCGGACGCTCCCCCGGGGATGACCGCGACACCGAGCGCCGAGTCCAGCGAGACCGGCCCGCCCTGGAAGACCACCCCGGGCTCGCCGGCGAAGGCGGCCCAGCCCTCCAGGATGTCGCCCACGTCCACCGGGGTCGGACGGTTGAGGACGACACCGAGGGAGCCCTCCTCGTCGTGGTCGAGAAGGAGCACCACCGCGCGGTCGAAGTTCGGGTCCGCCAGGGCGGGCGTTGCCACGAGCAACCGCCCTGTGAGCGAGGACACCTCGGTCATGCCAGACATGATCCCGCATCTTCCCGCCGAGTGGGGAGCCAACGGGGGTACGCGGGTGAATGCGGCCGGGTTTCACCGGCGGGGCGGAGCCCGGGCCTGGTGGGAGCGCGTTCCCGGACGGCGGCGCGGGGCCCCCGGTTCCGGGCGGCGCACGCCCGGCGACCGCCGCTGCCGGTGACGCCATGTGCCCGCCGGGAAACGGTTCGTGTTGTGACACAGCTATGACGTGACTGGGCGCCCCTTGGGCTTACGGGAGGGGGGCTCACGGCGATTACTCTGTCTCCTCTGGCCCTGCCCCCTCCACGGAACGCGAGTTACATGACCGTCAACGACGATGTCCTCCTTGTCCACGGCGGAACCCCGCTGGAGGGCGAGATCCGTGTCCGCGGTGCGAAGAACCTCGTGCCGAAGGCCATGGTCGCCGCCCTGCTGGGCAGTGCGCCGAGCCGGCTGCGCAACGTGCCGGACATCCGGGACGTGCGGGTCGTCCGCGGGCTGCTCCAGTTGCACGGGGTGACGGTGCGTCCGGGTGACGAACCCGGCGAGCTGGTGCTGGATCCGACGCATGTGGAGAGCGCGAACGTCGCTGACATCGATGCCCACGCGGGCTCCTCGCGCATTCCGATCCTGTTCTGCGGTCCGCTGCTGCACCGGCTGGGGCACGCGTTCATCCCGGGCCTGGGCGGCTGTGACATCGGCGGCCGGCCCATCGACTTCCACTTCGACGTGCTGCGGCAGTTCGGCGCGGTCATCGAGAAACGCGCGGACGGCCAGTACCTGGAGGCGCCCAAGGGGCTGCGCGGCACGAAGATCCGGCTGCCGTACCCGTCCGTGGGCGCGACCGAGCAGGTGCTGCTGACGGCCGTACTCGCCGAAGGCGTCACGGAGTTGTCCAACGCGGCCGTCGAACCGGAGATCGAGGACCTGATCTGCGTCCTGCAGAAGATGGGCGCGATCATCGCGATGGACACCGACCGCACCATCCGCATCACGGGTGTGGACAAGCTCGACGGCTACGCCCACCGGGCCCTTCCGGACCGGCTGGAGGCCGCGTCCTGGGCGTCGGCGGCGCTCGCGACCGAGGGCAACATCTATGTCCACGGCGCACAGCAGCGCTCGATGATGACCTTCCTGAACACCTACCGGAAGGTGGGCGGCGCCTTCGAGATCGACGACGAGGGCATCCGCTTCTGGCATCCCGGCGGCCAGCTGAAGTCGATCGCGCTGGAGACGGACGTGCACCCGGGCTTCCAGACCGACTGGCAGCAGCCGCTCGTGGTGGCGCTCACCCAGGCGACGGGCCTGTCCATCATCCACGAGACGGTCTACGAGTCCCGGCTGGGCTTCACCTCCGCACTGAACCAGATGGGCGCGCACATCCAGCTCTACCGTGAGTGCCTGGGCGGTTCCGACTGCCGGTTCGGGCAGCGCAACTTCCTGCACTCCGCGGTCGTCTCGGGCCCCACCCGGCTCCAGGGCGCCGATCTCGTCATCCCGGACCTGCGGGGCGGCTTCTCGTATCTGATCGCCGCGCTGGCCGCGCAGGGCACGTCCCGGGTGCACGGCATCGAGCTCATCAACCGCGGCTACGAGAACTTCATGGAAAAACTCGTCGACCTCGGCGCGAAGGTGGAACTCCCCGGCAAGGCCCTCGCCTGAGCGCTCCGCTGGACATGCCGCGCTGTGCCGTCGTTCGTCCACGGCACCGTCATGGCCGGCCGCTCCGCACCGCAGCGGACGTCACTGAACCTGCTTGGCCACCCGCGCCCCGAAGGAGCGCGGGAACCCACGAAAATGGGCGGCCCCCGACGAAGGAGGCCGCCCCATTTATCGACGTCCGCACCCGCAGCGGACGCGCCCCGAAGGGGCGCGGGGAACTGCGCGACCAGCCACAACCGTCCCGCAGTCACCCACGGCGCACCAGCCGAACGACGCTCCCGTGGACCACCGCTCGAAGCGGAGCGCTTACTTGCCCTTGGCCGATTCCTTGAGCTTGCTGCCCGCGGAGACCTTCACGCTGTAGCCGGCGGGGATGTTGATGGGCTCGCCGGTCTGCGGGTTGCGGGCGGTGCGAGCGGCCCGGTGGGTGCGCTCGAAGGTCAGGAAGCCGGGGATGGTGACCTTCTCGTCGCCCTTGGAGACGACGTCACCGACGACCTCGGCGAACGCGGCCAGAACGGCGTCGGCGTCCTTGCGGGTCACTTCGGCGCGGTCGGCCAGCGCGGCCACCAGCTCACTGCGATTCATGTTGTTACTCCCGTGTTCTTCTTGCTGTTGGGGCGTGCCATGCGGCGGAGCCGCAGATCAGGCACAGCGAAGCCGATGCGCTCGCGCCCAGGGACGCATCCTGCCCCCACCTGCGGCGGGAAAGCCAATCCGGCACCCGTAGGAGTCATGAGAACACCCTAGGGAGTCACCCGAAAAGCGCCTGCTCGGCCGTCACCCTAGAGGGCGCCCGGCGTCAGGAGCTTCCGCGACGCGCCGGTGCGAGGCCGCCATGTCGATCGTCACGCCTTGCACACTACGGTACGAGGCGCTACATCGCGCCCGCGGCCGCCCTGGCCGCGTCCCGCACGGCGCCGGCCACCGCGCCCGCGACCTTGTCGTTGAAGACGCTCGGCACGATGTAGTTCGGGTTCAGTTCGTCCTCGGTGACCACGTCGGCCAGCGCCTGCGCCGCGGCCAGCATCATCTCCGTGTTGACGGTGTGGGACTGGGCGTCCAGCAGGCCGCGGAAGACGCCCGGGAAGACCAGCACGTTGTTGATCTGGTTCGGGAAGTCGGAGCGGCCGGTGGCCACAACTGCTGCCGTCTGACGGGCGATTGCCGGGTCGACCTCGGGGTCAGGATTCGCGAGCGCGAACACGATCGCACCGCCCGCCATGGCCGCCACGTCGTCGCCGTCGAGCACGTTCGGGGCGGAGACGCCGATGAAGACGTCCGCGTCGCGCACGGCCTCCTTCAGGGTGCCGGTGAGGCCCTCGGGGTTGGTGTTGTCGGCGATCCAGCGCAGCGGCGAGTCGGTGGGCGCGGCCACCAGGTCCTCGCGGCCGGCGTGCACGACGCCGTGGATGTCGGCGACGACGGCGTTCTTGACGCCCGCGGCGAGCAGCAGCTTGAGGATGGCCGTGCCCGCCGCGCCGGCCCCGGACATGACGACGCGGACGTTCTCGATCGCCTTGCCCACCACGCGCAGCGCGTTGGTCAGCGCCGCGAGGACGACGATCGCGGTGCCGTGCTGGTCGTCGTGGAAGACGGGGATGTCAAGGGCCTCGCGCAGCCTGGCCTCGATCTCGAAGCAGCGGGGCGCGGAGATGTCCTCCAGGTTGATGCCGGCGAAGCCGGGGGCGATCGCCTTGACGATCTCGACGATCTGGTCGGTGTCCTGGGTGTCCAGGCACAGCGGCCAGGCGTCGATGCCGGCGAACCGCTTGAACAGGGCCGCCTTGCCCTCCATGACGGGCAGCGCGGCCTTCGGGCCGATGTTGCCGAGGCCCAGTACCGCGGAGCCGTCCGTCACAACCGCAACGGAGTTGCGTTTGATGGTGAGCCGGCGGGCGTCCTCCGGGTTCTCGGCGATCGCCATGCAGACCCGGGCCACCCCGGGCGTGTAGACCATGGACAGGTCGTCACGGTTGCGGATGGGGTGCTTGGACTGCATCTCGATCTTGCCGCCGAGGTGCATGAGGAACGTACGGTCGGAGACCTTGCCGAGCGTGACGCCCTCGATGCCGCGCAGCTTCTCCACGATCTCGTCGGCGTGCCCGGTCGAGGTGGCCGCGATGGTGACGTCGATACGAAGCTTCTCGTGGCCGGACGCGGTGACGTCGAGGCCGGTCACCGAGCCTCCGGAGGATTCCACCGCGGTGGTGAGCTGCGAGACGGCGGTTCCGCTCGCGGGCACCTCCAGCCGGATGGTCATCGAGTAGGAGACGCTGGGCGCCGTTGCCATGGCCGACTTCCTCTGCTTTCACCGTGTCGCGAAGTTGTGCCGTCCGATCGTCGCACCTACCCCCGAGTACGTGGTAGCCGCCCCGGGTTGCGGACGTTTTGTTCACGGACACGCCTCAATTTCGGAAAATAACTTTCACCATACGAGAGGTGACCGGGCAAGGAAAGAGGCCCACGTCCCGATGAGACGTGGGCCTCTCCACCGTTCATGACACCGACCCGCCATGCTCGCCTCGCGGCAAGTGGTCGCTCGTAGCGACGAAGGTTGGGCCCGGGGGCTTGGATCGAGCCGGTGTCACACCCAGGCTAACAAACGGATCCCGTACAGCCATTCCCGTCCGGAGAGTTCATCGCGCGTTCAGTCCCGCAGGAGATCCGGCATCCCGGCCGCGTCCGGCTCGTCCCGGTCCCCGGAGACGACCGTCAGCTGCTGGGTGGCGCGGGTCAGCGCGACGTACAGCACCCGCAGGCCGGCCGGGCTCTCGTCGGCGATCTCCGCCGGGCAGACCACGACCGTCGCGTCGTACTCCAGGCCCTTGGCCTCCAGGCTGCCGAGCGCCACCACCCGGTCGCCGAGCCCGGCCAGCCAGCGCGCGGCCTCCGCGCGCCGGTTCATGGCGACGACGACGCCGACCGTGCCGTCCACGAGACCGAGCAGCCGCTCGGCCTCCGCACGCACGGTCTTCTCCAGGGAGTCCCCCAGCACGGTGAAGCGCGGCTCGACCCCGGTGGAGCGCACCGCGATCGGGGACTCGGAGCCCGGCATCGCCAGGGCCAGCACCTTTGCCGCCAGGTCGGCGATCTCGGAGGGGTTGCGGTAGTTCACGGTGAGCCGGAAGCGCCGGGCGCGCGCGGAGCGGCCCGCCGCCGCCCCGCCACCGCCGGGCCGCTGGTGCGAGCCGGGCAGGCGGGCGCCCAGGGCCTCGTCGCGTGCCTCGGCCGCCTCGTCCGGGTCGGACCAGGAGGACTGGGCCGGATCCCCGACGACCGTCCAGCTGGCGTGCCGCCCGCGCCGGCCGACCATCCGCCACTGCATGGGCGTGAGGTCCTGCGCCTCGTCGACGATGACGTGCGCGTACTCGGTGCGCTCCTGCGCCAGCCGCTCGGCCCGCTCCCGCTGTGACTCCTCGCGCGCCGGCATCAGCTCCTCCAGGCCGGTGAGCTGGTCCAGCGGGTCCAGTTCGCGCTTCTTGCGGGGGCGGGCCGGGGTGCCGAGGATCGCCTGGAGCTCGTCGAGCATCGCGATGTCGTGCACGGAGTACCCGTCCCGCTTCAGGGAGCGGGCCACCTTGCGGATCTCGCCCGGGTTGAGGATGCGGCGGGCCCAGCGGCCGAGTCTGCGCTCGTCGGCCATCGCGTCCAGGACGGCCTTCGGGGTCAGCTCGGGCCACCACGCCTCAAGGAAGGCGATGAAGGCGTCCTCCCCGGTGACGTCCTCGTCGAACGAGGCGCGCAGCTCGGCGGCCAGCTCCGCGTCGGTGTGCCGGGCGGCGGCGCCGGACTGCTCGTACAGGGCGTCCAGGAGCAGCCTGCGGGCGCGCGGGCGCAGCAGGTTCACGGGGGCGGTGCCGCCGAGCGCGGTGCGGCGGATGCGGTCCAGTTCGGCGGCGCCCAGCTCCAGCCGCCGCCCGAAGGCGACGACACGGAGCCGGCCGGGCGTCCCCGAGGGTGCCTGCGGGCGGCCGTCGGTGTCGTCGTCCTCGCCGAGGGCGAGCTGTCCGGCGGACGGTGCCGCGGCGCCGGCAGGACCCGGCTCCAGCGCCCCGCGTGCCGCCTTCCGCAGCACCTTCAGCATCCGGTACGACCCCTTCGCCCGCGCCACCGACGGCGCGTCGTACAGCGTGGCCTCCGCGCCGTCGACGAGCGAGCCGATCGCCCGGATCGCGACCTGACCCTCCTCGCCGAGCGAGGGCAGCACGCCCTCGGTGTACGCCACCAGCAGCGGGGTCGGCGAGACGATCAGGATGCCGCCCGCGTAGCGGCGCCGGTCCTGGTAGAGGAGATAGGCCGCACGGTGCAGCGCGACCGCCGTCTTGCCCGTGCCGGGCCCGCCCTCCACATACGTCACCGAGCCGGCGGGGGCGCGGATGACCAGGTCCTGCTCGGCCTGGATGGAGGAGACGATGTCCCGCATGGTGTGGCCGCGGGCCTGGCCCAGCGCGGCCATCAGGGCGCCGTCACCGATCACCGGCAGCCGTCGGCCGTCCAGGAAGGCGGTCAGCTCGGGGCGCATGAGGTCGTCCTCGACGCCCAGCACCCGGCGCCCCTTGGAGCGGATGACGCGGCGGCGCACGACCCGTCCGGGGTCGACGGGGGTGGCCCGGTAGAAGGGGGCCGCCGCGGGGGCCCGCCAGTCGATGACCAGCGGCGCGTAGTCCTCGTCCAGCACACCGATGCGTCCGATGTGCAGGGTCTCTGCGATGTCGGCGGTGTTGTCGGCGCGCACCGCGCCCTCGGCGGGTTCGACGGCGGTGTAGGCGCCGTCGGGGCCCTTCTTGCCGTCCTTGCCGAGGAGCAGGTCGATCCGGCCGAACAGGAAGTCCTCGAACTCGTTGTTCAGCCGGTTGAGGTGGATGCCGGCCCGGAAGACCTGCGCGTCGCGCTCGGCGAGCGCGCCCGGCGTGCCGACCTGGCCGCGCCGGGCCGCGTCGTCCATGAGGAACTCGGCCTCGTGGATCTTCTCCTCAAGCCGCCGGTACACCCGGTCCAGGTGTTCCTGTTCGATGCCGATCTCTCGGTCCCGTACCGAATCGTGGACCGAGCCGACGGCGGATTGCTGAGCCTGAGCGGCCACCGGGCCCCCTTCTGACGTGCTGGGCAGCCGTCAACCGTACGCGAAGGGGGCCCGTGGAGGCTACGGCCCGTCCGGCGGATCCCGCCGGACGGGCTCACACGTCGACGCCCGGCGGGCTCACGCGTCGATCTGGACGAGCTTCTTGCCGCTGAAGGTCATGACCTCGAAGTGGTCGATCTCGTCCGGTTGCAGGGACGCACCGCCGCGGACGTAGAGGGGGTTCTTGGCCTCCTCGGTCTTGGCGTCCGGCAGGCCGTAGCCCCAGTTCGGCACGGACCAGGAGGTCACCGTCTCACGCTCGCCGTTCTTGCCGACGGCGATCAGCGAGCACTTCTCCGGTCCCGGGACGTTCTTCAGCTGCAGGATGGTCTCCGTGCCCCAGAGCTTCTTCTCCACCGCGACCGTCGCGGTGACGTGCGTCTTCGGGTCGGTCGCCGTGACCTTGTCCGACATGGTGGTGAACGCGGTCTGGGCGGGCGGCGCGGCCACGGTGCCGGTGCCGCCGTCCGAGCCGCCGGACGCCGCCAGCGCGGTCAGCGGACCGCCGATGATCAGCGCGGCCGCCGCGGCGACCAGGTAGAAGCTCCGCCGCCGCTTGCGGGCCCGGCGCTCGGCGACCTCGTCGACCAGCTTCTCCGCGAGCCGCGGGCTCGGCTTGGCGGACAGCGACTCCCCGATGGCGGGCGTGCCGGCCCCCGGCAGGTCCGCGAGCGCGGCCAGCATGGGCTCCATCCCGGCCAGCTCGTCTAGCTGCTGCGCGCACCATTCGCATCCCGCGAGGTGGGCTTCGAAAGCCGTCGCCTCGGCGTCGTCGAGGATGCCGAGCGCGTAGGCGCCGACCGTCTCGTGCTCGTTGGGCGCCGGAGATCCCTGCCTGGGGGTCATGGGTCCAGACATACCCGGACCACCCGTGCTGAATCCGTTGAGTCCCCCGTACCCACTCATCACGCCGTCACCCCCCGCTCCTCCAGTGCCAGCTTCATCGAACGCAGGGCGTAGAACACCCGTGAGCGGACCGTGCCGCTGGGTATGCCCAGTGTCTCGGCCGCCTCATTGACGGTACGCCCCTTGAAGTACGTCTCGACGAGCACCTCCCGGTGGGCCGGGGTCAGGTCGTCGAGCGCGTCAGACAGCGTCATCAGCCACAGCGCCTTGTCGATCTCGTCCTCCGCGGGGATGACCTCCAGCGGCGACGGATCGACCTCCTGCGGCCGGGCCTGCCGGCTGCGGTGGCCGTCGATGACGATGCGGCGCGCGACCGTCACCAGCCAGGGGCGTACCGATCCGGTCGCTCGATTGAGCTGACCGGCGTTCTTCCAGGCACGGATGAGCGTCTCCTGCACCACGTCCTCGGCGCGCTGCCGGTCCCCGGCGACCAGCCGGAGGACATAGGCGAGGAGGGGTCCCGCGTGCTCGCGATACAGCGCACGCATCAGCTCCTCGTCGGGCTCCGAGGGCTGGGACATGCGATGTCGGGCCCTCGATCCACGTTCATTGGCCACGACGGAATCCTTGCGCACGCCCACCTCCGATGTCCGGGGGTTCCCCCAGTCGGTCGCTCGACCACGGGTACGGACGCGGAGTGCGGCGTGTTCAAAGTGGGGTGACGGTTTTCCTCTGTGTGCCGCGACGAGAGGGACATGAGCGCACATTCCCACCGCGTTTTCTTTACATTTCCGACACGCCATCTGGGGAGTTGGCGCTGCCCGAGGGTTGACGCGAACAAACCCCGTGTTACGCAGATCACTTCCCCGACTGACCTGCGACTGGACCAAGTTGAGCGAACAACGAACCCGCCTGGCGCCGAGCGGAGGCCGAGCTGGGCTCGGCAGCCACACCGGAGGGGAACGGGCCCGGGGTTGAGTGCGTCAGCCACGCACCGGACGCGAACGGGGGCGGGGTTGGGACGCGACTGACACACGCCCCACGTGAAGGGGCGCGGTTGAGATACGGCAGGGGCCCGGTAAGCGCGCACCGGCCGTGGACCGGGCGAGGTTGAAGCACGCCACAGCACACACTGCACGCGAGCCGGACGAGGCCGCGGCACGGCATGCGCGTACTGGGACGCGGCACCCTGCCGGACCGGGTCGAGGTGCGGTTGACACATGCCGTACGTGGGTCGGGTGAAGTCGGCTCAGGTGGACGGGGTTGGCGCGTGGCTGGTGTGGGGGTGGGGTCAGGTGCGGGGCAGGGCTGCTCGGCGGCGGTGGCGGGCCACCCGCTCCCGGTTGCCGCAGACCTCGCTGGAACACCAGCGCCTGCGCCGCCCACGGGAGGTGTCCAGATACACGATGGGGCAGTTGTCCCCCTCGCACTCCCGGACGGCCGCCCACGCCACCGGGTCGGTGAGCAGTTCCACGGCGTCCCGCGCGAGCGCCCCGAGCAGCGCCGCGCACTCGGGCGGACCGGCCAGTTCCCGCGCGAGGGCGCCGTCACCGCGGCGCACCGCGCGCGGCGCCGGGGGCGCGGTCTGTGCGAGAGCGTTGACTCGGGCGAGCGCGAGATCGTACGGCCGCCCGTACCCCGTGACACCACCGCGCACCAACTGGCCGACATGCACGCGCAGTTCACGGAAGCCGACCAGCCAGGACGGGTCGGCGTGGGCCAGGGGGGTGCCCGGCGGTACGAGTCCGGAGCCGAGGATCCAGGCCCGCAACGGCTCCACCGCGTGCAGCCGTTCCTCGGGGTGCGCGGTCGCGAGGAGGTCAAGACAGCTCCGTCCGGCGTGGAACCGCGGCTCGTAGGGGGCCGTACCCAGTGCCATGTGCCAGTCACCGCCTAGGGCAGGGAACCGTTCCCTCTCCCACAGTGCCTGCCCGCTTCCGCGCCCGGAACCCCTCACACCACCCGAGGCCGGTAAGGACCGCCCGAAACGGGCGAGTCCCGGCGGCCCGGCACCACCCGGCGCACAGGCTCGCCGGAACACCGAGGCACCGGCCCACACCGGGCACAAGCCCCGTACGGACCGCCTGCCCACACCCAGCACCAGCCCGGCACGGACCGCCTGGCCACACCCGGAACAAACCCGTACAGACCGCCTGCCCAAGTCCGGTGCAGACCCGCTACAGGCCGCCTGCCCAGGCCCCGCAGGTGTCCGTGGCTTGCGAGCCGGGCGTATGCGGGTGCGCGTCTCGGCCATGGGCGGGGGGACGGCGGATGCGTTGACTGGGGGCATGACAGCGAACATCAGCGCGGCGCCGCGGACCGGCGCGGGGGTCGTCCTGGGCGCGGCCACGGTCGCCACGGGCCTGGTCGCCGGCGTCTTCTACATCTTCGCGTGCGCGGTGATGCCGGCCCTGCGGCGCAGCGGCGACCGCGTCTTCGTGGAGGTCATGCGGAACATCAACGAGGTGATCCAGAACCCGGTGTTCTTCCTGAGCTTCATGGGGGCGCTCGTGCTGACGGCGGTGTCGGCGTGGCAGCTGCGGCGCACCCCGGCCGCCCGCTGGGCCCGGGCGGGCCTCGCGGCCTACGCCCTCGCCTTCCTGGTCACGGTCGCCTTCAACGTGCCCCTGAACGACGCCCTGGCGGCGGCGGGCACCCCGGCCGCCCTGCGCGACCGCTTCGAGGACCCGTGGGTGGCGTGGAACGCGGTCCGCGCGCTGCTGTCGACGGCGGCGACGGCCTGCCTGACGCGTGCGCTCGTGCTGTACGGCCACGCGCACCGGAGGCCGGTCTGACCGCACGCCCCGCCCCGATGGCACGGGGCGGGCGGTCGACAGCCGTCAGCCGTCGGCGTACTTCGCGTCCGCCGCCGGGTCCAGGGCCAGCCGGTAGCCGCGTTTGACCACCGTCTGGATCAGTCGGGGCGTGCCCAGGGCCGTACGCAGCCGGGCCATCGCCGTCTCCACGGCGTGCTCGTCCCGCCCGGCGCCGGGCAGCGCCCGCAGCAGTTCGGCCCGGGCGACCACCCACCCCGGCCGCCGCGCCAGCACCCGCAGCAGCGACATCCCGGCCGGCGGCACCGGCCGGAGTTCCCCGTCCACCAGCACCGCGTGCCCCCGGATCTCCACCCGGTGCCCGGCGATCGGCAACGCCCGTGCCCGGCCCGGCAGTTCCTGGCACAGCACCTGCACGAGCGGCCCGAGCCGAAAGCGTTCCGGCTGCACGGTGGTCACCCCGCGGGCCTCCAGCGGCAGCGCGGTCACCGGCCCGACGCACACGGGCAGCACGGCATGGTGGAAGGCGTCCAGCAACTCGCCGAGCAGGCCCCGCTCCTCCGCCCGGGACAGCAGCGACGCGGCGGCGGGCGCGCTGGTGAAGGTGAGCGCGTCCAGTCCTCGGGTCAGGGCCGCGTCCAGCAACCGGTCCACCGGGCCGATGTCCTCCGGCGGCATCCACCGGTACACCGGCACCGGAAGCACCTCCGCTCCGCCGGCCCGCAGCGCCTCCACGAACCCGGGCAGCGGCTCCCCGTGCAGTTGCACGGCGACCCGTCGCCCGGCCACGCCCTCCTCCAGCAGCCGGTCGAGGACCTCGGCCATCGACTCACTGGTCGGCGACCACTCCTCGGTCAGCCCCGCGGCCCGGATCGCGCCCTTCACCTTGGGCCCGCGCGCCAGCAGTTCGACGCCGCGCAGCCGCCCGAGCAGCGGCTCGCCGAGCCCCCACCCGTCGGCGGCCTCGACCCAGCCGCGGAAGCCGATGGCGGTGGTGGCCACCACCACGTCGGGCGCCTGGTCGATGATCTCCTTGGTCGCGGCGAGCAGTTCGCCGTCGTCGGCCAGGGGCACGATGCGCAGGGCGGGCCCGTGCACGACGACGGCACCGCGCCGCTGGAGCAGCGCCCCGAGTTCGTCGGCGCGGCGCGCGGCCGTCACGCCCACGGTGAACCCCGCGAGGGGCCCGCGTTCCGGTCGCTGCTGTTCGTCGTACATGGCTCTCGTCCCGCACTCCAGTCGTCGTACAGCGGACAGCGGTGCCGATCCGGCTGGTCCAACCGATTCGGCACCCGTATACCCAACGAGCCTGTCAACGGCGCATGACGGGCTCGGTTCGGCTCGATGTCGACGGTGTTACGTCACACCTCGGCGTAGCCGAGCTGCCGTTTCGCCTCGGTGGCCGCCTCGGTCGCGGCCACGGCGGACGGCCGGCGAAGGTATACGGCCCAGGTGACCGCGAAGCAGACGGCGTAGAAGGCGAGGAAGGCGACGAACGCGCCGGTGCCGGAGCCGGAGGTGAGGAACGACTGCCGGAAGGCGAGGTTGATGCCGACCCCGCCGAGCGCGCCGACCGCCCCGATGAGCCCCATGGACGCCCCGGACAGCCGCCGCCCGTGGCGCGCGGCCTCCTCGCCGGTCAGCCCCGCGGCCAGCGCCTTGGCCTGGAAGATGCCGGGGATCATCTTGTACGTCGAGCCGTTGCCGAGCCCGGTGACCGCGAACAGGACGACGAACACGACGACGAACAGCGCCAGCGACTCCCGCAGACTGGCGACGACGAGCACGGCGGTGGCCGCCGCCATGGCCACATAGGTCCACAGGGTGATGCGGGCGCCGCCGTACCGGTCGGCGAGCCGGCCGCCCAGGGGCCGTACCAGCGAGCCGAGCAGCGGCCCGATGAAGGTGAGGTAGGCGGCCTGTAGCGGCGTACGGCCGAACTGGGTGGTCAGCACCTGCCCGAAGGCGAAGCTGTAGCCGATGAACGACCCGAACGTGCCGACGTAGAGGAAGGACATGATCCAGGTGTGCCCGTCCTTCGCGGCGTCCCGGGCGGCCCCGGTGTCGTTCTTCACGGTGGCGAGGTTGTCCATGAAGACGGCGGCGAGGACGGCCGCGACGACGATCAGCGGGATGTAGACCCCGAGCAGCACCCGCGGCCCGCCGCCGGCCCCGATGATCGCGAGGGCGACGAGCTGGATGACGGGCACGCCGACGTTTCCGCCGCCCGCGTTGAGCCCGAGCGCCCAGCCCTTGTGCCGCAGCGGGAAGAAGGCGTTGATGTTGGTCATGGAGGAGGCGAAGTTCCCGCCGCCGATGCCGGCCAGCAGGCCGATCCCCAGGAAGGTGGCGAAGGACGTGCCCGGCTCCATCACGGCGAACGCGGCGATGGTCGGGACCAGCAGCAGGCCGGCGGAGACGATCGTCCAGTTCCGCCCGCCGAACAGCGCGACGGCGAAGGTGTACGGCACCCGCACGACCGCGCCGACCAGCGTGACCACGGACGTCAGCAGGAACTTGTCGGCCGGGGTCAGGCCGTACTCCGGGCCCATGAAGAGCACCAGCACGGACCACAGGGTCCAGATCGAGAAGCCGATGTGCTCGCAGAGCACGGAGAAGTACAGGTTGCGCCGGGCGATCCGCTCGCCGGTCGTCCGCCAGAAGGTCTCGTCCTCGGGGTCCCAGTCCTGGATCCAGCGGCCTTGCCCACCGCTCGGTGCGGGGGCCGTACCAGTGGCTGTCATGACGCCTCCAGGGTGCTGCGGGGATCGGGTGTTACGGGATTCAGGGGCTGCGGGATCAGTTGCTGGGGGGATCGGTTGTTACGGGGATCGGGTGCCAGGGGGTCGGGCGGTTGGGGGGCTCGGTGGGGTGAGCGGGGGGTGCGTGGTGCCCGGCGGTGACGGGCGGCTGCCGACTCCCGAAGGCGGGCGGCTGCCGACTCCCGAAGGTAGGAAGGGCGCGTTTCCGGTCTGTGGCGCCGGGTGACCGCCCGGGAACGTTGCTCTCACCCTGCGGCCGGGCCCGCTGAGAGGTCCGCGTGGCCCGGCCGCGCCCCGGCCGCCGCCGGGCCCGAGCGGATTGGCCGCGCACGCCCACTTCCGGACGCGCGTAGAACTCGGCATCATGGCTGTGCTCCCCGCTCCGCCCGCACCGCCGTCCCATCCGACGCCCTACGGCACAGCGCGTACCGCACCCGGTCGCACGGCACCGCACGCGACGGACTCCGCCGCCCGCGAGACGCGGGCCGCGGCCTGTTCCGGCGGCTGTTCCGGCGACCACGAAGCACAGCGTTCCGAGCGGCCTCTACCGGTCGTTCGTTTGTCATGAACAGGACACGCACGCGCCTCCTTCACGGCCCGTGCCCACTCGAAAGGGAACAGACATGGCCTGCGGATCGACCTCGCTCTGGGCGGGCGAAGCGACCTGGTTCTGCTGCGGCAACGCCTGGGGCTCGTGCGGCAGCGCCGGAACCGGCGCCTGCGGCACCTGCCAGTCCGCCAAGAACATGGCGGCCTGGCCCAACCTCTCCTCGGCCTGCTGGGACATCACCCGGCCCGACCTGTGCGGCGAGAACATGCCGCGGCGCGGCTGCGGCGCCGTCGTGAACGTCCGCCACCAGTGCTCGGGCGCCACGGTGTGCGTCACGCTCGCCGACTGCGGCCCGCGCACCAAGAGCTTCTGCGGCGAGTCGACCTGCTGCAACGGCTCCTGCCGCACCAACAGAGTCCTCGACCTGACCCCGGCCGCCTTCTCCGCGATCGGCAGCCTCAGCTCGGGCATGGTGCCGGTCTACATCTACGAGTGACCGGTCGCTCCACGAGCCCCGGCCGAAGCCGGCCCGGAAATCACGTCACAACGCGGCACACAAGTCGCATCAGTCGCATCAGAAGAGCAG